>SMLU01000001.1:1554326-1865191 GCA_007859745.1 Phycisphaerae bacterium RAS1 | reverse complement strand
GCATCAGGAACGGGCAAGATGTCCCAGCGTCAGACCGCGGGGACGGGCGAGACGCCCGTCCCACCCAAATGTTCACAGCTTCAGACCCCCGTCCCGCCCAAATGTTCACAAGCTCGTCTGGTCGTACAAATCCACCAGTTCCCCCACGTGCCGCGCCATCGCCAGCCGCTCGCGCGCTGCCGCTGCCGCCGCCTGGCACGAGGCGCGAACCGCCGGCGTGAGACACGCCTCGATCGCCTGCGCGAGCGCCGCGAAATCCGCCGGCCGCGAAACGACCTGCCCATGCACCCCCGCCGCGATCATCTCCGCCGCCCCGTTCAATTCCGTCGTCACCACCGGCAAGCCGCAGCAAAGCGCCTCCAGCACCACGCGGCTGCACGGGTCGTACCACGTCGGATGCACCAGAACATCCGCCGCCGCGTACCACTCGACCACCGGCACGTGCGTCTCGACGAAGCGCAAATGCTCGGCGATTCCCGCCGAGGCCGCCCGGCGCTGATACGGCCGGGAGTTGTCACGCCCCGCGATCACCAGACGCCACGCCGCGTCGCGCGGCGGACGGCGCCGCAGCGCTTCCAGCAACTCCGCCAGACCCTTCAGCTTGAAATTGTGAGCTACGAACAGCAGCACCGGCCCCTCGCCCAGCCGCCATGCCTGCCGCAGCTCCACGCGCTTCCGCGCCGCCGCCGCGCCGTCGAGCGGAACGACATCGACGCCGTTGAACACGACTCGCGCCCGCTCCGGCGGAAAGCCCGGAAACCCGCCCAGCACCTGCCGCCGCACGTAATCCGAGACGCACGCCACGAGCGGCGGGCGCGGCCCGCGCAAAAGCGCCTCCTCCACCCGCAACAGCAGTTGCTGGCGCCGATTCAGCCGCCGGCCAAGCGACTTCATCCAGCGCGACAGGGAAGAGCGCACCATCGCGTGACTGCGGAGAATCGTCTCGGCGTACGTTCCACCGCGCGGCTGATAGACATCCGCCGACAGGCACGGCGTGACGGCGTGCAGGAGAAATTCCGGGTGCTCGCGGCGCCACTGCTCGACGCGCTGCAGATAGCCCAGCGTGCGGGCCGTCTTCGAGCCCGCGGCGACGTGAATCGGCACGAATTCCGGCTGACCGGCGGCGGCGGCCGGATCGTCCGCGGACAGCCGCGACTCGCCCCGGTGCAGCACCACCACCCGAAGGCCGCGCTGTGCCAGCAGTCGCGCCATCTCAGCCACCGACGTCTCCGCCCCGCCGCGGCGGACATCGACCGTCTCGCTGGCGATGGCGACGTTCATGAGGCTATCCCTGGGCACTTTCCGATGGACAAACGTGAGGGAGCGGAGGCGTAAGAACCGCTTGCTTACGCGCGCGGCTCGGATCGAAACACCGCGGATCGAAACGGCTCGGATTGAAACGGCGGTTTCGCAGCAGCCTCATGTCTCCGCAGCCCGGACGGCGTTCTTGCGGGAAACGCGGCGCAGAATGGCACCGCTCTTGCAGGCAATGCGGGCTGCATAAAAGCGCAGCCGCGCCGCCCCCGGCTGCAGGCCCAGGTACGCCAGCAGGAACCGAAGCCGGTCCGTTCGCGTCGCGCCGATCTGCCGCGCCGAGGCGTCGAGCTGCGCGAGGTCCTTGATCAACCAGCGCATTCGCCGCCAGCGCGGATGGTGTACGCGGGCCAGGTCGATCAGGGCGAAGTTCGGCGGCCGTTGCGCCTCCAGATCCAGCTCAACGAACACATGGCACAGGTACAAATCACGATGACAGCGGCCGGTTTGATGAAACGCAGAAATAAACCGCCCCAGCCGCCGGGCCAGATCCTGCCGCGGCGTCGGCTGCGTGACCGGCGCTGCCAGGCGGCAGGCCTCGCTCCAACGCCGATCGAACGCCTCGCCCGCCACCTGCTCCAGAGCCACCGCACTGCGCCGCTCGAACGGGCCGACCATCTCCTCTGACACGGCCAGAGGCCTCGGGGCGGCGATGTGCGCCTCGAGCAGACCGCTGCACTGCGCGTATTCCCACCATGCCCGGCTGCGAAGCGGGCTCTGCCGGACCAGCCGGTCCCATTGCGCCGCCAGCGGTGCGCCCAGATAGCGCTTGAGATACAGCCCCGGCCTAGCCGTCGCCTGTGCGGCGCGCCAGCGCCAGCGCTGCCGACTGCCGAGTCCCGGTTTCGACAGGCATTCCCACTCGCCCGCCGTGCGCGCATCGCTCAGGGCGGCGTCGATCAACTCGCGGCCGCCGGCCAGCCCGGCTTCGTCCAACCGTTCCCGACCGGCCGAAGACACCTCGCTGCGGCGCGTCACGCCGGCCCTCCCGCCGCGGCGGCGCGCTGCTCGCGCTCGAGTTGGCGATTCCACTCATCAAACAGGCGGTTCATCTTGATTCGCTGCTGTTCGTGGCGCTGCAGCGGCGGCGACAGGCGCTCGACCGCCTGGATGTAGCGCTTCTCCTGCGGCGTCAGGCGACGGGCGCTCAGGTAGGCCATCATGAACCGCAGCCGCTCGCTTCGCGTGGTGAAGGACGTCGCCGACGCCGTCAGATGGGCGATCTCCTCGATCCACCAGTCGCGTCCGCGGCCCCAGCGCTCCCAGCGGCGCATGGGCTCGGCGTCGAGGAAGAAGTACTCGCACATGCCGTCCAGCCCACGGCGGACCAGCACGTTTCGCCAGAATAGCTGTCCGTGCGAGAAGCCGCCCTCGTGCATGGTCGCCACCAGCTCCGCCAGGCGGCGGGTCATGCCCTGCCGCTGTGGCGGCGTGAGGGTCTCAGCGCCTGCGGCGACGCGCTGCGCGAATGTCGTGAGATTGCACGCTTCGGGAACCTCCTCGGTGATCAGGAAGCATGCGCTCAGGAAGTGGCCGATTCGTCGCGAGCCGTGGGCCACCGGGCGAGCCGACGTAACGCCCAGGGCCTGCATGGCCAGCAGGGACGTGTACTCGGCCTGCCCGCGGTGCATGCCGAAAAACGTCCCGCGGAGCATTCCGCGGATTCGGTTGCGCCAGCGGGGATAGAAGTAACGCTTGACATAGTAGCCCTGGCCGGCCGTCGGCCCGGGGACGTAGAGCGTATCGGTGGTTCGGCTCCAGGCCGCAACGCGCCCATCGACGCGCTCCAGCACGGCCTGCACGCTGTCCAAGCGCGCCGCCCGCAGCAACTCCCGATAAGCCGGATCGATCCGCAGATGGTCCCGAAACGCCATGCGTACAGCATATCGGAAAGTCGCGATCGGAGAGGACGCGGACTGATCTGTCCGAACCCGCCGCGCCAAGCGGCGGGGTCACGTCCCCGGCCTGTGTGACGCCGCTCACGGACGATGGTCACCCCGCCGCATGGCGCGGCGGGTTCGGAAATGCGGCCTGGTCGGCGGTGTCTGCCAGAAACGCTGGCCACAGCCAGGCAAAGACCGGCCAGAGGCCGGTCCCCCAAAATTGCGGCCGCGGGCGTTATACTGATTGCATCAGGGCGAGCGGGGGATGAGCTCGTATGCCGCAACAGGAGGTAACTGCCATGATTCGCTTTGCCACGATTCCGCTGGTGCTCATCTGTGTTGCACCCGCCGCACTTTCTGATGCTGTACGAATCGAAACGTCCAAGGACGGCCGCGAGACGGTGCTGCTGCGGCCGTCCGCGACGGACGGCCAGGTTATCACGCGCGGCGCCGGCGTACCGTTCGGTACGACGCCGGACTGGCAGAACTCGATCCGTCGCCAGGTGGGTTCGGTCCGCGTGGCGGACATGAACAACGACCAGGCAGGGGACGTGCTGGTGGGCTGTTATATCAGCCAGAGTTTTCCGCCTTATACCGACTGGGAGAATTACATCTACTACAACGTCGGCGGAACTCCCGAGGCGAATCCAAGCTGGACGTCGTCGGTCGAACGGCACACCGGCGATCTCCAGGTAGGCGACGTGAATCTGGACACCTATCCGGACATCGTCTCAGTGGACGGCGGGTCGTCGTTTTCGCCCGTCATCATGTTTTACGGCGCGGCGGCGGGACCCGACACGGTTCCCGATTGGCAGTCGACGCCGCCGATCGCCGGCTGGGCGACGTCCGGCCTGCTCTTCGACATCGATCACGACAATGACTTGGATCTGCTGACGACCAACCAGGGGCTGGACCCCAATCCCTACCGCCCGATCTACTTCTTTCGAAACAACGCCGGCGCGCTGGAGACCACGCCAAGCTGGCAATCGGCCGAGTCGTCGATTCAGAATACCGCCGCGGCGGCGGATTACGATGGCGACGGATGGCTGGACGTGGCCGTCGCCAAGTGGGTGAATTTCCAGAGCGCGATCTACCGCAACGTCAACGGAACGCTGCAGACGACGCCGATCTGGACCGACGGCAGCACCGCCTCGAAGCGCGGCGTCGCCTGGGCGGACGTGGATGACAACGGCTCGCCCGATCTCATGATCGGGTCCAGTCCGACGGCGCTCTGGAGCAACGACGACGGCGCCCTGAGCGTGACGTGGACGTCGGGCGCGACTTTCTTCGGTCAGCAGGAGATCGCCTTCTGCGACGTCGATCGCGACGGCGATCAGGACTACGCCGAGGTCAACTTCAGCAACGGCCAGACGCACATCTACCTGAATAACGGCGGCGTGCTCAGCTCGACGCCCTCCTGGACGTACGACTCACCCAATGTCGGCAACGCCATCGCGTTCGGCGACGTGAATGGCGATCAGTGGCCCGACCTGGTCATCGGCACCAGCGGGCAGCCGTGCGTGGTGATCTTCTACAACCTGGCGCCGCCGTTGCCGGGCGACATGAATTGCGACGGCCAGGTGAACATTCTGGATATCAATGCCTTCACGCTGGCGGTCAGCGATCCGCTCGCGTATGCCGCCGCCTATCCAGAGTGTGACATCACTGCCGGCGACCTGAACGGCGACGGAAACGTCGATATCCTCGACATCAACCCGTTTGTGGCGTTGCTGTCCGGCGGTTGAACGCGCCTCCCGCTCAGGCCGGAGGCGCCGGCCGGGCGCCGATGGGCGCGAGCGACATGGAGCGCGCAGCAAGGCACGCGCGTGTGAGCCGGTTCAGCGCCTGCCGCACGGCGCGGTCGGTCGCGCCGGCGGCGATCGCGTCGGAAAGCGCGCGGGCCGCGGCGCCGATGGCGTCGAACCCGAACTGGGCCGCCTCGTCGGCAATTGCCTGCGCCGCCGCCGACAGCGCATTCTTGCTTCCGCCGACAAACGCCTGTTCGAATTCCAGCACGCGTCCGCGCAGCTCCGCCACGAACCCGTCGACGAAGTCCTTCATCAAGGGTTCATGTATGGCCGAGCTGAAGCGTGGATCGTCCAGCACCTCGTGGAGCGCGGCGTTCAGCCCGTCGACCGACAACGGCTTTTCGACGAACCAGTTGAAGCCGGCCGCGAGCGCCTGATCGGCCTGCGCGGCGTCGCCGGCCAGACACAAGAGGGGGCGCACATTGCCCGCTTGCCGCGCGGCGCCGGCCGTCCGCGCCGCGTCAAAGCCCGGCGCCGCCCCGTCGAACAGGATCGCGCGCGGCCCGTCGCCTGCGACGGTGAAAGCCGCGTCGGCGCTGTCCGCGACTGTGCAATCGATGTTCAGCGCTGCGAGAAGCTGTGAAGCGGCGCCGGTCAGCGCCGGATCGGCCGAAACCAGAAGTACGTGCAGCCGCTGGGCGTCACGGTTGAACATCGCGACGTCGACCGGCGCGTCGAGTCTGGCGCCGACCTCATGCACTGACCCCGTTCCGGGGATGTAGCGGCAGTTCATCACGGCGCCCAGGACCTGCTGCGTCTGGTTCTGCAGCGTAACCAGGTGAATCCGGATGCGCGTGTTGGCGTAGACGAACTGCCCCAGCAGCAGCCCCACGCCGTCGCGAGAGATGTTCCGCGTGGGGCAGACGTACGAGAGCCACGACCCGTCAGGCTGCTGAACGTCGACGCGCAGCGAATGTCGGCGATAAGCAAAGCGCTCGGCCGCCCTCATGCCGCTCACGGCGCCGCTTCCGTCGGACTGATCCAACTGGTCGAGCAGCATCCGGACGATGTCGTCGGACGCGCGCACGCCCCGGAGCGTCGGGTTGCCTTGCATCTGCGGAAGCCGCCCTCTCATCGGTCGCGAAGAAAACCGGCGGATTTCGCCGTTGGGTCTTCGCCGGTGTGGAAGTCATCGAACCGGCGCGCCCGGGGATTTAGCAGGCGTACCTAGACGCGCGCGTGCAAGGCCCAGAGTGTGATAAGAAATGCGATGCAGAGGGCGATCTGCCACAGCTCGCGAACCAGCGGCGCGCTTCGCACGGTCACCAGATGATACGAGAGATAGACGCGCAGCAGCCGCCGGTGCGGATCTTCGCCGCGCAGGGCCCGCGCCAGGCTCAGGCTCCATGCCGTGATCGATGAGAAGAGTTGCGCCGCCACGACCGCGAAAATGACCGTGCGAAACAGGATGAAGAGGTCCACGTCGACGATCATGCGGATCGCGCCGGCTCGGTTTCCGGCGACCCCAACCCTTCAAACAAGGCCGACCCCACGCGCACCAGCGTCGCCCCCTCCTCCACCGCGACGCCGTAATCCTGGCTCATGCCCATGGAGAGGTCACCGCAGCTCGGCGGCGCCGCTCCGCTGCGGCGAAGCTCGTCGAGCAGCTCCCGCAACGCCGCAAAGTGCGGCCGGGCCGACTGCGGATCGTCCGAGATGGGCGCCAGGGTCATGAGTCCGCGCAGCCGGAGCGCGTCGGCGCGCGCCACGTGTTCGCACAGCGCCGCCGCCCCGGCCGGGGCCACGCCTTCCTTGCTCAGCTCGCCCGCGATGTTCACTTCGACGAATACGTCCGCCCGCAGCCCCATGTCGGCCGCGTGCCGCTGGATCTCGTCGGCCAGCCGCGTCGAATCCAGCGAGTGAATCACGTGCGAAGCCGCCAGCAGCGGCTTCACCTTGTTTCGCTGCAGGTGCCCGATCATGTGCCAGCAGGCCCCGCGGCCGATCTGGGATGCGCGGCTCACAAGCTGCTGCACGCGGCTCTCGCCCAGTTGCGTCAGCCCGCAATCCAGCAGCGCCCGAATCATCGGCGGCTCGACGTACTTCGTGACGGCGACCAGCGTCACCGCGTCCGCCGCCCGCCCGCTGCGACGGCTCGCGGCCGCGAGGCGCTCGCGGACGGCGGCGACATTTCGCTGAAGGAGGCTGCGCTGCGCGTCGGTCATTTCCGGCTGCCCGACTTCCTGCGTGCGGCCGATGGAGCCGCCGGCGCAGCGATTCTATACTGTCCGCCGATGCTCGACACGCTGCTTCAGTTCATCGACCGGCTTCGCAGCGACGCGTACGACCCGCGCGCGGTCGGCGTGGAGCTGCTGCTGATCGGCCTGTCGGTGAACTGGTGCATGAGCGTTCTGCGCGGCACGCGCGGCACGCGCCCGCTGCGCGGCCTGCTGATGGTGCTGATCGCCATCACGCTCGTGGTGCGCGTGCTCTCCGCCCAGATGGGCTGGACCCGGCTCGAACTGCTCTACAACTACCTGATCTTCGGGCTGGCGTTCATCGCGCTGGTCGCATTCCAGCCGGAGCTGCGGCGGGCCGTCATCCGTGCGGGAGACGTGAGCTTCTCGCGCCGCCGCTCGCCGCAGTCGCGGCAGATCAACTCGCTGGTCAAAGCGGCCGGCCACCTGACGAGAAACAAGTGCGGCGCGCTGATCGCCATTCAGCGCGACGTGGACCTTCGCGGCTGGGCGGAGAATGGGACCATTCTGAACGCCGAGCTGTCGCCGGCCCTGCTCAACGCCGTTTTTTTTCCGAACTCCCCGCTGCACGACCTGGGCGTCATCGTCAGCGGCAACCGCGTCGTGGCCGCGAGTTGCCAGTTTCCCACGCTCGAAAGCGATGAGATCGACGCCGCCCTGGGCAGCCGCCACCTCGCGGCGCTGGGCATGAGCTACGAAACGGACGCGCTCGTGCTGGTTGTTTCGGAGGAGACCGGCGGCATCTCGCTGGCCGACAACGGGGAGCTGCATTCGAACATCCCGCTCGAGCGGCTGCCGGATGATCTGAGCACGCGGCTGCATGCCGACGTGCAGGTCCGCGTGCCGCGGACGCTGCGAACGCGATTGCACCAGGTTCGCCGGGCCGCGATCGTGGCCGGCCTCACCGGCATCATCTGGTATCTCGCCGACCAGGCCAGCCAGATCAGCGCCGGCGGCGTGCCGATGACGCTCAGCATCACGGCGCCGCAGCCCGGTCTCGTGGTCGACGTCGAGCTGCCGAGCCAGGCCACCGTCAGCGTCACGCTGCGCGGCTCGACCCGCGCGGTGGAGGCGCTGCGCGCCGCCGCCCAGCGAACGCCGCTGCCGGCCGAGTGGGTGCTGGACGACACGCGCTCCAAGCCCGGTCGATACAGCGTGCCGGCGGCTGAGCTGCTGGAGCGCTCCGCGGCCGTTCGCGCCCGCGGCGTGTCGATCGAGAAAGTGCTGCCCGACACGGTCACCTTCGTCGTCGATGAGAAGGCGGCCGTCATGATGCCCGTCCGCGTCGGCAGCGGCCGGGCGCGCGTCGCCGACGTCAACGTGTCACCCGCGGAGGTCAGGGTCTCGCTCCGCCGCCGCGATCTCGACCGCCTGGCCGAGACCGATCGCGCCATCGAGCTTCCGCTCCAAGATCGTCTCGCCGCCGCTGAACCCGGGAAAACACAGACATTCGAACGCCTGGCGCTGTCGCCGCGCATCAATGGCGTCGAGTTGCTGGCGGTCGAGCCGGCCGAGGTGTCGGCCAGCCTGCGCGTCGTCGGGCAGTCCGTCACGCGCCGCCTGTCGGGCATCACCGTGCGCTACGATTTCAGCCCGCGCATGCTGGAGCGTTACGGCGTGGAGCGCCGCGACCCGAACGAGTGGCTGCTCGAGTTCGACGTGGAAGGCGAGCGCCCGCTGGTGGAGTCGCTGCGGCCGCAGGACGTGCGGGCGCTGGTCCCCATTACGCGCGAGCTGGAACCGCCCTCGACCGATTTCCGCACGGTCGAGATCGAGATCATCCTCCCGCCGGGCGTCGCGCTGGTCGGGCCCCCGCGGGTGGTGCAACTCCGGCTGGTGGCGCTGCAGGCGGCTCCGCCATGAGCGCGGTCTTGCGCATGCCGCTTCCGACCGTTCTGTACCTCGACGACGACATTCTCGTCATCGACAAGCCGTCCGGGCTGCTTTCGACCCGCAGCCGCGACGATGAAGCCGCGCTGATCGACGTGCTGCGGAAGATGCCGCCCTTCACGCCCGACGAGGCGCTCCGCGGCATTCACCGGCTCGACCGCGAGTGCAGCGGCGTGATGATCCTCGCCCGCACGCTCGACGCGCAGCGAAGCCTGGTGCGGCAATTCGAGGAGCGCACGGTCGAGAAGTTCTACGAAGCGCTGGTCACCGGCTATGTCACCAGCGACGGCGACGTCGATCTGCCCCTTTCGTATGAGAACAACAAGGCCCGCGTCGATCGCTCGCGGCACGGCAAGCCCGCCCGCACTCACTATCGCATTCTCGAACGTGTCGCCGGCCACACGCTGCTCGAATGTCGCCCGGTCACCGGCCGCACGCACCAGATTCGCGTCCACATGGCGGCCGCCGGCCACCCCCTCTCGGTCGACCCGCTCTACGGCGGGGCCAAGGCGCTGCTCCTGTCAGATTACAAGTCCGGCTACCACCCCAGCGCCCGCCACGAAGAGCGCCCGCTGATCGCGCGGCTGACGCTGCACGCCGCCCGGCTCACGGTTGAGCATCCGCGCAGCGGACAGCGAATGACGTTCGAGGCCCTGCGGCCGAAAGACCTCCGCGCGACGGTGAACCAGCTTGGGCGGTTGATGAAGTAGACGACCGTGGCGCCGACGGGATGGAGTGGCGAGGCGGACCGTTTTTCCGAACCCGCCGCGCCAAGCGGCGGGTTGACGCTCGTCTGCACTCGGCGTGACACGGGCCGGGGACGTCGACCCGCCGCTTGGCGCGGCGGGTTCGGACAGGTGTGCACGCCGCGCCCGTCAAACATCATGCCCGCTGAGCCTGCCGTGTCGGCAAAACCAACTCGTCGCCCCGAGTATGATGAGATCATGGCCAAGCGCCGCCATACCGCCCGGCCGCTGCCGGTTGTGCCGGAGATTTGTGATTTTGGTTGCCCGCATGCCGGCTTTCCGCCGGCCGAAACGGCCGGAATCTGCCGCACCATGTCGGCTGTTTGGTGCCGGCAACTGGGCGAACTGGTGGGCAAGAATATCGCGTGCGAGTGGAAAAAACGCCGCGGGTCGAGCCCGCCCGGCGGTCGTTCACCCCGGACGGCGAGGAACCGTTCGCCGGAGTCTTGAGGCCCCGCTTCCCGCAAGCTCGGCGGCGACTGCGCTATCCCGAGTCGCCTTGGTGAGTTATCGCGGCTCCGTGGCGGCTGCAGTTCGGGTACGATACCGGGCGAAGTCGCGGTTGATGTCGCCAGAGCGCACGTTTCGCCGGGCCGGTCGGTTCAATGATGGCAGCCGGTGCGAACCCATCTGAGTGGCTGAGTCGCGCCCGGAGCGGCGATCGGGCGGCGCTGCAACAATTGCTGCTATCCCTTCATGACCGAGCATCGGCGGCGATTTCGGGGAGGCTCCCCGCCGACCTGAGCGGATTGCTGAGCGCCGACGACGTGCTGCAGGAAGCGTACATCGTCGTCTGCCGCGAAATCGGGACGTTTGAAGGAAGCGAATTCGACGCGTTCGTGTCGTGGGTGATCCGCGTCGCGGAGCATCGCATGCTCGACATGATCAAGGGGCTGCGGGCCCGGAAGCGCGGCGGCAAGCGGCGCGCGATCGACGTTTCTCCCAAGGGCGACGACCAGGCCACGATCAACCTGCTGGAGATGCTGTCGGTGCACTCGCGCACGCCGAGCCGGTCGGTCGCTCGCCGCGAGGACGTCAGCCTGGTGCAGTCGGCGCTGGCGAGCCTGGAAACGGATTACCGAGAATGCCTGACGCTGCGCTACGTCGAGGGGCTGGGCATCGAGGAAATCGCCGAGCGCGTCGGAAAAACGAGCGGCGCCGCCCGGATGCTGTGTCACCGCGGACTCCAACGGCTGCGCGAGGCGATCGAGCGGCTTCGCGGCGGCGAGGCCGGTTCGCACAAGGCCGACACTCGCGACTAGCAGGTCGCTAAAGAACTGTAGCGTCGGCTCTCTGCGGCCGACGGCGAGTGCAAGAAGCCGCGGAATTTCGGCGTCGGCCACTGAGGGCCGACGCTACGGCCCGCCTTTCTTAGCAGCCTGCTAGCGGACGGCGCTGATTCAGCTCATCGGCAGCGTGACGACGCGTCGAAACCGTCACCTGCAGACAGGTGCGACGCCAGCGAGAAAGTCGTGGCTGATGATCTGAAAGAACCGCAATCGCCGCCGCAACGCGCGGAAGTGGTCCGCGAGTTGGTCGCCGCGTATGCGGCCCGGCTGGACCGGGGCGAGACGCTGGACCTGTCCGGCGCGTTGGCCGCCCACCCCACGCTGGCGCCGGAGCTGGAGCAGGAACTCCGCAAGCTCGCACTCGTCCACGGCGCCATTGCCGCCGCCGACCAACGCGTGGCGCCCGCGGCGGGGGCGAACGCGAGCGGGGACTCGACTTTTGTCGTGACCGTTGGCGAGCTGACGACCACGTCGCCGGGAGCGGTCCGTGACGCGGCGGGGGCCGGAGTTCCGCCCGACGCCATTCCGGGCTATGAGCTGATTCGGGAGATTCACCGCGGCGGGCAGGGGATCGTCTATCTGGCGATGCAGCTCGCAACGAAGCGCAAGGTCGCCGTCAAGGTCATCCTGGAGGGACGGTTCGCGGGCGCGGCCGATCGGGCGCGCTTTGAGCGCGAAGTGCAGATTCTCGCGGCCCTGAAGCATCCGAACATCGTCGCCATTCATGACAGCGGCTCGGCCGGCGGGTGCTTCTACCTCGTGATGGACTACATTCCGGGGCAGACGCTCGATCGCTACGTGGAGTCGCGGCGGCGCGAATTGGCCGAGTCGCCTTCAGGCGGTTCGGCATCCGGCGCGGCGGCTGCGCCCGGTAAGACGGCGTCGCACGCCGGCAGCCGTGTCACGCGGCGGGCGGTGGACGAATTCTTGCGGATGTTCGCGAAGATCTGCGACGCGGTGAACGCCGCCCACCTGCGCGGCGTCATCCATCGCGACCTGAAGCCGAGCAATATCCGCGTTGATCCGGAGGGAGAACCGGTGGTGCTGGACTTCGGGCTGGCGAAGGCGCCGGTTGGCGACGTCGCGCCGGCGGCCGCCATGACCGAAACCGGGCAGTTCGTCGGCTCGTTGCCGTGGGCGTCGCCGGAGCAGGCTTCGGGCATGCCCAGCGCGATGGACGTGCGCAGCGATGTGTACTCGCTGGGCGTGATTCTGTTCCAGATGCTGACCGGGCGATTCCCGTACGACGTGACCGGCAGCATGCGCGACGTGTTGGACAGGATCATCAGCGCCGCCCCTGCCCGGCCCAGCACACTGCTGCGGCACATTGGCGACGAAGTCGAGACGATTGTGCTCAAGTGCCTGGCGAAGGAGCGCGAAAGGCGCTACCAGAACGCGGGCGAGCTGGCCTCCGACATTCGCCGTTACCTGTCCGGTGAGGCGATCGAGGCGAAGCGCGACAGCGCGTGGTACGTGCTGCGGAAAATGGCCCGGCGCAACGCGGTGGCGGCGGTCATGTTGATGACTCTGCTCGTGGGCATTGGCAGTGCGGGGACGGTCGCGGTGTTTTATCGCGTGCTGGCCCGCGAGGGGGCGGAAGAGGCCGAGAGAGCGCGCCAGGCGCATGCTGCGGCGGTCAATGAGTTCGGCGAGTTGACGGAGGCGCAGCTCTCGCTTGCGCTGGACTATGCCTTCGCCCGGTTCATTGACGAATATGCCGTGGGTCGCAGTGATGTGGCGGCGACGCTCGCGCAGCGCTGGTTCAGCCGGCGGCCGGGATATTCGGAAGCTGCGGCGTTTCTGCTGGACCCGAGCCGAACTCCTGAGGTGTTGCGCGCGCAGATGCCCTGCCAGCTTGGCTGGATTGCCGAGTGGGCAGTCGCGGAGCGACTGCGTGCCGACGGCGACCATCGCGCCGCGGTCGCCGCGTATGAGCAGATGCAGCGCGCCCGGCCGCCGAGCTGGGCGCAAACATTGGTCGACTCCCGCCGGCGCGAGTTGAGCGCTGCGCGCGGCGCCGACGGCGAGGCGGACAATCGCGGACCGTGACCGGCGCGCGCACGAATCACGCTGGCGTGTTGGCTCCCTGTCCGCCGCGTGCGACCTCCGGCGTCGAACACGATGAATTAGAGTTTTTCTTAGAGCTAATCCGAAGACCCTCGGGTGTCGGCCTCAGGCCGGTCTCATCGCACGCGTGAAGGCCGGAAAAGCAGGGTCGTCCGACGCGAAGAGTCCGGTCCCCAAGCGGTAATGGGATGGCTACTCACGCGATTCACCCATCGCAAATCGGGGTACGCAACGCTTAAAATGCAAATCCGGGTTCGGCTTTCCACCGTACGCCTTAGTGACATTTCAAGGAGCATCCGATGGCGAGCTTCCGCGCGTGGGCCATGGCGCCGCTGATCCTCCTCGCGGCGACGCTTCCGGGGTGTCCGTCGCCGGCCGGGGATGACGCGAATACAAACTCCAACGACAACACCACGGACAATACCTCCGGCGGGAAACTGCTTGACCGGGCGGCGGCGTTTTCGCGGCTGAAGGCCGAGGCGCTGGATCCGTTCGAGGTTGACGCGACGATGGTAAACGTCTTCGGGCCGGCGGCGATGCTCGACGCGGATGCGGAGGTCGCGCCGCGTTTCGAAGATCCGGCCGCGGCCAGCATCGCGCGCACTATCGAGAGGCCCACGTGGTTTTTCTGGATCGACCTGTTCCCGGATGCCGGCTGGCTGCACCCGGTCGCCTATGCCTTCGTCGACGCAAAAACGGGCGCGGTCGAGCTGGTCGGCGCCAACTACGACCCGGTTGTCGATGGCGTCGCGATCCCTCCGACGCGCGACAAGTCCGATCCCACGTTCGTTTTCGGCCTCGAATCCCCGCCAGCAGCCCCGCGTCCCCGAGCCAATGCGGCGGCGCTCGAAAAAATCCTGCTTCGGCTCGACAAACGCGACCCGCGCTCACTCGGCGAGGCCGGAACGGAGTGCTGCTCCGGCCGCGCCGCGATCATCATCGAGATGAACTACGAACATGAGGGCTTCCAGGCGAATCCGCCGGCGATGGACGACGTGCTCCAGTCCCGCGGCTACGCCGTGACGCACGTGAAGCGCGCCGCCGACGGCGACGCCAGCGTCGCCGCGATCAACGCGGCGCTGGACGCGCTCATCGCGAGTTCGATGGCGCAGGGCGGGCCGCTGTGCCAGGTCATTTTGTATTACGACGGCCACGGCTCGGACAACGCGCCGTTCATCTACACCGCCAGCGAGCCGCAGAGGTTTCTCACGGGGCGCGACATCGCGATCAAGCTTTCGGACGTTAAGGCCTGCGAAACCAGCGTGATTGTGCATTCGTGCTTCAGTGGAAACTGGCTTACGCCTTCGGCCTTCGGGTTTCTGCCGACGTTTCGGGATCGTGCCCCGTGCGTTCGGCTTTCGATGTACACCTCCGCCAGCGACAGCGAGTTCACCTACGGCCGCCGCGGAGAGATCAGCCCGTTCATCGAGCGGCTGTTCGAGAAAATGAGCGCGACGCCGACGGGGCAGGCGCTGAACCTGGCGTCGCGCACGTCGTTCGCGATTGACGCGTTCGACCTGCCGCTGAATGCGCGCGTCAATAACTTGTTCTTTTCGATCTTCGGCGGCGAGGCGGCGCAGACGCGGCAAACGCCGGCGTCTGCGTCCTTTGCGCCGAAGGAGGCCTGTGCACCCTGTTGTCCAACGGTGGGTTGCGGCCGGCTGCCCAACGGCTTCGTCGATCACGAGGGCGTGGCCAGCGAGTACCTCGTCCAGAAGGTCGAAGTGCAGGAGCTCATTGATCTCTCGCAGTTCGGTTTTCCGCAGTTCCCCAACGCCATCAATAATCACGGCCGCATGGTGGGGCCGCATGCGCCGGTCAGCGGCACGCCGGGCAAGTCCGTGTCCGCGCTTTTCCCGCCGTCGATCGACGCTGATGAAGGCGAAGCGCTTGAGGTCGCCCTGAACGGCGCCAGCTCCGTCCACGCGCTGTCGATCAATGATGACTGCGAAGTGGCCATCGAGGTCGCATTCCCCTCGGAACCGGACGAGTCGCATCCCGGGGTGCTGCTCCTGGGCGATCGGATTGTCACGGCGCCATCCAAGCGCGACGTCCGCCGGCAAGCCTCAGACCCGGACCTGATGCTGATCGACCGCCTTCCGGGCGACAAGAAGGGCCGCGCGAGCGACATCAGCGACAACGGCGTCGTCATCGGCACTACCTTCGCCGCAAACGGAACGCCCCACCCGTTCGTTTGGGCGGGCGGCGTAACAACCGCGCTGCCCACGCAGGATTCGGACGGATACGGCTTCGCGCTGGCCATTTCGCGCGACGCAATGTCCATCGCCGGCGCTGACGGACGATCTCCGAACGGACTCGACGCCGTCACCTGGTCCGGGCCAAACTTCCAGACGCGAACCGCGCTCCCGCCGCTGTCGGCGGGCGGACTCGGGCAGGCGTTGGACGTCGATGCCGACCGCGTCGTCGGCGGGGCGACGGTCGGATCAGGCTTCTCGCAGCGGTTTCATCCGGTGATCTGGACAAGCGGCGCGGCGCCGCTCGACCTTGGCACACTCGACGGCGACCAGGGTTTTGCCCGCGCCATCAGCCCGTCCGGCACGGTGGTCGGCAACGTGGTTCGCACCAATGGCGCCTTCGTCGCGTTCGCGTGGAGCGAAGGGGACGGACAGGTCAACCTGAACGAGCGAATCGACGCCGGCGCGGGCGTCTTCCTGCTTAACGCCACCGCGATCAACCGCGCCGGCCAGATCGTCTGTATCGCGGCGAATCAGTCCGGCGCGCAGCAGTTCGTCATCCTGACGCCGACGCCTTGACACGCCTTCCGGTGCCGCTCTGTCGCCGTCGCTCATCACACTTGACGCACGAGTAGCGCAACTGTTGTCCGGCGGCGTCATTGCGCGGTACGATCCGAATCCAATCTTTGGCGCCGACGGCACAATGCAGATGCGGGTGCTGCCGGGGGTGGCGGGGTTTGCAGCCGCGAAGGCGGCCTTCACGAAGTCTTCGAGGGACTCGCTCTATGTCTCGTTCGAATACCTGTTCCGCGCCGCTCCGCCGGGAACCTACCTGACCGTCTCGCTCAGCGACAACCCCGCTGCCGGCCAGGACAACGTGCTCGTCGCGACGCTCTATCCGCCTGATCCGGCCGCCGCGCCGCCGCTGCCCGGCTCGGTGACGATCAACCCGCCGCAGTACGCGCTGTTCTCCGGAGAGTTTCCGCGCGGGACGCTGGATCTTTCCGTCCTGACGTACGTCGAGCTGAGATTGTACGGCAGTGGCCAGATGACGGAGCTGTGGATCGACGACTGGGACCCGGTCGACTGCGTGCAGACCAACTGCGGCGACATCGGTACGCCCGGCGGCGTCGACCGCACCGACTACCTCTACCTCCTCAGCCAGGTCGGCCGCTCCAGCGCCGATCCCGGTGGGCCGGCCACCACGGACTGCCTCGACGGCTACTCGCGTGATGGCTACCTCGACGCCGGCGATATCCTCGCTTTCGACTCCGTCCTGCACGACACGAACCTGAACGTCTGCGCCGACAACGGCAGTGCGCTGGCCCCGGTCGACTCCGGCGGCGGCGAGCGCGTCAACGTGCCCTATCATTCGCTCGTGATCGCCGGCAAATCGACCGCCACCGGCGACGACCAGCTCAACTTTCTGCGCTACGACGAGTCGTGCATCGGCTCGGCCTTGCCCCCCGGCCCGGCCGGCAACTACGGGCAGTACCGCGGCAATGGGCGCCTGCTCAGCGACCCAGCCCAGCAGCTCTACCAAGTCCATACGCATCAGGGCATCATCCGCCTGAGCGATGTGCAGGCAATCGTCCCGCCCCGCGACTGCACCTTCGCCGGCAAGCGCGTCCGCGTGGGCATGCGCGTCGTCGGCCAGGGCGTCGATGGCATTCCGATCGCCGACGCCGTCTTTCATCCGACCGACCCGAATCGCCTCTATGTCGTCCCGGTCCTCGTCACTGACGCCGGCCAGACCTACCGCGCCGCGGCCCGGCTCGTGCTTACCGCCGGCGGCGGCGTGTGCGAGTATCCCTATCGCATCGACGCGCTCTACGGCTCGCGGCCGATCGCAGGCGACGGCTGCACGAACACGGTCCCGCCGAATCTCTCAGTCTGCGACGTCAGCCGCATGCGCGAGATCGAGATCGACGCGACCGGCCAGTATCTGTTCGTCACGGCCGCCAAGGCCGAGAACAACAACGACTGGGTGCTGTGTTTCCGGGAGAACAACCCGACCGACGAGAAGCGCTTTCTGCTCACGGCGCTGAATCCGCAATTGGTCGGTCCGGCCGGGCTGCTCTATGCGCGCGCCAATGCCGATCGCCCGGAGAGTCTCTACGTCGCCTCGGCCTCCAACCCGACAGCGAATATGATCGCCAACGTCTATCGCCTGACCATCCAGCGCAGCAGCCAGGGCGGCCCCGTGACCGGGCTGTCGCACACGCCGACGGCAGATGTGCTGGCCGTGCAGGGCATGACGCAGGTCACATCGATCCTGCAGCGCCCCGGCGATCACTCGCTCTGGATTCTGGGTTATCACGCCGAGGCCGTCGAACCGAATGACGTCGAATTCGGCTTCAGCGATCCGCTCTTCACCACTCCCGCGCTCGCTAGTGCGGCCGTCACCGATACCAGCGCGGCGGCGTCCGATCTGATCTGCCAGGGCATCGGCCTGCCGCTCTCGGCGGCGCTGTCGATCCGGCTGGGGGACATGGATTGTGACGGCGCTGTGAATGTGCTCGATATCAACCCATTCATTCAGGCGCTGGTCAACCCGGCCGCGTACGCCGCCGCCCACCCCCTGTGCGACCTGGGCAATGGCGACATCAACCGGGACGGCAACGTCGACGTGCTCGACATCAACCCCTTCGTCGCGCTCCTGCAGGGCGGCTGATGAGCACGCTGCGTCGGAACGTGGTCCACAGAGAAGTGCTCCGCAATGCGGGCAGCAAGCCGGACGATCCCATTTACCGCACCCCCTCAAGTTTCTGCCGTCTGATTCAATAGGAACAGAAACAGCGACGACCTGCGTTGTCCATCCTATCGAATCATGAAAGCTCGATTCGCAGACTTTCGACTGCTCGCTCTATGTCCTGCATGGAATTGAAAAGGTGCATGGAGAATCGAAGGCCATTCGGCAACATTGGAAGCGACTTCAGTGCGATTTGGTGCTTCTCGAGCATCCGTCCGATGAATTCGCGTGAATTCACGCCTTCGGGAAGTTGCAGGGTGAGCAAGGGTGAGGCCGATGGCCCCGGCGCCGGGCTGACGATGCGGACCTGGGGGACATTGCCGAGCATTTCGAATAGTCGATTGCGTAAGTCGAGGTTGTGCGTCTCGATTTTCCCTATTCCGATTGCACGGCTGTAGTCGATCGCCGCGCCAAGGCCGATCACCCCCGGCAGGTTGATAAGACCGGTGGAATCGCTCTGAACCTCGCGCCCGGCCTGCTCCGCGATGAGCTGGACACGTTCTCTCGCGTCCTCGCGCACGAAAAGCAAGCCCGTTCCTTTGGGTCCGAGCATCCACTTGTGGCCGGTGGTGGCGTACACGTGACAACCGAGCGCCTGCACGTCAACGTCAATGCCCCCGAGGGCCTGCGCTCCGTCGACGATCGCCAGGCACCCATGCTCACAAGCCAGGGCGGAGAGTTCCGACACGGGCATGCGCAGGCCGGTGGTGTACAACACGTGCGAGAATGACAGCACGCGTGTTTTCGGCGTGATCGCTTTGCGAAAGCGATCGACGATGGCCGGCGCGTCGTTCTCGCCGAGTGGGATGGGAACGTGGTCGAGCACGATGCCGCGGCGCCGCGCCAAATATTCCCAGCAAAGGTGGCCTCCGCCGTGCTCCTGGTCGGTTGTAAGCACGCGATCGCCTGGCCCAAGATCCAGGCCGACGGCGACGGCGTTCATGCCATCGGTCGTGCCGCGCGTCAGAATAATCTCGTCGTGCGTGCATCGGAGCATTGCGGCCGCCTTGTCCCGGACCTGCTCCAACGCGGGCAACTGAATACGGTAACCCTGGTGCACCGGGTTTTTTTCCAGTTCTATCCAGGCCGCGAGCGTGCGATCCACGACCGGATTGGGCGAAGGCCCGACGCTCCCCGTCTGCAAATAGGCGAGTCCCGGCGCGAGCAACACGTCCGCAGCGTTCGCCAGTCCACGGTTCACATCAGGCCCCGGCGCTGCTCGCGTGGTCGGCTCGACGCCTTGCACAAGCCCTGCGCTGAAGGCTTGCGCCGCGGACAACGCGCCTATCGATGCGAGAAACGACCGCCGGTCCATGGAAGAGTCTTTCATGTCTCGGCAGCATACCGGGGATTTCCCAGATGGCCGTTGCAGGCACGACGCCGGAAGATCAACCAAGTAGCGTCCACTGTCGGGACTGGACGAAGCGTTCGAGACGCGGGCATGCGGCGCGTGCGGACGCCCCTGCTGGGCTGAACGCGAACGCGTTCCACGAGTCCTGGATCGGACCGCTGAAACGCGAGTGCTTGAACCACTTCGTGTGCTTCAACCTGGCATACCGGGATCACATCCTGCGCGGCGGCCCCATCAAGATAACGGCGACTCTGACACGTGAATCAGGGACCGCCGACATCTTGGATCTGTAGGACAACGAGTTGCGCCGCCACGTGAAGCTGTTCGTAGCGCGACTGTTCGGCGGGGCGCTGGAGGAAGAGACGATCCCGATCTACAAGCCCAAAGGCAAACCGGGCAGAGACATTCACGCCGCGCTTCTCGACGCGCGCTGGAACGACGCCGTCGCCATCGCGCGTGACCCCGCTGCGAGCAGCAGCGACCAGGCCGATCCGCGGCTGCATTACTGCGCGGGCATTGCGCTGGAGATGGTCGGAGAACCCGCCGCCGCCGAGAAGCGCTACTCACGGGCGCTGTCCCGCTCCAGCAATTCCCCGGACGAGATCGCATTCCGACGAGATTGCCGCGACGCGTACGAGCGCGCCGTGCAGGCCAGGAACGAGCTTTGGGTCGTGCGGATCGATCGAACCGATCACGAGGAGCCGGACGACGGCGAGGGGTCGATGGCGACGGATGAGACTGCACAACACACGACCCGCGATCATCGCGTGAACGCCGGCCGAAATTCCACGCCAACGCAGCATGGGACATTTCGATGAGTCGCCCGACGTCGAAGCGGCCCGCGCATCCCCGCCCGGCGCGACGGATTCGGCTCGCACTCGCCGCCGCGGCGCTGGTGCTGACCGGCTGCGGCTCGTCGCCCAAGTCGGAGCGCGTGCGGCTGATTCCCACGCTCGAGGCGTGGTATCGAATCGAGAACCCGGAGCCGTTCCCGGTTGACGTTCAGACAATCGCCGTGCTGCCCGGCGCAGCGGCGCGCGGCGCGGCGTCGGAAGGCCAGCGCGCACCCGACGAGGATTCCGGCGCGAACGTGCGCATCGACGAATCGACGCGCGCCGCCGACGTCGTCGAATCCATGCTGGCCGACGCCATCGCGGCGGAAAACCTGCCGCTTCGGATCGTCGATCGCCGAAACGTCGGTATGACGGTGCGCGAGGGCCGCCTGCAGCGCTCGGACGTCGCGGCCCCCGGCGCCGCCGCGCGAAGTCAGCTCCAGCCCGCCGACGCCTTCCTGATCGTGGAAGCGCGCGTGTCGGACGACCTGGCGGAAGTGAAGTCCAAGGGCTACTCGGCGTCATCGGCCGCGATGGCGCTGTTCTACAGCCGGTCCTGGCATGACGGTTCGCGCGAGACCAAGGGCGTCCGGCGCCACCTGGCTCTGCGGACCACTCTCCGCTGCCAGCGCGCCGACGGAACGGTCGCCAACCAGCAGACGTTTCTGGACGTTTGCTCGGAGACGGCGATTCCCAAGGCGGCGGGATTCTTCGACGGAGACACGGCGACCGCGGCGCAGCTCACCCCGCGCGATCGAATCGTCGAGACCTGGCTGCGGATTCACACGGGCACGTTCCTGGCGCGTACGCTCGGCGGCGACCTGCCTTCGATGCCGATCTTTCTTGAGCCGAAGGCGAAAAACTCCGCGGTCGAGGAATGTCGCCGGATGTTGATCGATGGCGACCCGCGCGCCGCGCTGAGCTGCCTCGAAGCCGCGATCGCGGCCGACGGAAAACAGAAGGATCACCAGGCCCGCTTTCTCGCGGGCGTGGCGTGCGAGCTGCTCGGGAAGCTGAAGCTCGCGGAAGAATATTACGCACAGGCCCGCGCGCTGCAGAGCGACGACGAGTATGACCGGGCGACGCGGCGCGTGCAGACCGCGCGGCGCGAGCGCTGGGCCGCGATGGTCGAGACGTCTGCGACGGACGAATAGCGCCTGGAGGCGACGCGATGCACGTTCTGGCGAATGCACTGCTGGCAGGCGCGACCCTCGTGCTCCTGCTGCCTTCCGCGGCGCAGGCGTTGCAGCCCTGCAACGTCGAGCCCGCGGGCTCGGCGGCCGCGGCGTCGGCCGACCCGGATCAACCCGCCGCGTCCAAACCAACGAGAAAACCCGTCCGCGAACCGGACCCGGCGGCAGACTCAAAGCAGGATGAGCCTGCGGCCCGGTCGACGCCGGGCAAGCGCCCCGCGCCGCCGCCGCGGCAGCGCGGCGCGCGTCCCGCGCCGGAGGGCTACGAGCACTCCGAGGGCGAGGGCGAGGATGAAGAGGCCGCGGAGTTGAACGCGCGGGAGAACTATGTCGAAGCCCGGGGCGAAGATCTGATCGCCTCCTGGTCGGACCTCGCCGATTCGCGGCTCTTCGCGGCCTTTCGCCTGGCGCTTGCGCTGGAATGCGTGAGCCCGGCGACCGGCGACGACAAGCTGGCCCAGTTGGACCGAACACGCACGCGGCTGGTGCTGAACGTCAAGCTGAATGAGACAAAGTTCAGAAAGATGTGCGCCGAGCTGCAGAAAGTGCTGGAGTACAAGCTCCAGGGCCGCGTGATGATCTGGATGGACGAGTACGTTCGTTACGACCTACATCAGAGGGAGAAGGAGCTGCTCACGCCCGATCGCTCGACCCAGACGCTGGTGGATGTCATGGGCGACCCGCTGGCGGAGTCGCACGCGGGCATGGAGATCAACCGCGTGCTCCGCGAGTATGGCTTCGACGTGCAGTGCAAGCAGCGCCACAAGTTTCTCAAGCAGCAGAATCAGGAACGGGCGTTTAATAGCGACGATGACAAGCTGCTGCGGCTGACGAATCGCGACTTCGGCGCGCCGCTCTACGCCGTCGGCCACGCCACCGCCCACCCGGCGCTCGACAACGGGCAGGCCGCGGGCGACCCCCCGCTGCAATCGTTCGCGACCACCTCGAGATTGGAGATTCACAGCTCGGCAACGGGAAAGGTCCTCACCGGCGTGAAGCCGCAGAGCGCGCAGCGCTCCAGCGCCTTCGCCGGCGAAAAGGGCGCGATCGACGGACTCCAGCAGACGGGGCGGCAGTTAGGGCGCGAGGCCGCCCGCGCGCTGGTCATGGCGCTGCTCGAAATCGCCCGCCACGGCGAGGAATACACCGTCCAGATTCGCGGCGACGGGCTGAGCGCCGCGCGCGAGACGCTGCTGCGGGAGTTCTTCCCGAAACAGGAGGCCGACCTCGAAATCACCCAAGCGAGCTTTTCGGGCGGCGCGGCGGTGTGGAGCGTGCGAACCCACCTGTCGCGCGCGGCGCTGCAGAAGCTGCTGACGTCCGAAATCGGCGCGGGAGTCGAGCTGCGCCTGGTCGAGGGACAGGGCGACGCGATCGAATTGAAGCTCGTGGAGCGCTAATCCGCGCGACCTGATGCTGATTGGAGCCCGGATGACTTCCTGCCTCACCGACGCAGAGTTCAACAAGCTCGTCGCCGGAATCGGCGCCCGCGACGATCTCGCGCGCCTTAAGGCGCACGTCGACCAATGCGCCGCCTGCCGGCAGACGCTCGACCGCCGCGCCGCCGCCCAGCCCGACTCCAGCGGCGGGGCGCGCTTGGCGGGAATGGGGATCGACGCCACGATCACGTCGCCCGGGCCGCTGGTGGACCCGTCGGACGTGCTGGCCGCGCCGCGGCCGGGGCCCGGCTCCAGCGCCGTTCACACGGGCACGATGAACTGGAACCATCAGGCCGCGGCCGGCGACGCGCTCTCCGGCCCGACCGGCGCGGTCGAGCCGCCCGACATCGGCGATGAAGACTTTGAGATGAACGATTATGTCGGGGGCGGCGGGCAGGCGAGCGTATTCCGCGCGCGGCAGCGCTCGCTGGATCGCGTCGTGGCGATCAAGGTGCTGGATCGCCCTGATCTGCACGGCAGCCCGGTACACGCGGCGCGCTTTGAGCGCGAGGCGCGCCTGGCGGCCAGCCTGCACCACCCGAACATCGTCGAAGTCTACAAGTACGGTCGTCGAAACCGCCTCGCCTATTATGCCATGACGTTCGTGAACGGCCCGACGTTCTCGTCGCTGATTCACGACCAGTTCCGCGAGTCGCGGCCGGAGCGCATGTCGCCGGAAACGCTGCGCAGCCGCTGTCCGGGCTTCCGACAGGACTCGTACTACCGTCAGATCGCCGAGTGGATGACGCAGATAGCCGATGCGCTGCACTATGCGCACGAGCGCGGGCTGGTCCATCGCGACATCAAGCCGGCCAACATCATGCTGGACGAGGACGGCCGACCCTACCTGACCGACTTCGGGCTCTCGAAGCAGTTGGCGGACCCGGGCGTGTCGCTCGAAGGCTCGTTCGTCGGGACGATGTGTTACACCAGTCCGGAGCAATTAGCCGGACAGGAGGCCAGCCCGCAGACCGACATCTTCTCGCTCGGGGCCGCCCTCTATGAACTGCTGACGTACGAACGCGCCTTTCCCGGGCAGCACTATGCCGATGTCGCCCGCCGCATCCGCGACGAAGACCCGCCCGCGCCGCGCACGCGCGTGGCGGAGGTGCCGCCGGAGCTCGAGCGCATCTGCATGTGTGCGCTGCAGAAGGATCCGTCGAAGCGCTACGCCAACGCACAGGCGCTCGCGGCGGACCTGCGCTGCTTTCTCGGGGCGACGCCGAAAACGGGCGGCGACTTCTCGAGCGGCGGGCCGATCGCCCCGGCGCAGCCGCCTCCTGTGACGCCGATGCAGACTCGGCGCGACGCATCCGGCGCCGCGCCGCATCCGGCGGCGAAGCGCCGCGCGCCCGCGGCCCTGATTCCGCTGCTCCTGCTGGTGACTGCGGCGGGCGCGTGGTATGCATGGGATCGCTGGGGTCCGGGTGGAGACACGACCGGGCCGAAGCCGCCGACGCCGGTCGTCGAGCAACTGCCGGGGCTGCAGGTCACGCCGGCTTCGTTGGCGCTGACGGCGAGCGGTGCGAGCCAGGCACTGACGGTCAGGAAAGTCTACTCTACAGGCCGGCTGGATGAGGTCGTCGGGAAGGCTTCTGGAACCACGTATGAGGTCAGCGACGCCAATATCGTTTCTGTAGACGATGAAGGGGTAGTGACTGCGAGGAACAGCGGATCGACGACGGTCCTCGTCAGAAACTCCGGACAGAGCGCAACGGTGCCGGTGCATGTTGATTTCGCGCACGTCATCCCGCCGTATCCTGCGCCCGTTCTGCTGGACGATCCGCAGACACTGATCGTGGTATTTGAGGACCTCGACGCCGACCCGCAAACGCCGGCACTGCCCGGTTCATTGCAGACGGAGCTGCGCTCGCTGTTTGAGCAATCGAAGGATCGTCGCGCGCGGCTGCTGGCGGCCGACGCGCAGCTCGTGCACGACCTCGGGCACATGAAGTCCGAGGCCCGGCGGCTGCAATGCGATGTGCTGGTCTTCGCAACGGCGACGGCGCAGATGACCGGTCCGGGGGCGGGAGCCGAAGCCAACTGGTTCAAGTGGACGCGCCGCGTGGAGATGGACATTGTCGATCCGAGCAACGGGTTCTCGATCGGAAACATGGTCATCACCGGCGCGCAGATTGACGAAGACCCGGTCAAGGTCACGAATGGGCAACAGCTTCCGCCCGAAAAGTTCCAGCCGCTGCTGCGCGCCGCGCGTGACCATGCGGTGAAGTCCATCAACGAGAACTGGCAGAACGGCCGGCCGCGTCCGAGTTCGTCGCGGGCCGCCGCTCCGCCGCCCGTGGTTGTTCCTCCGCCGGATCGCGCACGCGAGCAGCCGCGCGGGGCGCCCGCGGTTGCCGCACTGGACGAGGCGACTGCACGGGCCTCCTGGGACGCGACGCAGAACGCGCACGTTGACCTGGAGTGGCTTCTGCCCGGCGCGCAGAAGAACCAGACAACCAAAATGGGCTTCGTGCCGAAGGGTTTCGAGCGCTCGGCGCTGCCGGTCGGGCTGCTCCGCGATGGATTGCATTTCTTCACGGTGAGAGTCGGCAGGCGGCGCGATGTCAACCCGGTCAACGTCACGCATGAACTCGTGCTGCCCGGCTACCAGTTTTCAATCACCGAAATGTTACAACCGGGCGATTATCGTTTCGTCGCCGTCGACTACCTGAACGGCGATGCACGCTGCGTCTATAACGACTGGCTCACGGCTTCCGATCCGCGCTTCGGCGGCCTGACCGGGCGGCACGCGGCGGAAATCCAGGTCGGTTGGCGCGACGGGTCGAGTCCGGTGGACGTCGATATCTCGCTGCGATCATCCACGGGCGTGTTTCGACCGTTCGGGCACGCCGCGTCGACGCGCGGCTTTGAGCGGCTCGTCGTTCCGGCGAAGCAGCCGCTGCCGGACGGCGTGTACGAACTCGACCTGAACGTCGCCCGTACGCGCGCCGTCGCCTATTGCGCGTTTCACTACCTCGTCGCCGTCGCAAACTATACCTTTGAACGGCAGGGGCAGATCACTTCGGGCGCCAGCCAGAAGATCACGCTGCGGCTGACGAACGGTGTCGCGACGCTGGTACAATCCACCTGGCAATAGCCGCCGGCCAACGCATGCCCCATTCGCCGCAACTTGCCCTGGCGTTAGTGCTGCTCCCGGGCGTTCTCAGCCTGGCGACGCCCTGCAGCGCCCAGACATCCCCCGTCAGCATCGGGTCGACCGCCCCGCCCATCGCGCTGAACTCGATCAACAATAGGCTCGTCAGCTTTCCAGACGGATATCGGGGCAAGATCGTATTGATCAGTTTCTGGGCGCCGGGTTTTCCCAACTGTGACGTCGAATCCAAGGTTCAGGTGGATGCGGTGCAGGCCTACCAGGCACGCGGATTTGACGTACTGGGCGTCGTCGTAAAGCACAAACAGCCGCCGCAGCAGCAGCAACTCACAGACTATTGTGCAGCACAACGCATCACGTGGGAGAACGTGTACGACGCGAACGGCGGCATCGGCCAGAAGTATGGCGTTGTGCTCCAGGCGGCGGCGCTGCCGGCGCTCTTCCTGGTCGACGCCGACACGCAGCAGGTGCTCGCCGTGCACACAGACCTGCAGGGCGCGCGGCTGAAGCCGACGATTGAGAAGCACGTCAAAAAGTCCGGCGCCTCGTCATCGCGGCCGCGCTCGGCGCTGACGGGAGAGCTGCTGTCGATCCTGGTAGCCGTGTCCGCCGGCGTCTGCGCAGCCGCACGCTGGGCGCTGCGCACCCGCCAGTAGCACGTTCGAGGCCAAACCGGGCCCGGCAAGTCGCCGTTGCACAGCGCCCTCGCGGTCGCATCATCTCGAGGGCCCGGTTAGTCCGTTACGGGCTGTCTGACATGGCCCGTCGCCTGCCAGGCCGGGGCGCCGTCGCGTGCCAGCGGGAGGCACGGCGTCCACTGGCGAGAGAGCCGCGAGGGCCCAGGGCCGCGCGATTTCGCGACGAGCGAACCGTCCTCGAGATCGCCGAACGCCGGGAGGCCCGCCACACGTCACGTTGTTGGGCACACAACTCAAGACACCGCAGCCAAGGCACCCAAGTCAGGAGCCGCCGACATTTTCGACCCGCGCTCGTGGACCCGCGCGGGGCAAACGGTCGACGTTGCAGATCTCTCAGCGCGCCGTCGCTTGCGGCGTCGTCGCGTCGTCTTGAACGTGCACTTCGATCCGCTGATTCCAGTTGTCGGGGCGCGGCGGCAGCGGCGGCGCACTCCAGTCGAGGCCAAGCGCTGCAAGCTGGTCGCGAACGCGCCGGAGATCCCAGACCACGAAGCCGCGATTTCCGATGATCGGGTGCGCCGACCAGCCCCCTGCCGGCCGAAAACAACTCGACTGATTGAGAAACGCCGGCAGGAGCAATTGCGCGGTCTCCTCAAGCGTTTCGACATCGAGCAATCGCAGCGATCGCCCGGCACCCTCGCGCAGCAAACCCGTGTTCCCGGCCAGTAACTCGCCGGCGCGGCGGCCGTCGATCGCCGCGTCGGCGAATTCGCTGCGTTGAACGACCTGCCAGGCCGTTGTTTCCCAGATGGTGTGGCCGCGGACGCCCGAGCCCAGCAACCAGCGTCCATCGACGCTGAACTCATAGGCGACGCGGTCGATCTCGTGCTCGTCCGAAAGCGTGGCGATGAGCCGGCCGGAATCCGTGTCCCAAACGAACACAACGCCGTCGCCGAAATAAGCGCCGACGACATATCGTCCGTCCGGGCTGACCGCTATGTACCGGTGACCCGGCAGCGTCGGCCCGGAAACGCGCGTGATGACGGCGTGGTCCCGGATGACCACGATGTCAAACGTGCTCGCGCACCACGCGGCCGCAACGCACCCGTCCGCGCTCCAGGAGCCGCGGAGAAGCGGCTCCTGGTCGTATCCGACTTCCGGCGACCCAATGTGAACAGCACGGGGGAGCGTGCTGGACGTAGCCTCGCCAGGGGCGAGGCTGCCGGCGTCTTTCCAACGAATCGTCCGACGAATGAGCCCACGGTCGCCGCAGGTCACCAAGGCGCCCACGGGCCGCGCGATTTCGCGACGACCCTTCAACTAGAGGGAAACGCACTCTCCTCAAAAAAAAGTCTCTACGGATTGATAGAGACTTTTTCGAGTCCGTTTCCCTCCACCGAACCGAACCCCTAAGGTTCGGCCCGCCTGAGCGAAGCGAACCATCGAGGTTCGGATCGGAGGAGGGGACCAGACTTCGAAATCAGTCGGGCGGGGTTATGAGGCGCGCGACCAGCCGTCGCGGGCCCCGGTCCGGATGTCGCACGCCGGCTCCCGAGTCTGGGCGCCGGTTGTCGGCTCGTTGGTGCAGGTCCAAAATGTCGGAAGCTGTTCATCTCGGCACTACCGACGCTGGTCCTTCGAGGTTCAAAGATCATGTTCCGCTGGTTCTACGTCTTCATGCACCTCCTTCAAGAGGCTGCCTCGGCCCGGCGCGACGCCCGCATCCACTTCCTGAAGGCCTAGGTCGAAATCCTCCGCCGCAAGCTCGGCGGCAACCGGGTCATCCCGAGCCCGGACGACCGGCTGCGGCTGCTGGCCATCGGCGCGGAACTCAACCACTACGTCGCCGATGTGATCGGGATCGTCGCGCCGCAAACCTATTCTCGCTGGGTCGTCGAGCAGCGGGAAGGGCGCACGCCCAAGCCGGTCGGCCGCCCGAAGCTCGTCCGAAACCTGTGCGAACTCGTCAAGCGGTTGGCGAAGGAGAACGCGGGCTGGGGCTACCGCCGCATCCGTGGCGAACTGCGCAAGCTGCGGCTACGGCTGGGCCGATCGTCCGTCCGTCGCATCCTGAAGGACGCCGGTCTGGCGCCGTCGCCGAATCGCCGCGGGCGAGCCGAGGAGACAGTCTGGCAAAAGTTCATTCGTCTGCATCTTGACACGCTCGTCGCCTGCGATTTCTTCACGAAGAGCGTGATCACGCCGCTGGGCACTCGGCTCGCATTCTGCCTCGCGTTCATTCACGTCGGGACGCGGCGTGTGTATCTGAGCTCGCCGACGTACGAACCGAATGAACGCTGGGTGCTCCAGCAAGCCCGCAATACGATAATGTGGCTGGAAGAGTGCGGACTCGAGTGCCGCTTCGTGCTTCACGATCGCGACGCGAAGTTCTCGTTTGCCTTCGATCGAGTGTTCTTCAACGCGGGCGTGCGGCGCGTGCGGACGCCCCTGCTGGCGCCGGACGCAAACGCGTCCATCGAATCCTGGATCGGCTCGCTGAAGCGCGAGTGCTTGAACCATTTCCTGTGCTTCAGCCTCGCCCACCTGGATCACATCCTGCGGAGCTTCGTCGGGTTCCACAACGAGCACCGGCCGCATCAGTCACTGGGCAATCGGACGCTGCCCGAAGCCGCCACGGGGCCGCCGGTGGAAATCCCCAGCACGCCCGCGCCGTGGCTGGGCCGGATCAAGTGCCAGCGCTTCCTCGGCGGGCTGCTGCGGCACTATCACCGCGAAGCCGCGTGAGGCGCCAGCGGCTGCCGACTCCAACCCAAGTTGTGCTCATTTCCGTCTATTCGAGTAGGATGCCGCGCGGACGGGCAGGTGCCGATGCGCGCGCTGAGCGATTCAGCACCGGCGGATCGTCCCGTTCGCGGTGGGACAATCAAGATTACGGCGACTCCGACACGTGAATCAGGGACCACCGACATTTTGGACCTGCGCTGGTGGACCCGCGCGCCCGCGGCGATTGCCGATCGGGTCGTAGTCGTACTTGAAATGCTCGTTGGGCACGGGATCGTCCGTGTCTTCCAGGTCGTCGCCGAGGTAGCGGTACGCCGTCGTCAGCTCGTTCCGGTCGTTGTAGCCGTACCGATTATACGCCGCCGTGTGCGGCGATGTTGGGAATATCACATCAACTGAGCCTACGACACTTGCTTGGCCCTGCGCGCGCAGATCATGCCGACGACGAAACGACCAAGCAGTGCAATCACAATGCAAAACAGAGCACCGCCCATGACGCTGACAACCACATCGCCCTCCGTAACCAGTCGTCCTGGCCACTTTCTGCCCAATGCAGCCATTCCGCCCAGGATCCAGGCCAGTGTCAAGAGCAACGCAGCCAGAATGGTCAGTCGAACGCCGACGGCCCTTGATCCTAGAATGCCGACGAATGCGCTTCCTACAGCCAGCGGGGGAATGCTGCTCGCAGGCGTCACGCGTCCGTGCGCAAGCAATCGGTAGTGCATAATCGCGAGAAGCGACGCCACACAAAAAGCCGCTGCGACGAACCAGGCAACGGTACGGCGTCGCGCGTGGCAACCATGCATCGTGGTCATTTGAGATCGTCGCACTTGAGAGGGCATAATGCGGGACCCTTCACGACTATGCTACTGCGGTATATCGTACAAATCTCCCCGCAAACGCGTTGAACTGGAGTATCGAACGCCGTGGCTCTTGTTCCCGAGTACGCTACTCCAGTTGGTACGCCACAACATCCCATCAGGAGGTTTAGCGCAGCATTTGAGTTGCTTCCGGAGCTACCGCCATAGGCCTTGTCCTTAATAGCGTTTAGTTTGGCGCCCTTGGACCAGATGCACTGACAGGTTCCGGGGGGCATGATGACCGTCGGGCCGGTAAACTCGGGTGTCACTGGCCCGTCTCCCCCAGGATGTGGAGCCCAACCGGGATATCCTCCGGTTCCGGGCGGAAACGTCCCGCCGTTGCTGCCTTCTCCGGATCCTGGTCCAGTACCCCATCCGTATCGTGTCACGCTGGGCGTGGAGCAGGTGATGTCGCAGTGAATGCCAAGGCTGTTGCCGAAAAACGGAGTCCGGACGTGCCAGCAGGCGAGCTGAATTACATCAAAGGGACCATACTCGAGACCCGGTCCAACCGACCTTGCGCCAAACGCGTCGATTCGGAATCCCGGATTATTGCGCACGTATGCGCTGAGATGCGCATCCGGAAACTCCCCCGCGGGATCCCTACTAATCCACCTCCCAGTCCTCGGATCATATTAATAGAGCCGGTACAGCCATGCCCCGAACCCCGTCTCCGCATCGAACAGCCGCGTGCTGAACTTCATCGGCTGGCCAAACTCGCCGCTCGTCGGGCGGGGTGGCACTGTTCGCTCTCCAAGTGTTCTCCACGTGTGCCACTGCTCTGCGAGCAGTGTCTTGGGCCGTCGGCCAGGCCTTCAGCCCTCGGGGTGGTCCATCGCCAGCGGAACATCCCGACTTCCGTCCCAGAACCGCGCGCTCGACCATTCCCAATCCGCGGGGTGCGCCACCAACTGTCGCCGGACCGGGTTCGCGTGGATGTATTCTACCACCGCCGCGGCGGTCTTTTCCTGGAAAATGTTGTGGTCGAACCCGCCGCCCGGCTGCCAGAAGCGGAACACCTCCCGCGTCGGGTAGCGCACCGTCAGCCGGTCCAGCCACGCCGTTTCGCCGCGCTCCAGCAGAAAGGCTTTGGCCGCCGTGGCGACCGGCCGCTTCAACGCCGCCAGAATTCGCCGCATTTCGTATCGCGGCCGATTCGGGCACAGCAGGAGATGCACGTGCTCCGGCATGATGACGTAAGCCCAGAGCGCCGCATCGTGCTCCCGCCGGGCCCTCTCCATTGCGTCGATCACCCATCGCCGCGTTCGGTCCCGCGTCAGCAGCGGCAGCCGCCGGTAGCACGAGTACGTGAGAAAATGCGCGTGGCCCGGCTCGTTCCAGGCCTTGCGCGTCTTGCGTATCCCGCTTTCCACGCCGCTATGATACCGAACCCGTCGCCGGCCGCCCAAGACACTGCTCGCAGAGCAGTGGCACACGAACCGTGACTCATTTCCGACGATGCTCCGACAGTGCCACCCCGCCCGTCTTCGTCGTACCCGATCCAGTTCGAAATGCTCGGCGACTCCTCGATGCCCGAGACGGTCGCGACGCGCTCGTACTGATTCAGGCCGTTGGTCGGATTGTATTCCGAGCCGACCAGCGGATCCTCGCCTTCCGGCCCCATCCACGACCCGCGGCGATTGCCAATTGGGTCGTAATCGTACTTGAAATGCTCGTTGGGCACGGGGTCGTCCGTGTCTTCCAGGTCGTCGCCGAGATAGCGGTACGCCGTCGTCAGCTCGTTCCGGTCGTTGTAGCCGTACCGATTATACGCCGCCGTGTGCGGCGACGGCAGCGAAAACGCCGTACCTTCGTTCAGCACCGACGTCCGGCGGGCCAAACGATCGTTCGTGCATGTGTACTTCGACTTCACGACCGGCGTACCGCACGGATCCCACTTGTTCTCGACTGAGGTGAGCAGGTCGCGATGCTGCCCGAACCCGCGCGCCTTGCGCAGTAAGACGCTTCTCTCAACCGGCGTGCGGAACCCTTACACGTTTCGCTGCGTCCAAGTGTTCATGATACGAAAGCAAGACGTACTCTAGGATGTTTGCGGCGAACACTCGCAGTTCGCCGGGAAGGCAGTCATCGACGTCTTCAACGTACACTCGTGGATCTGTTACATCGCATTGCACGAACACACGCGATCCCTCCGCAGTCGTTCCGATCTGTACGACGCGCTCATCGCTTGGGCTCTCGAATACCATCCGTCTGTCGTAGATATTGGTCAGCCCATCAAATGTCAGTCTGTCGTACTCCATGATCATCTGCCTAAGGTGGTGGTCGACTTTGTCGATACACTTCGGCACAGCCGTTGTCCTTGCCCGTACTCCGAACTGCCGAAGTACATCCTCAGCTGTGACGTCAGATGCCGCTGGAGCGCGCGGCGGCTCAGCGTCATAGCACATTCCCACTTTCCGGGAATAGTACACGGCAATTACAGCTGCAATGGATGCCACCGCATAGAAGAGCAGCATACCAATGCTCATCGGCCTGCCTCGGACCAATACACGGTCTCAGATACCTCCGTAGAATAACCAAACTGTGTGCCCTCCTCCGACACCCTTCCAAAGATCCCAACGGTGATTGTGATGCTATCGAATTCACAGCGCAACCACGCATCGGCGTAGAACGAGAGCTCATTTGCGGCCCAGCGCACTAGCATCGAGCTTTCGCGCAGACGATCCAATCCCTCGAGCCTAAGGAGACGGCGGTGCTGAGCAATGTGAGCCGCCTGACTGGAAATCCATGTCATGTTCCAAAAACCGCGCGCCGCAAAACGAAACGGCAGCGGGAATCGCGCAAGTCGGCCGCCCGGATGCCCTATGATCGGATTCACGTGGTGAATGATGCCGCCCACTAGCTTGTGCGTTTTTCGAAATGCGTCGCGTGCACCGCCCTCCACAACATGGCGCACGGTGTGTTTCGCGACATGCCTTAGCGTTGCGCCACCGGCGGTCACCGCAATCTCCACGACTACTTCCGTAGCCTCGCCAAGCCGGTAGGGCCATCCTTCATGGTCAATGCCCGCATCCTGATGTTCACCAAAGAGCATGAAATTCAGACCCTTGCGGGCTTCTCTGGTCAGTCCAAAGCTAAGGGAATCGCCAATTCCCGCAACGAAGTTAGACAAATCCGAGAACCAATCCAAGCCGAGTGGGTCAATCCGGGACAACGGAGCGTTTCCCACGAACTCATATAGGTTCAGCGCGCCAGCTTCTTGCAGTGGATCGCGGTTTAGCCAACGTCCGGCAATTGGGAGGTAGTATCGAAGCAACCAGTACGCCAGTCCCGTTTCGGCGTCTTGGAATCTCGTCTCAAAGCGGAGGGGCTGATCGAGTTCCACACTAGTATCAGCATTGACGCGGTTGCCGTACGGGTCATACTCGTACTTCACAGCAATCGCGCCGGTGTCGGCGTCGAGTACCTGCGTGACATTGCCGTTGGCGTCGTAGCAGTACAGGTAGCCGCCGGAGTAGCCGGATTGGACGCCGCTCGCCTGTTCGATGGCCAGCAGGCCCCCAATGCCGCCCGCTCGCTGACGGTCGCAGCTCGGACCAGCATTCAGGCCGGCCAGATCAAGGCCCCACGTGTACTTGCGAATGACCGCGTTGTCGTCGAGGCCGTCCAACTCCAGCAGCAGCAGCCAGCCGTCGTAGACGAACCTGCGGTCGAGCGTCAGATCCCATTCGTCGTTTGATTCGTCCCACGTGTACACGCGCTTGATGACGCGGCGGCCAAGATAGTCGTACGCATACTCGCTGCGCGTGATGCCGCCGGCCAGGGCCTCTTCCGCCGCGGCGGGGCGGACCTCGATCAGCCGGTTCTCCGCGTCCCAGACATAGCGCGTGTACCCGCCCGCGTTGCCCGACATGACCAGGTACACATACGCGGTGATGTCGAGGATGTTGATGTAGCCGTCGTTGTTCACGTCGGCGTTGATGATCTGGCAGTTCGGGAACTGCGCCGCGTAGGCCGGCGGGTCCGACAGGGCCAGCGTAAAAGCGTTATTGTCCAGAACGTTTACCTGCCCATCACAGTTCATGTCGCCCACCAGCCACTTGAGCGACAGGTTGCCGTCCTCATCGTGCTCGATCCAGTTGGAAATCGCCTGCGTGCCTTCGCCGGCAGTCGACGACACGCGATCGTACTGGTTCAGACTGTTCGCAACGCCGCTCGGCGCGCCGTAATCCGTGCTGATGATCGGATCCTCGCCTTCCGGCCCCATCCACGACCCGCGGCGGTTGCCGATCGGGTCGTAGTCGTACTTGAAATGCTCGTTGGGCACGGGGTCGTCCGTGTCTTCCAGGTCGTCGCCGAGATAGCGGTACGCCGTCGTCAGCTCGTTCCGGTCGTTGTAGCCGTACCGATTATACGCCGCCGTGTGCGGCGACGGTGGTGACGCCGACACGCATTTGCGCGAGTCATTTCGGGTTCCAGATGACACACTTGATAAGTGTTCCGTCCAACCGCAAGCGTACTGTTCGCATCTCGCGACTGTCCCGCACAAACTGTATGAATCCCTCGTTCGGCCGTGACACATTTCGGACAAAATATTCGTCTCTTCGACCATCTGGCGCACTCGTCCGCCCGTCTGGCAACATGGACCACTCCGAAACGCAGTAGTGAGCGTGCGCGAGCACTTGGCCTGCCGCCTGGATGGCCTGCGATTCAGTCAGGAATTCCGGTGAACTCCCGAGCACGATTATGTGCTCTGGACTTGCTCGCAGCCACTCCACATACCGGTCAGCTTTCGTACATAGCCATATTGCGCAGGCTAGAATACACCCAGCACTTGCGGCGTACATCCGTATCGACCGTTTGCGGACGGTCGCGCTTGTTGCCTTCATCGCGATGATGGGCATGATAATCCACATTCATGCGCTGTCTGAGATGACCAACTATTACAATTATATGACGTAATGGAATAGCCGCTCTTTGCCTTCGCATTCCTAATGCAATCGACAATATCGTCATCGCTCGCGAACAGCCCTTGCTTTCCAGCACCTTGCCCATACTGTAACACACGGTTCTGTCGGTGGCACTTGTCGCATCGATAAGGACATGCGAAAATCGGGCTTTCCTTGGACGGCAATGAGCCTTCGCCCTCGCCACCTTGTAGCCCGTAACCATCAGACTCGCAACATGGATTGGTGTTGAGATAGGAATGGGCTGCTTCCTCCCACAACCAGCCGACGGAATTCGCGACGCCGATCTGGCACGCCGTTGAGGAATCCGTGCCGGCCTTGCTCATCCGCCGATGGCATAGCGATACTTCAGATCCGTGCGATGCCACACAATTGGCCCACCGCTCGTATACTGATCGCCAATACCGCGCAGCTCGTTTATCGTAGTCAGTAGCGCGAGCGAGATGGAATTGATAGCGTCGCCATGCCTCTTCTGCCCGCCGGCGGGCGACGTGTGTTGGGGCGCCCACACACTCACCCTCCATCGCTTCAGTTGGAATCGTCCAATCTGGCTGTCCGACAGGCGGTCGCTTAGCGCCTGGATCGAGTGGATCAAAAGGTTGGAGCCCTAGCGGATCGATCACGCATACGGGGTTGGGCCAGACGAATGCGTACAAATTCGGGTCAACACGTTCACCCAGAGGATCATGACTCGTCCACCTGCCCGTCCTCGGATCATAGAGTCGATACAACCACGCCCCGAATCCCGTCTCCGCATCAAACGACCGTGTGCTGAACGTCATCGGCTGAATAAGCTCGCCACTGGTCGGCGCGTTCACGCGCTTGCCGTAGGGGTCGTATTCGTACTTGACGGCGATCGCGCCGGTGTCGGCGTCGAGTACCTGCGTGACGTTGCCGTTGGCGTCGTAGCAGAACAGATAGCCGCCAGAGTAGCCGGATTGGACGCCGGAGGCTTGCTCCATCGCCAGCAGGCCTCCGATGCCACCCGCGGAAGACCGGCCGTCGTCGGTTGACCGGTTGGAAACCGGTCCCACAGCGCCGTTCAAGCCGGCCAGGTCCAGGCCCCAGGTGTACTTGCGGATCACAGCCGGGGGCGGCTGTGCTACAGTGCCGTCAAGCTCCAACAGCAGCAGCCAGCCGTCATAGACGAACCGGCGGTCAAGCGTCAGATTCCACTCGTCTTCAGTGGCGTCCCACGTGTAGACGCGCTTGATGACGCGGCGGCCAAGATAGTCGTACGCATATTCGCTGCGCGTGATGCCGTCGGCGAGCACATCCTCCTCCGCCGCCGGGCGGACCTCGATCAGCCGATTCTCGGCGTCCCAGACGTACCGCGTGTAGCCGCCGGAGTTGCCGGACAGGATCAGGTACACGTACGGCGTGATGTCGAGGATGTTGATGTATCCGTCATTGTTCACGTCGGCGTTGATGATCTGGCAGTTCGGGAACTGCGCCGCGTAGGCCGGCGGGTCCGACAGGGCCAGCGTAAAAGCGTTATTGTCCAGAACGTTTACCTGCCCATCGCAGTTCATGTCGCCCACCAGCCACTTGAGTGACAGGTTGCCGTCCTCGTCGTGCTCGATCCAGTTGGAAATCGCCTGCGTGCCTTCGCCGGCAGTCGACGACACGCGATCGTACTGGTTCAGACTGTTCGCAACGCCGCTCGGCGCGCCGTAATCCGTGCTGATGATCGGATCCTCGCCTTCCGGCCCCATCCACGACCCGCGGCGGTTGCCGATCGGGTCGTAGTCGTACTTGAAATGCTCGTTGGGCACGGGGTCGTCCGTGTCTTCCAGGTCGTCACCGAGATAGCGGTACGCCGTCGTCAGCTCGTTCCGGTCGTTGTAGCCGTACCGATTATACGCCGCCGTGTGCGGCGACGGTGGTGACGCCGACACGCATTTGCGCGAGTCATTTCGGGTTCCAGATGACACACTTGATAAGTGTTCCGTCCAACCGCAAGCGTACTGTTCGCATCTCGCGACTGTCCCGCACAAACTGTATGAATCCCTCGTTCGGCCGTGACACATTTCGGACAAAATATTCGTCTCTTCGACCATCTGGCGCACTCGTCCGCCCGTCTGGCAACATGGACCACTCCGAAACGCAGTAGTGAGCGTGCGCGAGCACTTGGCCTGCCGCCTGGATGGCCTGCGATTCAGTCAGGAATTCCGGTGAACTCCCGAGCACGATTATGTGCTCTGGACTTGCTCGCAGCCACTCCACATACCGGTCAGCTTTCGTACATAGCCATATTGCGCAGGCTAGAATACACCCAGCACTTGCGGCGTACATCCGTATCGACCGTTTGCGGACGGTCGCGCTTGTTGCCTTCATCGCGATGATAAGCATGATAATCCATAGGGCCATCGGCTTCCCCAATCGGATCTCTGCTGATCCACCTCCCAGTTCTTGGATCATACAACCGGTACAGCCACGCACCAAAACCCGTCTCCGGATCAAACGGTCGCGTGCTGAAGCGGATCGGCTGTTCAAGTTCGCCTTCCGTTGGCGTGTTCACACGATTGCCATAAGGATCGTATTCATATGTGACCGCAAATGCGCCGGTGTCGGCATCCAGCACCTGCGTCACGTTGCCATTGGCGTCGTAGCAGTAGAGATATCCGCCGGAGTAGCCTTCCTGAACGCCTGAAGCCTGTTCCATTGCCAGCAGGCCGCCGATGCCGCCGGCTGACGTGCGATCGCCGACCGAACCGTTCAGGCCGGCGAGGTCCAGGCCCCAAGTGTACTTGCGAATGACAGCGTTATCGTCCAGTCCGTCAAGCTCCAGCAGCAATAGCCAGCCGTCATAGACGAAGCGGCGATCCAACGTCAGACTCTACTCATCCTCATCACTGTCCCACGTGTAGACGCGCTTGATGACCCGCCGGCCCAGGTAGTCATAAACATACTCGCTGCGAAGCGTGCCGTTCGGCCAATTCGCCTCGTCGGCCGCCGGCCAGACTTCGATCAGCCGATTCTCGGCGTCCCAGACGTAGCGCGTGTGCGTGCTCTTGTTGTTTGCGCCGGCCAGATAGACGAACGTATTCACATCCAGGATGTCCACTTCGCCGTCGCCGTTCATGTCGCCGTTGCCGATGCGGCACTCCGGGTACATCTCCATGTACTGCCCCGGATCGAGGATCGCCAGCGTGAAGATGTTGATGTCCAGAATGTTCAACTGCCCGTCGCAGTTCATGTCGCCGCCGACGTGAGTCAGCGAGAGATTTCCGTCCTCGTCATGCTCGATCCAGTTCGACACCGACGGCGCGTCCACGCCGATCGACGAGACGCGGTCGTACTGGTTCAGACTGTTCGCAACGCCGCTCGGCGAACCGTAGTCCGTGGCGATGATCGGGTCCTCGCCCTCCGGCCCCATCCACGACCCGCGGCGGTTGCCGATCGGGTCGTAGTCGTACTTGAAATGCTCGTTGGGCACGGGGTCGTCCGTGTCTTCCAGGTCGTCACCGAGATAGCGGTACGCCGTCGTCAGCTCGTTCCGGTCGTTGTAGCCGTACCGATTATACGCCGCCGTGTGCGGCGAAGGCAGCGAAAACGCCGTGCCCTCGTTCAGCACCGACGTCCGGCGGGCCAGGCGGTCGTTCGTGTACGTGTACCGGGACTTCACGACCGGTGTCCCGGCCGGATCCCACTTGTTCTCGACCGACGTGAGCAGGTCGCGATGATCCTCAAACCCACGCGTCGTCCGCAGCAGCACGGCGTTGGCGGCGCTCTTGATTTCGGTCTTCTCGACCAGCTCGCTATTGGTCAGATAGCCGTACCACGCGCCGAAGTCCGACCCGCTGCCGCTGGGCAGGCCGGGGCCGGTGACGCGCGTCATGCGGGCGGTCGGGCCGTCATAGGCGTACGCCGCGGCGTAATCGGCGTCGAGATCACCGGTGGTGCCGACCTGCAGGCTCTCCAGCCGACCGGGGGCGATCTCGCTGTAGCCGCGCGTGATGACCTTTTCGTAAAGCACGCCGCTGGTCAGCTCGCTGATCGTCTCGGTTTCGAGGTGCAGCAGGGCGTCGTAATCGTAATCATGCGTGACTTCGAGCCGGTTGTCGGTGACGACGTCGGTCAGGCCGGTGCGGGTGTAGGTGAACTCGATGTCCGGCTCCGGCGTCGTGTCGGAATAGTCGATCGATTCGAGTTCGCCGGTGTCTTCGTCGTAGGCGTAGGTCGTCAGCAGGTCGGCGCTGTCCACCTGCCGCGCCCAGGTGCGCGTGTGCAGCCGGCCTTCGGGCGTGTAGCTGTACTTGGTCTGGGTTTCGTCGGCGTACGTCTTGGCGGTCAGCAGCCCGGTCGCTTCGTCGAACGTCCAGCCGGTTTCATCGCCGTCGCCGGCGCCGCTGGGCCAGGTCGTGCCGGTCCAGTCCGGCCCGGGGTCTGGGCTCGACGGGTCGAAGCGGTAGGTGTGCAGGCCGACGCGTTCGCCCAGGTCGTTGAAGTCGAACTGCACCGGCTGCGGCACGTCGCCCCAGACGCGATAGAGCGGATGGCCGGGCACGCTCGTGTCGTAGGCGTAGCGCGTCCAGACGTAGGACTCGTCGTCGTCCAGCAGGTTGCCGACGGCGATCAGCCGGCCCGATTCCTCGTCGTAGACGTAGTCGGCCACGTCGCCGTTCGCGTTGGCGACGAAGTCCACGCGCGTCGTGTCCTCGTCGTAGACGGTCGTCGTCGCGTTCTCGCGGCCGTCCGTCACATCCGTGCGGCGTTCCAGGGCGTCGTAGCCGTACTGGGTTTCGACACCGGCGCGGCTCGTTGCTGACTGCAACAGCCCGTTGATGGTCACGCTGACATCGAAGCTGGACGACTGACCGGGGTATTGCATCTTCTGCGTGACGGTTTTGTTTTCCGCGTCGAGCTCTGTCTTTGAGACAGTGACGTTTTCGGCGGCGTCTTCGATTTCGCTCCAGCGGACGATGCCGGAGGGAAGCGCCGTCAGGAACTCGCGTTGAACCGTTGTAACCGTGTCGGGCTCGTCGTTGGTGGTGTAGACGGACGTGGTCGTTTCTCGACAAATGGACGACCCGCACGACTGATAGAGCGTTTCGGTCTCACTGACGCGATCCGCGCCGTCGAGGTCGAGCTCGCCTGGGTTCGCCACGTCCAATCCGGTGTACCTGACGTTGCCCAGCTCGTCGTAGACGTACAACGTCGGGGCCAGACCGTCTGTCGTCACAGATTTCACGCGTCCCGCTGCGCCGGCCGGCGTGGATCCTCCCGGCGGGTAGTATTCGTATGTCGTGACGATTGGATCAAGCGGATTGGAACCGGCTGGAGTGAACGCCGGGCGCTCTTCGGCGATGACGCGACCGAGCGCATCGTACATGGTCTTCACATAACGCGTTGAAATCGAGCTGCCAGTCGCGACTTTGGTCCAGGGATGACCGTTCGCGTCGACGCCATACGTGTAGTGCTGCTCGACCACGTCGCCGGTCACCGACTTGATGCGGCTGTCTCGGTAGAACTCCGTGATTTCGTCCAATTCGCCCGGACGAGTCAGCGTTTCCTTGCGGCCGTCGCCGTTGGTCCAACTGTCGTCGTAGACGTGCAACGTCTGCAGGCCGGCGTCGTCGACTTCGAGCCTGGATCGGCCGGCAAGATCGGCGTAACGAACCTGTAGTAGGCTCTCGGATGAGCCCTGAGGTGCGGCGGTCGCTACCTCCTGCACGCGAAAGTCAAGCTCTTCGTCGATGTCGTAGTCAAACGATGTGATGAGGTTGGCGTTTTCGGCGAGCTTCGTGCGACTCGCGACTCGATGAAGGATCGGATCGACGGTGGTCTCGATTTCGATTCCGCTCTCGTCGATTACGGTCGTGTTTCCGCAGCAGCTCGTGTACGACGTGGTCGTCGTTGCGCCGTTCAGGCGCTCCGTCTGCGTGACCCGGCCGCGGGCGTCGTATTGTCGCACGATCCGTTCGATCAGCTGGTAGCTGTTGCCGGATCCGCCGGAAATGTAGGCGTACGTCTCGTCCCAAAGGAGCCGGCCGGTATCCTGGGTTCGGTAGGACTTGCGACTGGTCGTCTTGCCGACAACCGGACCGCTCGATATTCTGTGGATCACCTCGACCGTATCACACATGGGGCCCGGCGCGTCCGACGTGCCATAGACGTACTGATCGACGCGCCCATCGGCGTACTGAATCGCCGCCGGCTTTTCTTCGTCAGTTCCGTCATACGTTGTGACGGTCCGGAGATTCCCGGATGCCTCGTAGGCAGCGCCGCCCGTCGCGCAGCGCTCCTCGACATGCACGAGATCGCCGCTCGACATGTAGTATGCGTGATATGTCCGAGCGATTTCGACGCTAGAACCTATCCCTAAACTGGCATATTGTGGCATTCAGATGTATAATACACAACATGTTGACGCTCACGGATGATGTGTGTAGTTGGCTGTTGGAACGGATTCCCGATCCGCCGATCAGTGCCAAGGGCGGTCGGCCTGCGTTGGACAAGGCCAGGGTGCTGCGCGGCATCTTCTGGATTCTGGACAACGGGGCCAAGTGGAAGGACTTGCCTCGGGCGTTCGGGGCCAAGAGCGCCGTGCATCGGCACTTTCAGCGCTGGGTGCGGGACGGCGTCTTTGAACGCGTGCTGCGCGAGGCCGGCCGCGTGGTCGAGGAGCGCGACGGCTTCCGGCTGTACGAGTGTTTCATGGACGGCATGTTCTCGAAAGCCAAGGGCGGCGGCGACGGCGTGGGGCTCACGAAGGCCGGAAAAGGGGTGAAAATCATGATTCTGGTGGATGCCCAGGGGTTGCCGGTGTCGATCGACACGATGTCGGCCACGCCGCACGAGAGCCGACTGGTGCAGCGGCTGTTCGACTTCATGCTGACCAGCGGCGTGCCCGAGCGGGTGATCGGCGACAAAGCGTACGACGACGACGGGCTGGCGGCAGAGCTGGCGCAGCGCGGGACGGAGCTGATCGCGCCGCATCGCTCCAACCGCGTCAACATCACACAGGATGGCCGGCCGCTGCGAAGATACAAGCGTCGCTGGACCGTGGAGCGCACCATTGCCTGGATTCAACACTTCCGCCGCTTGTGCATCCGCTGGGAAAAGTCCACCAAGTTGTTCCGCGGCTTTCTGCACCTGGCATGCACCATTCTGTTGATTCGACAGGTTTAGGGATAGCTTCTACTCATCCAGGCCGCCGTCCTTGATCTCATCGTCCGACAGCGGGTCATTGCACGCATAGCGGTAGCAGTTACCTTTGGACTTCGACTCTCGCACTTTCCTCCAGGCCTCTTCGGCCGTCGTCCCGCCCGGCAGAGTCCCCGGGTCTATTCCACCCCAATCTATCACTCCGACCCGCGAATTGGGCTGGGACGCCGGTGTGGCCGGGGCGTGCTGCGCCGGTCGCGTCGGCCGGTCCGCAAACCAGTCACGCCGCGACTGATTCCCTGTCGGATCAACTGCCGTTGTTGGCGCCGAGCGAACGTATTCGTGCAGATTCAGCCCGTCCACATACGCGATCGGATCTCGCTGCATCCATCTCCCCAATTCCGGCGAGTAGCTCCGGAACAGGAAGTAATACATCCCGACGCCGGCGTCGTATCGCTGACCGGTCCAGGCGAATGGGTTGCCGAAACGCGAACCGGCAGCAGTGGCTTCGCCTTGCGGCGATAAACGCACCCACTCACTCGTCCCGGCGTCCCACGCTTCCACGTACGTCCGCCCGTACGGATCGTACTCATACCGCTCGACCATCTTCGGCGGAATTGGTGTGGGCGTAGCTTCCGGGTCGCCGGCGTCGAGCAGGCCGATGACCGAGCCGAGCGCGTCATGCACGAAGTGCAGCGTCTCGGCTCCGCCGCCGGTGGTGCCGACGGCCGGCACGTCGCCGGCGTCGGTGAAGTCGATCATCGCCAGCGGCTCGGGGAAGCGCTCGCCCCACAGGAACTCGCGCGCCAGCGTCCAATCCTCGGATTCGCAGTCGGGATACGCCTCGCCGCAGCAAACGTATTCCTCCAGCGTCTCGATGCCGGCGTAGATGTGCCGGAGTTTCACCGGCGAGACGCCGATGCTCCCCCAGCCACAGGCGTCGGATGCGCCGGTATGGTCGTGCGTGCTCACGCGGCGTCCCAAAGCGTCGTACTCAAGCGAGTTCCTGCACAATCGGATATCATGCCTTTTGTTGGCGACGCTTCGACAACTCTGTCCAGTAACGAAGCGCGGAAGAGTAGTCACTGGAGCCGCTCGTCCGGACGAACTCAAGTCCCTCAATTGCCTTGAGCCAGGTTAGCACAGCATGCACGTCTTCAATACGCCACGTGGAAACCTCCTGGTTCCAGAATTCCGACGAAAGCCGCCGATCTTCTTTCCAACGATTGGCCGACGCTTCTCCGTACTCAGCAGCCCAACGCTCGTCGACCCCGGGCGAGATTTCGTTCGAGACGTTCAGAATGAGCAGCGCAGTATCCATCTCGCTCCACCACCGATCGGCGGGCGGCTGTTGACGCACGACCGCGAGCAATCCGCGGAACAATCGGTGTGCCGAGTGCGGCCAGTAATCGAGAGCTGTGTTATGAATGAGCTCGACTACTGCCTCGGGTGTTGTCGGCTGCGGGGTTCGTTCGCAACCGTGTTCGGACTCGAGGGCCCGCAGCCGGGAAACAAGCGCTGTTTCAGCTTCAGTAGTACGGTCCACACTCATGATTGTTAGTCGTAGTGAATCTTTGGTTTATTGAGGTCGCTCTCGACATCCACAATGAAGATCGGCATGAGTGAAATGGGCACACGCGAAAGCCCAGCGCCGAATTCGAAGATTGTCCCGAGGATAGACCCTCCGCCTGCCGCCGCCGGAACGGCGCCCGGCTTCGGCGGAGCGACTGGGTCGATGGCCGGCTGTTCCGGTTTCGGTTGCTGAGGTGCCGCGGGTGCCGGTGGCGCGCCGGGTTGACGTGCGGGCGCGGGGCCGCCAGTGGGTTGGGCCTGCGGGATGGGCATGTCGACGACGTCCGTGACTTCCTTTGGGAGCGGCGGCGCTCCGCCTGGGCGACAATCACGGTCGTACTCATCGATCTTGTTCCGAAGGCGGTTCTGCTTGTCTCGGTATTTCTGACCATGACCGCCGGGTCTTGTTTTTCTTCCCGACTTGTCGAAGGACTTTCCGCCTGGATCTGCTTCCGGGTTGTAGTTCCTGATCTCGTCCCTTAGGTTGTTCGCGAGTCCCAAAATCTCCTTTAGGTGGTGCAGGCACTTCTTCGGTACGAGCGGCAGAATCGGAACGTCCGCGGGGGGCGCCGGAGCCGGACCGCTGCCCTCTTCACACAGACCCAATGGGTCGAGCCACGTCAGCGGTGAAGACAGTACGTATTGAAAGAGATTGTCAGCGCCGACATACCCCAGCGGATCGCGCTGCATCCACCTCCCCAGTTCTGGCGAGTACGACCGGAACAGGAAGTGATACATGCCCACGCCCGCATCGTATCGCTGCCCAGTCCAGGCAAAAGGATTGCCTAAGCGCGAGGCGGCGGCAGTTGCGCCGCTCACTGGCGTCAGGCGGACCCAATCCCCAGCGCCGCTGTTGAGCGACTGATCCCAGGCCTCGACGTACGTCCGCCCGTACGGATCGTACTCATACCGCTCGACCATCTTCGGCGGAATCGGCGTCGGCGTCGCTTCCGGGTCACCCGCGTCGAGCAGGCCGATGACCGAGCCGAGCGAGTCACGCACAAAGTGCAGCGTCTCAGCCCCGCCGCCGGTCGTGCCGGCCGCGGGAACATCGCCCGCGTCGGTGAAATCGATCATCACCAGCGGCTCCGGGAAGCGGTCGCCCCACAGAAACTCGCGCGCCAGCGTCCAATCCTCGGATTCACAATCCGGCAACCCGCCGGCCTCTTCGCCGTCGCAGCAGGCGTGCTCTTCCAGAACCTCGATGCCGGCGTAGACGTGCCGCGTCTTCACGGGTTGGAAACCCGTGCCACAGCCGCCAACATGGTCCTTCGTCAACACGCGGCGTCCCAGAGCGTCGTACGCAATCTCCAGCAGTGGCGTGCCGTCCGTCTGCAGCACCGTCACCAACCGGTTCTCTTCATCATACCCGAACCGCCGGGCTTGTCCGGTGTTTCCAGCCGATAGCAGCGCGCTGAATGCGTTGATGTCGCTCACGTTCAGCACGCCGTCGCGGTTCACATCGCCCAGCAAGCTGTTGCAGCCGGGATACGCGGCGGCATAGTCCTCCGAGTCGGACAGCGCCAGGCTGAACGCGTTCACATCCAGCAAGTTGACCTCGCCATCACAGTTCAAATCGCCCACGAGGTCGATTCGCGTCAGGTTGCCGGCCGCGTCGTGCGTCAGAAGTTGCTGGACGAACATCTCGCCGACCGTGGTGTCGATGTAGCCGTACTCGTTGGCGCCGTTGCGCGTCCGCGTCTGCGACGCCGCTCCGTTCTTCGTCTCGTAGTCGAATCCGACCCAGTTCCCACGGCGATCCAATCCGGCGCTCTGCGGCCACGTCTGCGACTGCACCAGCTCGCCGTCATTGATCGGCGTCGGGATGGTCACCTCCGCCGGCTCGTCGATGTCGCCGTCGAGCTCGCCGCGCTGCATCGAGCGCAGCCGGTGCCGCTGGTCGTAGGCGTAGACCTCGCTGCGGTCGGTCCGCAGGTTGTCGCGTTTCAGCAGCCGGTTGCCGACCGCGTCGTAGCGATACTCGAGGTCGTGTGCCGATTTCAGACCACACTCTTAACCGGATGAGGATTGAATGTCTCCCAGTAGGAAGACAATGCGCGGAGAACACGTCGATCCACGAGCGTTTGCCGTGAACTATCTCGCTCAAACTCCAAGAACCTGCGTACTGCCAGTTGTTGCCAGTAGGACAGTGCTCCGAATCTCTCAAGCTTGAAATCCAGTTCGTCAACATCCAGTATCACACCGAAGAGCAGGTCATCAAGTCCAGTTCCCAGTTTCTCACGATTCGTGATCGCCCCAACGAGATACGCTGGGAGGACGAATTGAAAAGCCCTTACCGTGAATGAACCAAAGGCGACGTGGCCTCCAAATAGCTGGACGTTAATTGCACGCCAATTTGAACTCGCAGCGAAGTAGTCGGCGAGCCAGGGCTCGTCCACTCGATAACGAAAGACGTCCCTTCGCCGTGGCGCCGCTAGACCTGCAAATGCGGACTCGACGAATGCCACCAGATCGCCGCTCGTCACGTTCAAGCCTCGCACACTTCCACTGGACTCGGGGCGCTAGCTAAGCTAAGGAAACGCGGGAATACCTACTGGAAGAGGCACAGGAGCCGGCGATGGAACTCCGCCGGGGAGCACGAACACTGGAGACGGTGCGAAACCGCAGCCCCACCAGCCCCATTCCGAGTCCAACTTACGTTTAACGGCGTTGGAATACTGCTCCCAGAGGGAGTCACCAACTGGAACCGAGTAAGGCGGCGGTACCGGGGACGGGTTCGGTTTCGGCGCATGTCGGCGGCGGCCACAATGCCGAAAATACTGGTCGGCACAATTTGACGCCGCACGTCGCGCGTTCGCTGCCTGCTCCTTGTGACCATCGTCCCCGCCACCATAACAGGCGTTATTGATGGTCTCACGGGCCTGCGCGCATTTTGACGCACGCAGTATGTTGCTCTTTGTGCTCTGACAATAGGCCCCAATTGGAACGAAGGCGCCGGGTGGACTACATCCAAAGCCGCCGCCGCCATAATTCGGCTTGCACGCGCTGTTCACATTGTCTTGGAGAGCTTTGTGCTGTTCAGGTGTACACCTCCCAGGGTCAGCGCGACACGGGATATGCGGCGGCTGTCCCGGCCCGGGCGTCGGCGGAGGAACCCCACGCGGCAGTCGGCGCGGCCACAAGCCGAACGGGTCTCCAAAGCCCGTCGGCATCGATCGCACATATTCGAGCATATTCGGCCCCTCTGAGTACTCAACCGGATCCCGCTGCATCCACCTCCCCAGCTCCGGCAAGTAACTCCGGAAGAGGAAGTGATACATGCCGACGCCGGGGTCGTAGCGCTGGCCGGTCCAGGCAAACGGGTTGCCGAAGCGCGAGGCCGCGGCCGTGGTGTCGCCTTGCGGCGAGAGGCGCACCCACTCACTCGTGCCGGCGTCCCAGGCTTCCACGTACGTCCGACCGTAGGGGTCGTACTCGTATCGCTCCACCATCTTCGGCGGTACCGGCGTCGGCGTCGCATCCGGGTCGCCGGCGTCGAGCAGGCCGATGACCGAGCCGAGCGCGTCATGCACAAAGTGCTGCGTCTCCGGCCCGCCGCCGGTCGTGCCGGCCGCGGGCACGTCGCCGGCGTCGGTGAAGTCGATCATCGCCAGCGGCTCGGGGAAGCGCTCGCCCCAGAGGAACTCGCGCGCCAAGGCCCAGCCGGTCGCACAATCCGGCAATCCGCCTGAATCTTCGCCGTCGCAGCAGGCGTGCTCTTCCAGAACCTCGATGCCGGCGTAGACCTGCCGCGTCTGAACGGGCTGGAAGCCAATACCACAACCTGCAAGATGGTCCTTCGTCAACACGCGGCGTCCCAATGCGTCGTACGCGATTTCCAGCAGCGGCGTTTCGTCCCACTCCGTCACCGCCGTCAGGCGGTTCTCCTCGTCATAAGTATACCGCCGGGCGGCGGCCGGGTGGCCGGCCGAAAGCAGGGCGGTGAAGGCGTTGATGTCGCCGACGTTGACGGAGGCGTCGGCGTTGATGTCGCCGAGGTCGATGTTGCAATCGGGATAGGCCGCGGCGTAGGCGGGCGGGTCGGAGAGGGCCAGGCTGAAGGCGCCGATGTCATTGATGTTGACCTCGCCGTCGCAGTTCAGATCGCCCACCAGCGCGATCTCGACCAGGTTGCCGGCCGCGTCGTGTTCCAGGAGTTGGCCGACGATCAGGCCGCCGATCGTCGTGTAGACGCTCTCGTACTCATTGGCCGCGTTGGCCGTGCGGCTCTGCGACGCGGCGGCCGTGCCGGTCTCATACTCGAACCCGGCCCAGTTCCCGCGCCGGTCCAGCCCCGGCTCCACCGGCGGCGAGGCCTGCGAATCGCCCATCGGCCAGTTCTGCACGGCGGGCATCTCGGCGTCGTCGATCGGGTCGGCGATGCCGACGCCGGGGTCGTCGATGTCGCCGTCCAGCGTGCCGCGCTGCATGCCGCGCAGCCGGTGCCGCTGGTCGTAGGCGTAGACCTCGCCGCGGCGGAAGCTTACAAAACGATCGGGACCGCACCTACGTCGAATCATTGCGTCGTGTGGCGCGAAGACTCGTGCGGCACCCACCCACATTCTGGGCAGCGCCGACTGGGAAGTCCGGTGAGATCGTATCCGCAGCGCTCGCAGTCTGTTGTCCGCCGGTCCTTGCTGCCCGCTCGGTACATACAAAACCAAAACGTGGCAATCGCGCCTAAGACCATCGGCGACCATCCACACAGTAGTGTAAGAATCGTGCTTACGCCTCGCACCCCGGACCACCGGTCGAGTGGTTGAAACACATCAAACCATACAATGAGCGCGCGTCCCGGCGTCATTACAAGGTCGATGTCGCTGCCATGACCGATTACCGAAAGTAGGCAAGTGACAAATCCGCCCGCGATACCAGCAGCGCTGGGTATCCACAGTTTCCTGAGCACCACCATGTGGATCGACAAGCGAGCCGACGATTGTTTTCTGGTGGAATACGCACAGATCGCAACAGCAACCAGGGCCGGTAGCACCCAAAACGTGACGCAGGCAATCAACGAACGGATCGTCTCGCCCGTCCGTGGGCACCAAATAAACCTAAGCGCGCGGGCGCCGAAGTGATCCGGCCCGTTTCGCAAGAGCGGGTCAGCCCAAAACAGCGCGCTGGTCAGACAAGTTGCGGTCATGATGGCCGCAATGTACGCGACGCTCGATATTACCCATACACGCCATTTGTGTGGCAACACCGTCACTGAGCCCGATGGCCGATCAACTAGTCCGGACATGGACCGCTACCGCCGCCGCCTTTCCCTTTGTCTTTGTCCTTCTCTTTGTCCTTGTCCTTGTCCTCATCTTCTTTTTTCTGTTTCGCCTTGTCTGCCTTATCGAGTCGGTCTCTTAGCTTGCTATCCTTCTTTGCCTTCTCTCTCAGTCGCTTCTCGATCTCGTCCTGGACTTCTTTCATTTTCTTGGTGGCCTTGTTCTTCTTGTCCTGCGCCTTCTTTTTGTCTTTATCGCTTGCAGCCGGGTCATTCAGGATCTTGTCGGCGTCCTCGATCTCTTTCTTCGCATCGTTCAGCTTCTTCGCTTCCAACATGCCCATTTCATTCGTAATGTCAGTAGCCAGGTCTGTGCGATCCTTGTCTTCCATATGCTCGCCAACCTGGCCCTTGAGGTACTTGTCGATCTCCTTTAGCGCGTTCTTGTAGTCATCTGGCGTATACCCCAAGCCCAAGCCCGGCGCGCCCCCTCCCTTAGGATCGAGAAGGCCCAATGGATCGGTTGCGTTTTCGGGACGCCCGCGCACATATTGAAGAAGATTGGGCCCATCGGAGTATTCCAGCGGATCCCGCTGCATCCACCTCCCCAACTCCGGCGAATAGCTGCGGAAGAGAAAGTGGTACATCCCGACCCCCGCGTCGTATCGCTGGCCAGTCCAGGCGAACGGGTTGCCGAAACGCGAGCCGGCGGCGGCGGCGTCGCCCACCGGCGTCAGGCGCACCCAGTCGCCCGCGCCGCTGTTCAATGATTGATCCCAGGCTTCGACATACGTCCGTCCATACGGATCGTATTCGTAGCGCTCGACCATCTTCGGCGGAATCGGCGTGGGCGTGGCATCCGGGTCGCCGGCGTCGAGCAGGCCGATGACGCTTCCGAGCGCGTCATGCACAAAATGCAGCGTCTCGGCCCCGCCGCCGGACGAACCGACGGCCGGTACGTCGCCGGCGTCGGTGTAGTCGATCATCGCCAGCGGTTCGGGGAAGCGCTCGCCCCAGAGGAACTCGCGCGCCAGCGTCCAATCCTCGGATTCGCAATCCGGATACGCCGCGCCGCAGCAAACGTATTCCTCCAGCGTCTCGATGCCGGCGAAGACGTGCCGGAGTTTCACCGGCGAGACGCCGATGCTCCCCCAGCCACAGGGGTCGGATGCGCCGGTATGGTCATGCGTGCTCACGCGGCGTCCCAAAGCGTCGTACTCAATCTCCAGCAGCGGCGTCTCGTCCCACTTGGTCGCCGCCGTCAGCCGGTTCTCCTCATCATAAGTATACCGCCGGGCGGCGGCCGGGTGGCCGGCCGAAAGCAGGGCGGTGAAGGCGTTGATGTCGCCGACGTTGACGGAGGCGTCGGCGTTGATGTCGCCGAGTTGGATGTTGCAGTCCGGGTACGCGGCGGCGTACGCGGTCGGGTTCGAGAGGGCCAGGCTGAAGGCGCCGATGTCATTGATGTTGACCTCGCCGTCGCAGTTCAAATCGCCCACCAGCGCGATCTCGACCAGGTTGCCGGCCGCGTCATGCTCCAAAAGCTGGCCGACGATCAGGCCGCCGATGGTCGTGTAGACGCTCTCGTACTCATTGGCCGCGTTGGCCGTGCGGCTCTGCGACGCGGCGGCCGTCCCGGTCTCATACTCAAACCCGGCCCAGTTCCCGCGGCGCTTGCAGGATCTTGCAACCGCACTCCGGACAAGTGCCGCTGACGTTTCCGTCAAGGCAGTATCCACAACTTTCGCAGGATCCGGCTATAGGCGGTCGCAGCCGTCGCCGGATCATTCTCAATACTGCGAGTAGCCCAACTTCACAGATCATAACCAACCAGAGCGGACACCTGACAAAGGCCATGTCGTCGAACAACCTAAGCGTGAAGGCCCCCCGCAAGGGAGAGCCCAATGACCACGGCTGGGATTCCGGCTTCAAATACGTGATGCCGTCCTCGAAGATCGGAAGGTCGTCCGTCTGGGGAGCCGTGCGCAGACACATCTCGCACGTAGCCCTGAGAAAGTCAACGGCTACATGCGCGTGACCGCCAAGAACCGAACAGACGAGAATTGCATCGCCACGCAGGCACGCCGCGAAGATGCTGGCTCCAAGGCTGCCGTACAACGCAATGCGAGCGCATGCTGTGAATGCGGTGATCATCTTCAGTTCAATTGATACAGAGTGTAAAACACTTGCTTGCCGGAGGGCATCCTGGGGGCGGATTGGTACTGCCGTGACACGCATTATCACCACCAGAAAGACACGCATCCATGTGAGCGCGGCAGCAATGTGGCGCGCACTGTTGGATGTTCTTGCACACCGAATACTGTGCAAAACAACACAGTGGCCACGTAGGCCCTTCTTTCCCTTTCTTCGGCCAGATCTTCTTGAGCAGTTTTTGGATTTCCTTATACTGCTCTATGCCGTAGCGCTCAATGTTTTTGCTGTACCATTTGCGTGTGTATCGTTGCTGTGTATCCGGTGACCACCTTGCAAACGTACTGTCTATGTCAAGTGACTCCAGGCTCCTGATCAGCTCCAAGAACCGCTTCCATTCCGCCTCGGTAAGTTGTCGGTTGGCCTCCGTCGCGGCCCAGATCAACTCTAATAGCGCTTCGGTGCCGATATTGGTGGTGGTTGTGTTTGTGGGAGGATCCCACGAGCCCGTCCAGTCGCGCTGCTGTGCGCCCATCGGATCGGTAGCCGTTGTGGCGCAGGAGCGAACGTACTCGTAGAGATTCACGCCATCCAAATACCCCAGCGGATCCCTCTGCATCCACCTCCCCAATTCCGGCGAGTACGACCGAAACAGGAAGTGATACATCCCGACGCTCGCATCGTAGCGCTGGCCGGTCCAGGCGAAGGGATTGCCGAAGCGCGAGCCGCCGGCCGTCGCGTCGCCTTGCGGCGTCAGGCGGACCCACTCACTAGTCCCGGCGTCCCACGCCTCAACGTACGTTCGCCCGTATGGATCGTACTCATACCGCTCGACCATCTTCGGCGGAATCGGCGTGGGCGTGGCATCCGGGTCGCCGGCGTCGAGCAGGCCGATGACCGAGCCGAGCGCGTCGTGCACAAAGTGCAGCGTCTCGGCCCCGCCGCCGGAGGAACCGATGGCCGGCACGTCGCCGGCGTCGGTGTAATCGATCATTGCCAGCGGCTCGGGGAAGCGCTCGCCCCACAGGAATTCGCGCGCCAGGGCCCACGCTCCGCCCTCCGCCGGCGGACAGGCAGGCAATCCGCCGGCCTCTTCCCCGTCGCAGCAGGCGTGGTCTTCCAGAACCTCGATGCCGGCGTAGACGTGCCGCGTCTTCACGGGTTGGAAACCCGTGCCACAGCCGCCAACATGCTCCTTCGTCAACACGCGGCGTCCCAAAGCGTCGTACTCAATCTCCAGCAGCGAAATCGGATCGCCGCCGGGGTCATTCGGGTTCGGCCGGCCGACCGCCGTCAGCCGGTTCTCCTCATCATAAGTATACCGCCGGGCGGCGGCCGGGTGCCGGGCCGAAAGCGGGGCCGTGAAGGTATCCGAGAAACCTCCTCGTTCGGCTGTATGTCGACCAACTACGACGGAGAACGCTTGATCGAGCGTCCGCACTCTGGACAGACGCCCGTGGTGTTTCCAGTCAGATCGTACCCGCAGTAATGACAAAGCGAGCGACCGGGCACTCCGCGGGGGCCTCGTTGAGCGCGCTTGGCGAGAATCAACCCCCCAATCAAGCCCAGCCCAGGGAACGCCAATCCAACTTGCCCGTAATGAAGCCGCACAGTGCGCCAATACTCCGTGGCGCCAATTGCCGAAATCAGCGCCTCGCAGATTCCGACGAGGATGCCCAGCACGAACCCAACAGCACAATAGCGAATGGTACGTCCCATTTGCGGTCTAACACCTTTCACAGCGCACTTCACATTGGACCGCCGTAAGGGCCTTTTCCATCTTGACAAGGTGGCCCCTTCCCACCGAGTGGTGTGCCGGGGTCGGATGGCACAGGCGGAGGCTGTGGCGGTGGTTCGCTTGGAGGAGCAGGCGGAGACGGCGGCTTTGGAAAGTACTCTGGCGGAATGGGCTTCCATTCAACAAGCCCGCAGTCCAAGAAGTACTTCGCAAAGTTGTCGCAATTCCTGAAAAACACGTTATACCAGAACCACTCATTAGACAGCATGTTTATGAGCGCCTGGTCAATCGTCGGATCGCTCCGAATATCGGGCGGTCGGCCAGGACGTTGTGTGGGGATGATGATGACCTGACCGGGCACCCCAACATTCCATCCAAAGAGCGTCACCAGAACCAGTTGTCCAAGGTTGTAGTTGCCAAGGCCAGTAAAGTCAATTGCATAGTAGATACCATTGATTGGCCCCACGTCAAGGCCCGTATGCAGCACGCCTCTATGCCAGCGATCGAGCCCGAGGGGATCTATCCATACGGCGGGGCGACTGCTGATGTATTCGTTCAGGTTTATCCCACTCACGTATGTCAGCGGATCGCGCTGCATCCACCTCCCCAACTCCGGCAAGTATGACCGGAACAGAAAGTGATACATGCCGACCGCCGCGTCGTAGCGCTGCCCAGTCCAGGCGAACGGGTTGCCGAAGCGCGAGCTGGCGGCGCTGGCGTCGCCTTGCGGCGTCAGGCGGACCCACTCACTAGTCCCGGCGTCCCACGCCTCAACGTACGTTCGCCCGTATGGATCGTACTCATACCGCTCGACCATCTTCGGCGGAATCGGCGTGGGCGTGGCATCCGGGTCGCCGGCGTCGAGCAGGCCGATGACCGAGCCGAGCGCATCGTGCACAAAGTGCAGCGTCTCCGCCCCGCCGCCGGTCGTGCCGGCCGCGGGCACGTCGCCGGCGTCGGTGTAGTCGATCATCGCCAGCGGCTCGGGGAAGCGCTCGCCCCAGAGGAACTCGCGAGCCAGGGCCCAATCCTCAGACTCGCAATCCGGATACGCCTCGCCGCAGCAGACGTGCTCTTCGAGCGTCTCGATGCCGGCGTAGATGTGCCGCGTCTTCACGGGTTGGAAACCCGTGCCACAGCCGCCAACATGGTCCTTCGTCAACACGCGGCGTCCCAAAGCGTCGTACTCAATCTCCAGCAGCGGCGTCTCGTCCCACTCGGTCACCGCCGTCAGCCGGTTTTCCTCATCATAAGTATACCGCCGGGCAGCGGCCGGGTGGCCGGCCGAAAGCAGGGCCGTGAAGGCGTTGATGTCGCCGATGTTCACGTAGGTGTCGCCGTTGATGTCGCCCAGGTCGATGTTGCAGTCGGGATAGGCCGCGGCGTAGGCGGGCGGGTCGGAGATGGCCAGACTGAAGGCGCCGATGTCATTGATGTTGACCTCGCCGTCGCAGTTCAAATCGCCCACCAGCGCGATCTCGACCAGGTTGCCGGCCGCGTCATGCTCCAAAAGCTGGCCGACGATCAGGCCGCCGATGGTCGTGTAGACGCTCTCGTACTCATTGGCCGCGTTGGCCGTGCGGCTCTGCGACGCGACGGCCGTGCCGGTCTCATACTCGAACCCGGCCCAGTTCCCGCGGCGATCCAGCCCCGGCTCCACCGGCGGCGACGCCTGCGAGTCGCCCATCGGCCACGCCTGCGACTGCACCATCTCGCCGTCATTGATCGGCGATGGGATGGTCACCTCCGCCGGCACGTCGATGTCGCCGTCAAGCTCGCCGCGCAGCATCGAGCGCAGCCGGTGCCGCTGGTCGTAGCCGTAGAGCTCGCTGCGGTCGGTGCGCAGGTTGTCGCGCTTCAGCAGCCGGTTGCCGACGGCGTCGTAGCGATACTCGATGTCGTGCATCGGGTCGATCAGGCTGGGTGAAAAATCCCGCGCGTGGCGCAGCCGCAGCAGGCGGTTGTTCAGGTCGTAATCGAACAGCGACTGCGCCCCGTTGGCCAGCGCGGCCGACTCGCGCCGGTCGCCGTCGTCGTAGCCCCACGTGACGCCGGCCGGCGCGCCGGGCGACGACAGGTCGCTGGCGACGCTCTCCAGGCGCGAGCGGCGGTCCAGCGTGTCGGTCACCTCGCGACCGCTGGGATAGGTGACCACCTGCCGCAGGTCGTCCTCGGCGACAACGTATTCAATGCCGGTGCTGTACACGCCCGCCGACCCGCCGCCGAAATCCATCGTCGAGCTGGTCATGCGGCCCAGCAGGTCGTAGGTCAGCGTCGTGTCGACAACGCCGTTGTCCGCGGCGGTCAGCCGGCCGGAGCGATCGAAGGCGAAGGTCTCGGCCCGCGTCCCCAGCGGGCCGGAGTATTCGCGATCGGTAAGCTGATGCAGATGATCGTAGGCGTACTCCGTGACGACGCCGCGCTGGTCGGTGCGCGTCTCGAGACTGCCGTCGGGATCGTAAGTGTACGTAACCACGTCGCTGCCGCCGGCGGAATCGGGGTAGGTGGCCTTGGTCAGGCGCAGTGCGTCGTCGTACACGTACGTGGTCGTGTTGTCGTCGTGATCGCTGATCGAAACCTGCCGCACTCCGTTGTAGCCGTAGGTGGTGGTCGTGTCGGCGGTGTCGTCTGTGCCTTCGAAGTTCTCGATCATCGAGGTGAGGCGGTTGAGGCCGTCGTACCCGTACTTCGTGTGAACGCCGTTGTTGTCAACCAGGTCGGTGCGGTTGCCGTTGGCGTCGTAGTCGTACTGCGTGTACTTGTCCGGCGATTCGACGACCGGGTCTTTCACGACCGTCAGCCGGTCGGCCAGGTCGTACTCGAACGTCCACGTTTGGTTGCTCAGGCCGGTCGAGCGCGTTTCGACGTTGCCGTTTTCGTCATAAGTGAAACCGGCGATCGTGCCGGAGGTGTCGGAGACGTCGGTCAGGCGGTTGTCGAGGTCGTAGGCGAGCGTGACGGCCTCGCCGTCGGGGCGCAGGATCGTCGTGAGATTGTCCGCGCCGTCGTAGGTGTAGGAGGTCTCGATGTACTCCTCGGGATCGGGCGGTTCGCTGGGCGTCGCGTGAAACGCCCGGACGATTTCGCGGCGGTCAGCGCCATCATAGGAAATGTCTGTCCGTTCGCCTTCCGGGCCGACGATGCGCGTCAGGTTGCCCTCGCGGTCGACTTTGCGCTTTACCACGTGTCGAGCCGGGTGGACGGGACGATTGACCTGGATGCCGGCACAAAGTTCGGGCTTGGCTCGGGCTGGATCGCGGCCTACGGCGGCCTGTTGCTGATTGAGGACGACTACGTGGACGTCGTCCACGAGGACGGAACCGTTGACCGATTTGCTCGCGACGCGCAAGACCAGTGCACTGCGCCCGAAGGCGTGTTCGACTCGCTCACGTATGACGATCAGCTTCAGCAATGGACTTTGACACGTAAGGACCAGACGCACCGTGTCTATGACAGCGCCGGGTTACTGGTTTACGTGCTCGATTCGCACCTGGAAACCGACAACAACGCCCTTCCGTGGCTGCGCTTGACGCTTATTCGAACCTCGCAAGGTTTCCTGAAGCTTCTGCAGAGCGCGATCTACGGCGGCGACGACGGCGATTTCGCATTTGACCGGGATGAGACCCCGATCGAGCCGCCGCTGGCCAGAGGGCACGCATTACGGAATCCGACCACGAAAAACCGGTTCTTTGACGTGACGCGCTTTGAAGACGGCCCGAACGAGGGCCGAATCTGGAAGATCACGCTCTATCCCGATCACGAGGATTCGCCTTACAAGCGCATTTTCGAGTTCGACTACCAGACGGACGGACGGATCACAAGCCTGACTGACCCGGAGACCAACGAATACACGTACGCCTACTACGCCGACGGACGAATCCAGACCGTCACTGACCCGTCCGGCGCACCCGAACCGGCGACGCAGGATTTCGAATTCTCGGTCGATGCCGAGAGCTATCTGGCGGTGACGGAATACACGGACCGTCGCGGCAAGACCTGGACATGGGCGTTCAACGGCGTGGGTGCGATCGTCAGCGCCTCGAATCCCTACGGCGACACCGTCTATTTCGGCTACGACCCAGACCGCAACCTCAGTTCATTCACCAACGAGATGGAGCAGACCTGGACGGCGACGTACGACGGCAACGGCAACCGCGAAACGCTCACCGATCCGCTCGGGCACACGTGGACGTGGACATACGACGGCTACAACAACGTCACGAGCATCACGCCGCCGCTCAACAACGAGGGCGACCCCGACGACTCCAAACAGGTCCAGCTTGAATACGAGGACTACTACAACGCACAACAGCAGCTTTGGGCCGACCACACGAACGTCACCAAGATCACCGAGCCCGACGCCGACGGGGCCGCCCCCTTCATGCCGGCGGAGACGGCGATTTCGTATCATCACTACGTCACGCCCTCCACGACGCGCCTGGGCGCCCCCATCGGCGAAGTCGACGTCGTGCTTGACCCGCTCCTGGCCCGAACCGCGTTCATCTACACCAACGACGTCTTTCGCCAGCCCGCCGGCGTGCGCGAAGGCCCGCAGTCCGGGTCGTTCCCGGTCGTTGAAACCCAGGTCCGCAGCGGCAACGGCGTGCTCAAAAGCGTGACCGTCTACAACGGCACGGCGGAGCTGTTCTATGAGCAGCCTTCGACCACGACGTCAACTGCCTTTGACGAGCCGACCGGCGAATCCTGCTTGCCGAACGAGCCGCCGCCAGGATCGGTCGGGGAACCCCTTCCCCTGCTAGGCGGCGGCGATCCGGTCAATCCCTACATGCCGATCCCCGATTGCAGCCCCTACATCCCGATGCCTTCCTGTGACGCAAGCGAAGGAAGCTTCTACGAAAGCTGCTTCGGCACTGATCCGGTCGGCTGCTCGGAGATGACCTACAACAAGCTCGGCCGCCTTCGCACCGCCACAGCCTACATCCTCTCCGTGCGCGCGGTCGTGGAGTGGGGAGAAGATCCCGCGTTTGAAGCGCTCTGCGAATCCGCCCAGCACAACCACGAGTTCACCTACGACGAGTTGTCCCGCCTGCGTTCAGCCACCTTCACAACGACGGCGCCCGATCCCGACGGCGATGCCGTCGTGCGCGAATTTCTCTTCACGCCCGACGCCAACGGCAACCTCGAGCTCCTGACCGATCCCGAGAACCACCAGACCGAATACATGTACGACGACGCCAACCGCCTGATCGACGTCTACCTGGACGAAGCGCACCTCGTGCACTACACGCTCTACCCCACGGGTCGAAACGAGCACGCCGACTACTACCACGACGGATCCGTTGCATCCCGCATCACCTGGACCTACGACGACGCCCAGCGCCTCGACACCATCACCCACCGCGTCGGCACGGCGGGCGCGATCCTGCTGAAGCTCGATTACGAATACACGGCGGACGGCCTCGTCTCTTCCATCGAGCAGACCGTCGGCACGAACTCGCCGGTGACCGTGAACTTCACCTACGACAAGCGCAGCCGCCTGACGCGCGAGTACGGCTACATCGCTTTGCCGCCCTACACGCTGTCGCCCGTGCCCTATGACCTGGCCTACACGTACGACGACCTCGAACCGCCTGGCATCGCCTATGTTGTATTTGGAGGCGAGCTCTGGGAGGTCGAAGCCGTCGGTTTCGAATTGGAGGAGGGAGTGGTCGCCTTCTTTGAGGCAGAGGGAGCGCCGCTAACACTTGAAGCGGCGGAGGACTTTGTAGTCGAGTGTATCCGGGGTGTTATCCGGTTCGTTGACTAAGCAGGCCTAACCGCTAAGTCCGAAAACCGCGCGGGAGCGGTGATAGGACACGGCTCGGAGCTTTGTATGCACGAACATGTCGCTGAGAGTGAGCGCGAATGGGCCGTGCAGATACGACTCCGCTTTGCGATGTCTCTCGTAAGTCGGACGGCGCGCGCACTACGCATCGATGATGCGGCTTACGCAGCCATGGTCGCGCACATCCTCGCGCACCCAGCGCGGCGCTATTCACATGGCCAGTTCGTGGAACCGATTAGTGGCGGTTCCATAATGACGTTTGCGCGCTTTCTTGATGTGCTGCATATGCAGGCGAAATTACATCGCGGATCAGAAGCGCTTGTCTATGCCACATTGGCAACGCAGACGTTTAGCGGTATCGTTGTGTTTCGCGCGGATCGGGCGAGCCGCATATGCCACGCTGAAGTCGTTCCCACGCCATGCCCGCAAGTAGTGCGGCGGCTGTGTGCACGACTTCAGATTGCGCTAATGCGTGGCACGGGGCGTGGGTCCACGTGGCGAGCGTCTATCGTGCTGGGCAGGTTGTGTCGAGCAATCACCGAGACCCTTATTCTACTGTCATACAGGTGCAAAGGCTGGCAATCTAGACGGCGGTTTGTGGAATGACGGGAATACACTGCTGTCCTTCATCCTTGTCCGCAGGCTGTGGCGCGCTCGGGAGAGGACGTCGGGAATGAGTGGTGGCGAGTGTGCCAGTGCTGTGCGAGCAGCGCGTAGGCTGGGCTTCGTACTCGAAGCCCAGCGATCGGCAAGCGGCGGTGAATAGCCTGGATCCTCGACAACGGCGTCGGCGGCGGCGGCGCGAGTAACGAATTGACCTACACCTACGACCCGCTTGGCAATCGCCTGACGCGCACAGATGCCGCGTCCAACCCGCGCCGGGAGACGCGCTACTGGTACGACACGAACGTCGCCGACCATCCGGCCGTCACGCCCCCGTTCCAGGATACGGGCGAGGGCAACCAGAGTTTGAATAACCGCCTGCTGGCCTACCAGGAGTTCGAGGGCCAGCCGGGGCAGGAAGTCCTGAAGCGAACGGTCCGCTATACTTAGTATGTCACGGGCCACGTCTCGAACGTCGCCATCAAGGACGAAGGCGTCGGCCCGGAGTTCGAGTGGCAGCGCGACCTGTCGCTGTTTTATACGAGCAGCGGCCAGCTCTGGCGGGTCCTGTGGGACCGCTGGAAGTACGACGTGAACGGCCAGCCCACCGACTACGAGATTCTGGCGCACGCCGGCGAGGACCAGACCCGCGGCCGCGGGCGCGAGTTCTATTACGACGCCGACGGCGGACGCTACATGTCGCGCGAGATGGTGGTGCGGACGTATGATCCGATGCAGTGGGAAGTCTTGCCGGAGCAGCCGCAGCGCTGGACGGACCTTCTGGGACTGCTGCCGTACGGTGATTTTGAGCTGAGCGTGACGGACGATCTGAACTGCGACACGACGACCGGCGAGCCGGTGGAGAAGATGCGCTACCTGTCCGACAACGGGCTGATGGCCCGCTACGAGGTCGGCACGATCGACGGCGTGCGCTATTTGAATCCCGACATGATCGGGTCGATCAGCACGACCACCGACATTGTCGGCGAGCCGACCGGACAACAGGCCTACACCGCCTTCGGCGAGCCACTGGTCTGGGACGCGCAGGCCAGCAACTGGCGCATCGGCACGACGCTGCCGGGGTCGATTGGGAGGTATGGGTATGTCGGCAAGTATGGCTATGAGTCGGATATGCTCGTCCTGGACGGCGCACCCGGGACGGCGCCCATTACACTGAGCCATGTTGGGGCCAGGTGGTATCAGGCGAGTGTCGGGCGGTTTGTCCAGCGGGATCCGATTGGACTCACTGGTGGGGCGAACCTCTATCTCTATGCAGGTGCCAATCCTGTCAGTCAGACAGACCCGTTCGGAACCGAGATCATTTACGTAGGCGATCCACTCCCGACGAACCCCACTCCGTACCCGGTTCATCCCGGTGGTCGGATTCGGATTCCAGTGAACGTGCGCCCGCCCGTGCTTCCTCGGCCGCCGTGGTGGAAGCCTGTATTACCGGGAGTCGGAACAACTGCCGTAGCGGTGTGCATCGCCGCAGGGCTCGGGTATGGAACCGGCGTTTTGGCCGACTATCTTACGGAACGCTGGACCGGGCGATCGCTCGGAGATCGCATCGGTGAAGTCATCTATGACTGGTTTCCGGGACCGTTTGATCGTGAAGTGCGTCAGGGCATGGGTTACCTCTGAGTTGGCTTTGCGGGAGCACACACAGTGAGACCGTACGGAGTGCGCAAAACAACCGACGAGCGGGGGCCGGTACTGCATGTGCAGTCGCAGACCCGTTTTGCTCCTATCGACGCCGCGCGGGAAGCGAGGGCGCCTCATGGCGCGATTGTGCTTTTGAGCAGAATTCTCCACCAGGCTCGCGTGGACGGCATGCATCACGTGCGCCTGCAAGTGCGCGACGCTCCGATGAGCGTCACCCTGGAGTACGGCCGCGCAGACCAGAACGGCGCAGTACATTGGTGGACCATGACTGCGCCGCCTGCCGCACTTTATGGCGCTATCCTGCGCGCGGCAATTGTCGCAGCGACTTTTGATGCCCAACGGCCTGACCGTGCGCTTATTCGGTGCGTTTTTGACCAGGAGCCGTGCGACGTGACATTCGAATGCGAGTCCTTAAGTCGAGCCGTGTTTTCATATTGCGCTACGTTGGCGTAGGCCGACGTGTGCGCCGCCTATTTCTACGACGGCGCCGGCCGGCTGGAGCGGATCGAGAACAGCAACGGCACCAAGACGTACTTCTACGAGTACGACGCGGCCCACCGGCTGCTGAAGCTCAGGCATGAATCCGCGGCCGCCCAGGTGCTTTCGCGGATCGAGTACACGTGGAATCTCGACAACACCGTCGCCACGAGAACTGAGTACGACGCGACCGTTTCGCCCGCGACGACGGACGTGACGACGTTTACCTACGACCAGCGGCATCGGCTGATCTCAGAAAACCGTGTGCGAAACGGCTCGACCGCGGTCTACGCGATCGAGTACGACTACGACGCCCTGGGCAACCGAAAGGAGAAACGCCTGACGCTGTCGGACGGCCTGCACGTGACCGACTATACTTACGATGTGGACTCCGACGACCCGGAGAACGAGCTCACGTACCCGACGCGCAACAACCGGCTGCTGTCCTATCGCGAATACGGCCCCGACGAGGAGCTGCAGCGGACCGTTTACTATACCTACTACGACCGCGGCGCTTGTTCGAACATCACGATCAAGGACGAGTCGTCGCCGAGCGTGCGGAAGGACCTCGGTCTGTTCTACAACGGCAACGGCACGCTGTGGATCGCGCTGTGGAGCCAGTGGCAGGTCAATGAGCAGGGCGTGCCCCAGTCATTCGAAATGACCGCGGCAAAGGAATTCCGCTTCGACCGCCCGCGGCAACGCTACCTGATGCGCGACCTCGACCCCAACAACGGCTGGGCCATTGTCGGCTCCGGCGTCTGGACCGACTACATTGGCGACGCGCCGCATTTGGACTACACAGTGTCGTCGGGCGCCGCGGTCACGCATTCGACTGCCTATCTGACTGGCGCCGGCACAGCGGTCGCTCGCGAGAGCTTCACGAGCGCCGTCCAGCATGATCCCGCCAGCGTCGAGTTCCTCCACGGCGACCTGGTCGGCTCGACCATACTGCGGACGGATTCGTCCGGAAGTGTGGCACAGCCGCCCTCGGCTGTGTCCTACACCGCTTTCGGCGAGCCGGTCGCCGGAGGAAGTGTCGGCGGAGCGCTCCCCAGCGGCTTTTCGCGGTACGGCTACGCGGGCTACTACGGCTACGAATCCGACTCGATCGTCATGCAAGGCGTGGACACGACTCTACCAGCACTCACGCTGGCACATCTCGGCGCGCGCTGGTACCAGGCGGGGATCGGCCGGTTTGTCCAGCGCGATCCGGTTGGATTGGCTGATGGACTGAACGCGTATGCCTACGTCGCGAACGATCCGTCGTATAGTGTGGACTTCGATGGTCTCAAGAGATACAGGGTTCTTACGAAAGTGGAGCACACTGAAGTTCGGATACCTCTGTATAGCGAGGGGCAGTACATCGGCACGCTGGTGCTCTCGCAGACGAAGAAGTACTATGACATATTCGATACGCACAGTGAACTCAGGTTCGCCGGATTTGTAGTTAGCTTGATTGGATTCACCGGGGCATTCTTGTCGCCACTCGCAGGGCCAGCAGCGCCGCTCGCCCTCGGCCTTTCTCGGTGTATTTCCGTTGTCGGTATCATAATGGGAGGTACGGGGCTTGCTGCACCAGATGTCAAGGTGGGCACTGAAGTGGAAGTCACCTACAACACCCCACGTATTGAGTGATCGTCGGAGCGGTGGAGAGCTGGAGCATCCGTTATGTGGGAGCACAACGCGTTCTTCGATCGAGGCGCTAACATCGTGCTAGCTTTCGAGGTCGTCGGAGGTGTACTTGCCCTCGTGTGCCTGGTAGGCGTCGCGTACGGCCCAGCCGCCTGGGAGAGGCACTGTACTCTACTCGGCATGCTATGTCTAGCGGCACAGTTCCCCTTGTACTGGGGATGGCACAGGCGGCTTCGCAGTGTGCTGCAACAAACGGGCGCAGATATCTGTCTGAAGTGCGGTTACTGGCGAAAGGGCGTTCCGAGGGATCACGTGTGCCCAGAGTGCGGACAAATGTATGACGCAGCGGCGGTAGCGCGTGTACTGGATCGATTCGGCCTGCCTTAGTCGCGTCGGCTGGGCTTCGTACTCGAAGCCCAGCGATGCGCGGGCGGTCCTGAGTATTCCTGGAACCTCGACAACACCGTCGCCACGCGGACGGAGTACGACGCGACCGTTTCGCCCGCGACGACGGACGTGACGACGTTCGCCTACGACCAGCGGCATCGGCTGATCTCAGAAAACCGTGTGCGAAACGGCCCGACCGCGGTCTACGCGATCGAGTACGACTACGACGCCCTGGGCAACCGGAAGGAGAAACGCCTGACACTGCCGGACGGCCTGCACGTGACCGACTATACTTACGACGTGGACTTCGCCGACCCGGAGAACGAGCTCACGTACCCGACGCGCAACAACCGGCTGCTGTCCTATCGCGAATACGGCCCCGACGAGGAGCTGCAGCGGACGGTGTATTACACCTACTACGACCGCGGGGCCTGCTCGAACATCACGATCAAGGACGAATCGTCGCCGACGGTCCGCAAAGACCTGGGGCTGTTCTACAACGGCAACACGACGTTGTGGATTGCGCTGTGGAGCCAGTGGCAGGTCGATGGGCAGGGCGAGGTCGTGCCGGAGTCGTTCGATATGACCGCGGCGAAGGAGTTCCGCTTCGACCGCCCGCGGCAGCGCTACCTGATGCGTGAGTTGGACCCCAATGACGACTGGAGCATCGTCGGCTCCGACCTCTGGACCGACTACATCGGCGACGCGCCGCATTTGGACTACACGGTGTCATCCGGCGCGGCGGTGACGCACTCGACGGCGTATCTGACCGCCGCAGGGACGGCCGCGGCCAGCGAGACGTTCGTCCAAGAGGAAGAAGAGATACTTGATCCCTACAGCGTCGAGTTCCTGCATGGCGACCTGATCGGTTCGACCATGCTGCGCACGAATGCGGCTGGAAGTGTGGCACAGCCGCCCGCGGCTGTGTCCTACACGGCCTTCGGCGAGCCGGTTGCCGGCGGAACCGTCGGCGGCGCACTGCCAATGGGCTACCCGCGCTACGGCTACGCCGGCGGGTATGGCTACGAGTCCGATCTGCTGGTTTTGCAAGGCGCGAACACGGAGTTGCCGCCGATTACGCTGGCGCACGTCGGCGCGCGCTGGTACCAGGCGGGGATTGGGCGGTTTGCACAGCGGGATCCGATTGGGCTTTTCGGCGGTACTAATTGCTATCTCTATTTGAGCGCTCAGTCACTTACCGCCGTTGACCCCACTGGCCTTTTCAGCGTCTACAAGGGCTGTGTGGGTGGCGCGGGCGGTGCGATCCTGGGTATCAGGGGCGGAGTCCCCTGGGTGATAATCGGCACCTGCATCGGGTTTGTGGTAGCTGGATCACAAGATGGAGACCTCGACCCGCTCATTCGAGCCTACCGGCGCGTCCAGCCCAAATGGGGCATTTGCGTGGAGCGACGAGGCGGAGGATTAAAGTACTTTGACCCTCCGGACGACTCCCCTGCTGATCTGCTGCCACCGCGACAGCCATCACGGTGACAGCCACCGAGGCCAGAGGATTAGTGTCACGAGGCTTGCGAATGCGAGCGCAGTTTCAAATGGGATGGCGCATCCCCGGCACAGTCGGCATTGTAGCCGTTGCGCATGTGGCTGCGCAGTGCGGTTGGCGCGCGACTATCGCAACCGACACTAGCCTCCGGGTACGGTCACGGGTCACTTGGCGTTCCTGGGGAATGGTCGGCACAGTGTATGTGCAGGCCGTGGATACATTCACAATAGTAATGATATCCTGTAACTATCGGATGGCGGGACAACTGATAGATCTTGGCGACACGATAGCTCGATTGCGGAGGTTCGAGGCGCACCTCAGAACTGCCGTGTGGCCCTCCATGACGGAGCGCGTGCGCTTCTGCAGACACTGCCGATTCCCGCAGTTGCGCACGGAGCCGCGTTGCGTCGAGTGTGGCGAGTCGGCGAGCACCGCTATTACCGAATGTAGCCCACACCTTCGCCGCGTGATGGTCTCTGCAGCGGCGCTCTTTCTCGTTGTGACCGCGTTGGAATGTCTGGCCATCTACGCACTGGCGACGTTGCACGTGGGTCTTCCACTACCCGCGACCGGCGGCACTGTCTTTCGTCTATGCGTGATAAACGGGACCATTCTTGGTGGAATGGTGGCTACACAGGCGATCGCGAGAGGACTGAGCGGAGACACGCAATAGACACGTGTAGTCGCGTAGGCCGGGCTTCGTACTCGAAGCCCAGCGATGTGCGGGCGGTCCTGAACATGCCTGGAACCTCGACAACGCCGTCGCCACGCGGACCGAGTACGACGCCGCCGTTTCGCCCGCAACGACGGACATGACGACCTTCGCCTACGACCGCCGCGACCGGCTGATCAGCGAAAGCCGCGTGAAGGATGGCTCGACGTTCGTCTACGAGGTAGTGTCGTTCGAGGTAACCGCACTGCGGCTCGCTTTTCAGCTCACCCGCACCTCGAGCGTCGTCACGCGTTTGCCGCAGTGCCGGCATTCGCGCCGCCGGCGGATGCGGCCGTTCCAGATCGGCCGCGTTTCCAGAGTGAAGAACTCCTTGCAGCCGCATTCGCGACACTCCAGCCCGTAGTTGGGCCGGCCCCAGCTCGGCGGGGTTTTGGCGTTCTTCTTGCTCATGCCGGCGCCTCCCTGCGCCGCCGGGCGGCCTGCTGCAGCGCCGCCCAGCTTCGCGGCTGCTTCCGCGGCCGCGCGTCTCCGATCTCGCGCAGCGCGATGCCCTCCATCGACGCCGCGACCGTGCAGCCGACCAGGCAGTCGAACAGGTGATTGTCGGCGCCGGGGCGCTGCTTCCATTCCTCGACCGTCCGGCCGCGGCCGCTGACGCGCACTGGCGTCTCGGCCGTCACGTGCTCGGCGAACATGCGGTGCCGCTCGGGCTGCGCTCCCCACAACGACAGACAGCCGCGGTCGCCCAGCGCCGTCCGCAGCCGCCGGTGGACCATCGTTTTCCAGTAGTTCGCGTCAAAGGCGACGTGCCGCGCGATTCCGCGGACCTTGGGCGGTGGAATCCGCCAGTTTTCGCCCGCTTTCTCGCCCGGCCGCAGCGTGTATTCGTGGAATGGGACCGACGACGCCCCGACAAAGCGCCCGTGCGAGGGCATCACCACGCCCGGATGCGCGCACTGCCGGCAGAAGCGTTTCACCAGGTCGGTCGTCTCGCCCCAGTTCGCGTCGATCAGCACTCTGTCAATCGTCAGCGCCGCGCCATCGTCGCTCGACCAGTCGCGGCCGATCAGGGCCGCCGTCAGCCGTTCGAGTCCGGCGTAGATCGCCCCCTCCGGGCCGGCGCCGGGCGCGGCGCGCGCCAGCGTCCGCCGCAGCTCGCGCAGCGTGAAATAGGCTTCCTTCTGGCCCGGTTCCGTGCCGTAATCAACGACATAGCCGTCAAAACCCGCGGCCCAGGCCGCCACCACGTCCTCAAAACAGTGTTGCGGACCTCAGCTTAGTCAACAGCTCCAGCTCAGTTAGCCGAATGCGCATCGCCTCCGGTGACACTGCGAACTGCTCGGCCAGCGGCCGACAGAAGTCCTCCATCACATCCTCGTCCGTCATGTTCGCGGCGCCGGTGCTGCGGTCCCGGAGTTCGGCGACTGCGACGACGTTCGAGTTGCCGCGCCAGACTTCCCACGCGGCGTAGATGAATTTCCGCGGCATCAGCAGGTTGGCAGCAAATTGGTTTGCCTGCCATTCAACCGGCTTGGTGTCGCCAGAGCGGCAGACGTACGCGGGCTTGGCGAGGTCGTCGCCGAAGAGTCGCCCCTGAGCAACGTCTTCGAGGTAGTACTTTCGGTGCAGCCGCCAGTGGCCGGCCTCGTGCGCGAGCGTGAAGTGATAACGGCCGCGCTTGCGCGGGTTCACCGCCGGATCAAGGCTGGTGTCCACGCCGACCTTTTGGTCGCGCATCCAGATGGCGCCGTGTACGTCTCCGAACGGGAATAGATCGCGCATAGTGATCATCTCGATCACCAGTTTCAGATGCACTTCGACGATTTCATCGATGGGGATCGGCGGCGCCGTTACGGCACCGATCGTTTCGGCGCACTCAGCGAGAACGAGCTCGGCTTCGCGCTCGATGTGCTGCTTCAGCAGATATGGAACGTCGTCTCGCGCTACCGCGACGCGTCGGCTCATGGTTATTGGTCCTTCTCCTTCGCACGACGCATTTTCGCGATGAACTGCTTGAGCTGTTCAGGCGTGAGCCCGCTCGCCTCGCGCAACAGTTCAGGCATCTGCGTCGGTTGCTGCTTGATGATGCCCTGAATGTCCGCCGGCATACGTCCCGCCAGCGCGCTCAACTCATCGACGTTTTCGCCCAACAGCTCTGCCATGCGTCGCACACGCTCCGCGGTCGGCGGTTTGTCGACCTTGCCCTGCTCGACCTGCGACAGATACGTAGGGCTCACGCCGACCATCTCCGCGAACTTCCGCAAACTGTACCCCTTGGCGATCCGTCGCTCCCGGAGTACCTGACCGAACGATTTGCCTTCCTGGCTCATGTTCCACTCTCTCGCAATCCAAATGCCGCTCGAGGATGCCTCATGCGGCGTCCTCCTCAAAGGTTAGGTTGAAAATGGTGTCTGCCAGCCACTTGCGGAACGACGGGTTGTCGCTGAACTGCTTGAACAGCTCCGTGTGGTCGGCGAGCAACTCGTTCATCACACGCTTCAGCGCACGGTCGTGCTCGATGCGGGCGTTTTGCTTATCCGACTGCTTCTTCGCGTTCTGATAGGCTTTGTCTGCCTTGACCTTGCCCGGAATCTCTTCGCTGATCACCCGCCGAATCTTGTCGGCGTCCTTCCAGTCGATATTGCCGAACTGATCGTTGAACGACTTCAAGATGTTGCTCAGCAGATCAAGCTCGGGCTCCGGCTTGCGGCCGCCACCGGTGGTCGGCACGGGACCAATCTCCGCGTTTGCATCCGGCAGCGCCACCGTGAGCGAGGCCTTCACCTCGACGCGGTAGCTATCCATGTCGATGGCCTCGAGGATGCCCCTCGACAGATCCTCTTCCTTCGGCGCCGGCAGCTTCGGAATCAGGAAGTTCAGGAAGATCGACAGCTTCTCCCACTCACGCACCGTGTACGGCAAGATCATGCCGATGAAAGCGTACGTCCGCACGAACGCCTTTGCCTTGCCCTTGAAATCGACCTGGCCGTCCTCGTCGAGGTCACCGACATACCGGCTCACGCACGTATCCAGGATGGGGTCCAGCCGATCGCGGGGGGCGCCGGGTACGTACAGCGCGACAAACTCCTCCACCTGCTCCCATGCGTAAACTTGGTAGCCGTCGAGCGCGGCCTTCAGGTCGTGCAGCTTGTTTGGGTCCGTTTCCTCGCTGAGCACTGTGGTGCGGTAGTAATCGGCGAACGCCGCCTGAATCGTGTCGACGTCGTTCATGAAGTCGAGCACGAAGGTGTCGTGCTTCTTGGGATGCGCGCGGTTCAGCCGCGACAGAGTCTGCACCGCCTTGATGCCAGAGAGCAGCTTGTCAACGTACATCGTGTGCAGCAGCGGCTCGTCGTACCCGGTTTGAAACTTGTCGGCGACGATCAGAAAGCGGTACGGATCGTCCGGGAACTTCTTCTCGATCTGGCTGCTCGGGAAGCCATTCAGTGACGCTTCGGTTACCTTCTTGCCGCCATATTCGTGCTCGCCGGAAAAGGCCACGATCGCCTGGTGCGGGCTACGGCGCTCGCGCAGATAGTCGCGAACTGCGTGGTAGTACTGAATCGCCCGTTCAATACCACTTGTGACGATCATTGCGCGGACCTGCCCGCCGACTTTGCGCCGCGCGAGCACGTGGTCGTGGAAATGGTCGACCATGATCTCGGCCTTCTCGCGGATCGCGTGCTCATGCGATTCCACGTAGTGCCGCAGCTTCTTCTTCGCTCGCGTGGTATCGAACTCAGGGTCGTCGGGCACTGTCTTCAGGAGGCGGTAGTAACTACCGACCGGCGTGTAGCTCTTCAGCACATCTAGAATGAACCCCTCCTGGATCGCCTGTTTCATCGTGTAACTGTGGAACGGCCGGTGCTTGGTCTTCTCGCCCTCCGGGTACGGCTCGCCGAAGATCTCCAGCGTCTTGTTCTTCGGCGTCGCGGTGAACGCGAAGTAGCTCGCGTTGGTGAGCATCTTCCGCGCTTCCATGATCCGGTTGATCTGGTCCTCGACCGTCTCTTCTTCGCCTTCCTCGCCTTCGGCCGAAAGCGCGATGTTCATTTGCGCTGCGGTGCGTCCGCCCTGGCTGGAATGCGCCTCGTCGATGATGATCGCGAACGTCCGCCCTCGGTGTTCGCTTCCAATTTCCTCGAGAATGAACGGGAACTTCTGCACGGTCGAGATGATGATTTTCTTGCCGGCCGTCAGAAACTTCCGCAGATCGCCGGAGTGCTCGGCGTGGCCGACCGTTGCCGACACCTGTGCAAACTGCTTGATGGTGTCCTTGATCTGTTTGTCCAGGACGCGCCGATCGGTCACAACGATGACCGAATCGAAAATCGGCGTGCTGCCGCGCTCCAGCCCGACGAGCTGATGCGCCAGCCACGCGATGGAGTTGCTCTTGCCGCTGCCAGCGGAGTGCTGAATCAAATAGCGCTTTCCGATGCCCGCTGCGCCGGCGTCGGCCAGCAACCTCCGCACGACATCAAGCTGGTGATAACGCGGGAAGACCTGCGTCTGTTTCTTCCGCCCCCGATCGTCGGTGCGCTCGACCACCTGCGCATAGTTTTCGAGGATGTCAGTCAGACGCGGCTTGGTCAGAATCTCCTTCCACAGGTAGTCCGTCGCAAGGCCATGCGGGTTCGGCGGATTGCCGGCGCCGTCGTTCCAGCCGCGATTGAACGGCAGAAACCACGAGTCGTTGCCCTTCAGGTGCGTACACATCCGCACCTGGTGATCGTCCACCGCGAAGTGAACCGCACAGCGGCCGAACTGGAAGAGCAGCTCCTTCGGGTCGCGGTCGCGCATGTACTGTTCGACCGCGTCGGCGACCGTCTGCTTCGTGAGCTTGTTCTTCAGCTCAAACGTCGCAATCGGCAGGCCGTTGATGAATACGCACAGGTCGAGCGCGAGCTGCGTCTCGTCCTTGCTGTAGCGGAGCTGCCGCGTGACGCTGAAGATGTTCGCGGCGTACAGCTCAACCGCTTTGGCATTCCCCGGCGAGGGCGTGCCGTAAAAAAGGTCGACGGTCGCCGGGCCGTGCTTCATCCCGCTGCGCAGCAGATCAACGACGCCACGGCGCGCAATCTCGCCTTGAAGCCGGTGCAGGAACTGCTCGCGCTTCGGCCCGTTCTCGCCGATCCCGAGCATCTCGACCGTCTTTGCCTGCGTCCGCGACAGAAACGCCATCAGCTTAGCCGCGTCGACGGCGTGATCCCGGTCGAAATCTTCCGGCCGACCTTGCTCGTAGGCCGCTTCGGTTACAAGCGACTCGACGATCAGGCTCTCCAGCCCTTTTTCGCTGATATCAGTCGCCGGCATCGGCGCCCTCCTCGACCAACTCAGCCTCGTCCACGTCCGCGCCAAGCTCCCCGTCGGTTCCTTCGATTTCCGCTGCCGTGGCTTCCGCCTCGACAACGGCCTCCGGCGACGTCAGGCCACGCACGTCGATCTTCCCGGTAACAACGTCGGCAATCAGCCGCGTGCGGTACTCGCGAACTAGAGCGATCCCTCGTTCCGCGTCGGCGATAGCCCGGTCCGCATTGGCAAAATGCGCCGACATGGCACGAACTAATTCGTGTTGTTCCTCGATTGGAGGCATCGGTGCCGAGAAGTTGGCCACAAACTCCAGCGAGACGCGCTGTTGGCCGGCGGCTCCCGTCATCGATTCGACACCGAATCGGCGAAATGCCGAGAGGCATGTGACTCGGCGCAGGAATTCCGGAACGACGCGTGATCCTGCGCGCAGGACTATCAATTCGGTCGTGCCAAAGCCGATCGGTGTGGGAAGTTGGGACAGACAAGCGCTTTTACCGTTCTGGAAGCACGGGGTGATCTTTGCAAGAATCACGTCATTTCGTCGAAAGTACGTGAATCCTTGCCAGAGCGAGCTAACCGGTCGTCGATCACTCGCGTCTATCTGACCATCGGTGGAGATGCGTTCCATCGGCAGGAAGACGGCGGGGCCGTCGGAATCGCGCAAATGCACCGACTCAGACCGCGATGGGTCGATTCGCGCCACGCGCTTGAGCTTCAGCACGTCCCAGTGCGCCGGTACCTCGCCCAACCAGTCGATCCCCGAGGGCCTAAGGACCGCGCCTGGGTCCTTGCCGCGCGTCACAAGCCGGTCGATGACAGCCTGCCTTCGCTCATTCAACACGCCGATCAGCCGCCGGCGGTTTCGGATGAACTGTTGCACGAGCCGCCCGTGCGCGTCCAGATAGCTCGCAATCTTGCGCTGTTCGTCGAACGGCGGAAGCGCGATGGGAAACTCCTTGACGTCTTGGCAAGTCAACGCTCCCTTGGTGCCTCCGGCACCATCGCTGATGGCGCGCAGTTCGGCATACGCCCCTGAAAGGTGCCAATGAAGATATTCGCCGAAAAGACGGTCTTTCTGCGGCGTGATGAAGGCCATGTGTTGATTGATGGTCGAATCCGTCGCCAGAACAGCCGCGGTGCCGCGCGTCTTGCCTTGCCCCGTAATCGCTACGAGCACGCTGCCAGCGGGAACCATCGGCAGGTGGCACTCACGAAAAGCGACTGTTGTAACGAACTGCTTGGCTTTGGTAATGCGGCCCTGGTGAACACTCGAACTATTCAGCCACGGAATGTCACCGTGCTCCCAAAAGTCCATTCGACCACGCGACGGAGTCGAGCCGTTGCCGATTCTTGCGAGGCGACGGATGCGTTTCACCTCCCAGTGCGCCGGAATCGTGCCCAACCACGGCACGCCGGAGTCACGATAGTCGGGATACGGCTTCACGACTTCTTTCCCCCGCCCCTCTTCGGCGCCGGTTTCTTGGGCGTCTTCGGCGCCGCGAGTCGCTTGACCTCCTGCACGGCCTCCTCAAAGTGCCGCTCGACTGGGCTGGGCAGCGCCGCCTGCTGCGCTCGGAATGTCTCATACTCGGCTTCGGCGCGTCCAAGCGCATCGTCGTGGGACACCCTGCCCGCGTGCGTCAGAATGTCGCGCTCGCTGAGTCGCAGGAAATCATCCAACTTGGCAATCCAGTCGCGCATGTGCATCGGTCGGCGGCTGAGCGCCTGCAATTCGGCGAAGTCGAGATAGAACGACACGATCAGGTTCAGCGCTTCCAACTCGTCCTTCGCCAGGTAGTTCTTCGCCACGCCGACATCGGATTTGCGTGGACGCTCGCCCGACCACGTAGTGAGCCCCATGTTTGGCTTGCGAGCGTCGGCGCGCTGCGCGATTACTTCAGCGGCGGTTCGGCCGTGGGCAGCCCAATGCATCTTGTTCTGCACCGTCGCGAAGAACTGCTTCGAAAGGTCGTTCGCCGGGTCGTAGTCGACGCTGGTCGCATAGATGTCCAGCACCTTGCGCCAGAAGACCTTCTCCGACGAACGGATATCGCGGATGCGCGCGAGCAGCTCGTCGAAAAAGCTCCCGCCTCCGGCAGCTTTGAGGCGTTCGTCGTCCAGCGCGAACCCCTTGACCAGGTACTCGCGGAGCCGCTGCGTCGCCCAGATTCGAAACTGCGTGCCGCGATGGGACTTGACGCGATAGCCGACCGAGATGATCACGTCGAGGTTGTAATGCTCGATCCGCCGCTCGACCCGCCGCGCCCCCTCCGACTGAACCGTTGCAAATTCTGCAACGGTTGCCCCTCGGTGGAGCTCGCCCTCGTCGAAGACGTTCGCTATGTGCCGTGAAATAACGGACTTATCGCGCTGGAACAGGTCGGCCATCTGGCCAAGGGCGAGCCAGACGGTCTCGCGGAAAACGCGCACGTCTACGCGGGTCAGCCCATCTTCTGTCTGATACAGAATGAACTCGCCGGGGTCGCTCGGCAGCGCCGGCGGGTTCGTCTGGTCGCTCATCAGGCGCCTCCATCCGCCACAATTCTGTGCAGGAGTCCCTCACTCTCGGCTTCGATGGCCAGAATCTCGGTACGAATCTCGTCCAGCGTTCGTAACTTCTGCGGTTTGTAGAAATAGCGCGTGAATGAAATTTCGTACCCAACCTTCGTTGCTTCGTGATCGATCCACGCATCCGGCGCGTGCGGCCGCACCTCGCGATCAAAAAACGCCTCGATTCCTCCGGGTTCCAGCAGCGGCACCTGCTCCGTGTCGCGAAGCTCGGGGTCGGGTTCATACTCGGCGCGGTCTCTGGTTTTCTTCTTGATCACGGGCTCCGCCCGCTCGTCTCGCTTCGTAAACGCTGCGAAGATTTGATTCAGTTCGGACGGTTTGAGCTTCAGCTCCGATCGCTTCAGGGCCGTGCCGAACTGCTCGCGCATGAGGTTGAAGTCCATCTGCGCCGGCCCACTGGTGCAACCCATCAGCTGCTCAGCGGCAACGTGGAGCCGTTCATTCGCCGTGCGCTTGAAGGCAGCCAGCGCGTCGGGCGTGATGTCGGTGCGGAGGCGCAGCGGACGTTCGACAGTGATCTTCCAGTATCCGAACGCCTCGTTCCGGAAGATCTTCGACTGCGGGGTCTCCTCGAAGGCGAGGAACGCATGGCAGATGCGACGGATGTCGTCCGGCGCGAGCTCGCAGTTCTTCTTACCGAGGTTCTTTCGTAGCGGCTTGAACCACTCAGTCGCATCAATGAGCTGCATTTTCCCCTTGCGCCGCTCGGGCTTTCGGTTGGTTAGCACCCAAATATAGGTGGCGATGCCGGTGTTGTAGAACATGTTCAGTGGCAGCGCGACGATGGCCTCGAGCCAGTCGTTCTCGATGATCCAGCGTCGGATGTTGCTTTCGCCTTGGCCGGCGTCGCCCGTGAAAAGCGACGAACCGTTGTGGACCTCGGCGATTCGGCTGCCCAGCTTCGTGCCGTGCTTCATCTTGCTGAGCTTGTTGACAAGGAACATGAGCTGGCCGTCGCTGGAACGCGTGACGAGGCTGTACTCGGGGTCGTCACCGTGCTGGATCACGAAGCGCGCGTCAGACAGTCCGGCCTTCCCACCCATGCGATCGAGGTCTGTTTTCCAGCTTTTCCCGTAGGGCGGATTCGAGAGCATGAAGTCGAATTCGTGCGACGGAAACGCGTCGGCTGACAGCGTCGAACCGTATTTCATGTTCTCCGCTGCTTCGCCCTCGCCCTTCAGCAGCAGGTCCGCCTTGCTGATCGCGTAGGTTTCGGGCTGGCTCTCCTCCCCGAACAGATGAACAGAAACGTCCCTTCCATGCGCGCGCGCGAGCGCAACGAGGGTCTCTTCGGCCACAGTGAGCATTCCGCCCGTGCCGCATGCACCGTCGTACACGAGGTACGTCCCCGATTCGACCTGGTCCGCGATCGGGAGAAAGATCAGGTTGGACATAAGCCGCACAACGTCGCGCGGCGTGAAGTGCTCTCCCGCCTCTTCGTTATTCTCCTCGTTAAAGCGCCGTATGAGCTCCTCGAAGATCGTCCCCATCGCGTGGTTGTCGAGCGCAGACAGTCTCTCCTTGCCATCGGCGTCGAAAACCGGCTTGGGGCTCAAGTTCACGGTGGAGTCGAGGAATTTCTCGATCAGGTGACCGAGGATGTCGGCGTCGACGAGCGTGGAAATCTGGTTGCGGAATTTGAACTTGTCGAGGATTTCCTGCACATTCGACGAAAACCCGTCAAGGTATGCCTCGAAGTCGGCCTTCAGCTGCTGCTGCTTCGCGCGCGCTTTTAGATCGCGAAGCGTGAACGGCGATGTGTTGTAGAAGGCCTGCCCTGCGGCCTGGCAGAGTGCGGCGTGCTGGTTCGCAATCTTGGCATTGTCGAGCTGCTCCTTCATCTTGAGCACGGACGGCTTCGTGGGCTCGAGCAATGCGTCGAGCCGGCGGATGACTGTCATCGGCAGGATGACGTCGCGGTACTTGCCGCGCACGTACACGTCTCGGAGGACATCGTCGGCAATATTCCAGATGAAGTTCGCGATCCAATTGAGCTGGCCGTGGTCCATGTGCCTCGCCGGTTGAACGTTCAGCGGCGGGACCGGCGCCCGGCGCGCCGTTCGCGTTCACTGAACAGTGGACAGCGTAGCATGACTCGCGGGTTATGTCGAGCCGTTCTTGCGGACCGCTTGGACTGACAACCAAGCGTGGGTCTGCTCCCGCCAATCAACGACGGCGGCGATCGACCGTACCAGGCGCTCGTGAATTGCATCCCGGCCGCGCGTAACCAACGGCAGGAAAAGGAGTTGCTCCTGGATGTCCGGGGCGAGGTGGTTGAGATTCATGATCTGCGTCATGCGCGGCTGAGTCACGTGCGCGAGGCGGGCAAGGTCTGACAGGTCGGCGACTTTGCCCTCGCGAATGAGCCGGTCGAAGTGGATCGCGAGAGCCATGAGGCGCGAAATTCGCGGCACCCGGCCCGCCGGGACCGGCGGCTTCGGGTGGTCGTCTGCTACGACGATCGCGTGTGACTTGTCCGGGCGGCGGACGAACCTGACCTTGCGTTTCACCGTGATCAAGCCGCCTCCTCCGCGCTGCCGGCGTTCCCGCTCGCGAGCGCCTTGATCCCCGCCGCGTGGAACGAAACCTCGATCGCTCCGTCGGCGGCGTCGAACTCAACGCGACGTACCAGGAGGTAAACAACGCGCGCTTGCTCGCGCGGGCTGAGTGTTGCCCATAGCCCGTCGAAGTCCGCGAAGGCGGCCGCCACGTCGGCCTCGTCCACCAGTTCAGCATTGAGCTCCGCCACGGTCGCCTCGATCTCCACGAGACGGCGCTCCGCGGTGCTGACCCGGTCGTTGAGCTCGGCAATCCTGTCTGCGCCGCCACTTGCACGGGGCTCGGCCGTAACCGCGCGAAGCAAGTCGGCCCGTAGCCGGTCAAGTCCGCGTCTCAGTGTCCGTTTCTCGTCGGCCAGGCGGCCGAGCGCTGCATCTGCTTGTGCTCGCGTCTCTGCCAACGTGTCCCGCAGGACCGTGCGGTCGTGAGCAATGCCGCGAATCTGGTCGACGACCGCCCGTTCGATCTCGGCGGCCGGGAGCGACCGTCCGGGACACGCGTCACGCCCGCGCTTGCACGCATTTGTGCAACCGTAGTATCGGTAGCGGCGGTTCTCGCCGCTCGTGAATGTGTGCGTCATCGCCCGCTGGCACGCCTTGCAGAACAAGAGGCCGCGTAGCAGCGAGCCGTGCTTGTTCCGCAGTTCGGGGTTTCCGCGCCGGCCGTTCTGCTGCAGTTGCCGCTGGACGCGCGCGAAGACGTCGTCCGGGACGATCGGCTCGTGCTCGCCCGCGTATATCTGGTCCTTGTGCCGGACTTTTCCAATGTAGACGACGTTCGTCAGGACATCGTGCAGGCGGCACTTGTCGAACGACAGCCCGCCGCGCTGGCGGCCGTCACGCGTCGTCCAAGCCTTGTTCCGCCAGTCTCGACGCTCGAGTTCCGCAACCACGGGCAGCAGCGCGCGGAGTTCCAGGTACATTTCGAAGATCTGGCGGATGCGGGCGGCTTCGGTGGGGTTGATCACGAGCTTCGGGCCACCGTTGGCCCGGTCGACGTCGTAGCCCAGCACTGGCGTCCCGCCGGTCCACTTGCCGCGCTGGCGCGACGCGGCGATCTTGTCGCGGATGCGTTCGCCGATGATCTCGCGTTCGAACTGCGCGAAGCTCAGCAGGATGTTGAGCGTCAGCCGGCCCATAGAGCTGCTGGTGTCGAACGCCTGAGTAACGCTGACGAAGGTGACGCCGTGTTGCTCGAAGACCGTCATCATACGCATGAAATCGGCGAGCGACCGGCTGAATCGGTCAATCTTGTAGACGACCACCGTGTCGACTTTGCCGGCCTCGATGTCGGCCAGAAGGCGCTGGAGCGCCGGTCGATCCGTGTTCCCGCCGGTGAAGCCGCCATCGTCATACCGATCGGGCACGCAGCGCCAGCCTTCGTTCTTCTGACTGGCGATGTACGCCTCGGCCGCCTCGCGCTGCGCGTCGAGCGAATTGAAATCCTGCTGGAGACCCTCGTCGCTGCTCTTGCGCGTGTAGATGGCGCAGCGCGTCGCGGGCGCAATCGCGGGTTTCTTCGCGCTGGTTTGGTGCCGGCTCACGGCTTGCCCTCGATCTGGAAGAACCGGTACCCGTTCATGTGCGAGCCGGTAATCGCTTTGGCCACGGCGGTGAGCGACGGATACCGCTCGCCGGCGTATTCGAATCCGTCAGCCAGCACAGTCACCGTGAGCGTGCGGCCCTTGTACTTGCGAGTGATCGCGGCCCCGACCGGCGGAAGGCGTGGGTCCGAAGGCCGGGAGGGAGCGTCCGCGCGCGGCGCGGGCGCCACCGGGTGGGCCGAAATCCCGTCCCGTGGCGGCGTGACGCGAACGTCGGCCACGTCGGCGAGTTCCTCCGCACGCCGCAACGCCCGTTCCGAAAGTCCGCCCTCGGCGTTGGCCTGGAGCCGCCACGCGATCCGGCGGATCAGATACTGCTTGTGGCGGCTGCGCACAGTTTCGCCGAAGACCTCGGCGTACCTTTGCTGGAGCTGCCCGACCGTCATTCGCTCGAGCGCCGCGAGCTCCTTGGCGAGGTTGAGTTTCATGCATCGTCTCCGTCGGCCCGCATCGTGAACCCGCGGGTACCGTCAGACACACTGAGCCTCCTTTCGCGGGAAACCTCAAGGCGATTTTCGGCGGCGGGCGCGGATTTCTGAGAATCGACGAGTCCGGTCAGTTTCGCCTGCCGGCGCTGGCGAATGACGCCGCGCGCGAGAATCGATGCGACTTGTCGGCGGCGTTCGGACGGATCGAGCGGCGCTTCCGTGCGCGTCGGCATGGGCAGACTCCTCGTTCGACCTGCGCGCCGTGCATAACGCGCCGGTCGCAACCCTCTGCCCGTTATGTACGCCGTTGAGAAATGACGTGTCCGCTGACCGCAATCGACCGGTTGACATTCAGCCGCCCAGCGCCAATGTTTCATCTTCAGCGTGAAGCGAGGGTTCGTGCGCACAGAGGCAAATCGTGATTCAGTTCTTTCGAAGTCCGCAGCGCGCAGTCGCGGCAGTCCAGAAGCAGCTTGGAGACTGTCAGCAACTCGATATCCTCACCGGCTTCATCGGAGCTGGTGCCAGCCGGTTCCTTCGATCTCTCAACCCGGGACGAACGCGGATTGTCTTCGGACTGGACACCTCGAACCCGAAGCTCGCGGATGCACAGTGGACCGAATTGAAGAAGCTGCAGAAGCTTGCAAGAGTGCGTGTATTTCCAGGCCTTCATGCCAAGCTCTATCTCCTCGATCAACGGATCCTCGCTATCGGAAGTGCCAATTTGACGCGCGCCGGATTCGAGCTATTGCAGGAAGCGGTGGTTGTTAGCAACGCCCCTAAAGCGGTCGATGACGCGGTCCAGTTCTTCAAACAGGTCTGGGCGGCGGCAACCGAACCACCGCGCAAGCCAACGGTCGACGCAGGCTCACAACTTTCGGGTGATCGGGCTGCGCTCGCAATTCTTGGCCGTAGGCCAGACCCGGAGCGGTCTGCGTTTAGCGCCGGTCGACGGCGGTTGCGGCAATCAGGTCGACGCGCCAGTGAACATGATGACAATGGCAACACGCGAAGATCGCACAGGCACGTACGAATCTGCGCGTACGCTGCGCATTGGCTCGACCGCGAGGACAGCTTTGAGACGAACGACTTCCTGGACGGGTGGTCGACGGGCGAGCGCGCCCAGCCGGGCGAACTGCAACTGTTCTGCACCTCAAAAAATATCGCGGGTGTCCCGGAACTGGCCGACGACCCTCGGGTCGACGCTGTCCATTCGCTCTGGCGTATGGCCGGGCCGATCAACCCCGAGCTTGGCAACGACGAGTGGCCAATTCAGGCACCGTTTGAGCTCGTCGTGCGGTTCGAGAATCCCGTTCCATACGACGACATGGTTCGAGCACGACTCGTGTCGGGCTACAGCTGGCCGATGGGGTCGCGCGGCAAGTTGCTGAAAACGCCTGAGGATGTTCGGCGGCTCTCTGATCTTCTTGTTCGACACAACCCGCGGCAGCGCAACGATATCCTGCGTGGCCTCGGGCTACGAGCCTGACGTTCTAAGTGCGTGATCGATCCGATCGGCACTCGCGTCGCAATAACCCGCCGGTCGATTTTTCGATGCTCTGCGCCGGGTTATCTCCAAACCGACATAACCCGAGACTTTTCTTTCGCGACGGTCGATCGGGTTATGGCAGCGCGAGACATTGCCGCCCGTGCGGTTTTGGACCGCCGTTAACCCCGCGGTCGGCGACGTGCAGAGACTCAGAGACAACGGGCAAACCGTCGGCGCCGGCGGGTCGGAAAGCGCTCATCCGTGTCACCGAGATGCCGGTGCCGAGAGACACTGCCGCGGGCGGGACAGCGATAAATCCTTGCGAACGCTCGCGATAAAAACGACAACGCCCAGGCGTCTCTGCCCGGGCGTTGTGCGTTAACCACTCGGTCGGCCGATTTCGATACGGCCGGTCAACTAGAGGGAACCGCACTCTCCTCGAAAAAAAGCCTCTACGGATGAATAGAGACTTTTTCGAGTCCGTTTCCCTCCACCGAACCGAACCCCTAAGGTTCGGCCCGCCTGAGTGAAGCGAACCATGAGGGTTCGGATCGGAGGAGGGAACCAGACATCGAAATCGGTCGTGCGGGGTTATGAGGCGCGCGACAGGGCCGGCCGCCTTGCCGCGCTCCAAGCCCGCGCCTCCTGCGACGACGGCAGGCCGGCGAGCAGCCGGCGCAAGTCGCCCGCGTGCTTCGGGCGCCTGTCAATAACGGCCCCTCGACGTTGGCAGCCCGCCAGCGCGGGTCAATAATGTCGCCAGCCTGATTTCTCGCGTGTTTTTTCATCATCAGGTTCGAGGCTCAGTCATGGTTCGCTGGTTCTACGTGCTCTTCAATCTCCTTATGGAAGCCGGCGCTGCGCGACGCGATGCTCGCGTACGATTCCTCAGAGCACAAGTCGATATCCTCCGCCGCAAACTCGGCGGCAACCGAGTCATTCCAACGCCCGATGATCGCGATCGGTTGCTCGCTATCGGTGCAGAACTCAATCACGAGGTCGCCGACATCATCGGCATCGTGGCACCAGGAACGTATTCTCGTTGGGTTGTCGATCAGCGCGAAGGGCGTCGGTCCAAGCCGGTCGGCAGGCCGAAGATTGCTCGGGATGTGTGCGAGATCGTGAAGTGCCTCGCCAAGGAAAACCTGGGCTGGGGCTATCGGCGGATTCAGGGCGAGTTGCGGAAGCTGCGCCTGCGAATCTGTAAGAATTCGGTCCGAAGCATGCTCAAGGCCGCGGGCCTGACACCGTCGTCACATCGGCGCGGCAAAGCCGAAGAAACCGTCTGGCGCAAGTTTATCCGGTTGCACCTGAACACGCTCGTCGCGTGCGATTTCTTCACGAAGAACGTGATCACGCCCTTCGGGATGCGGATGGCCTGGTCCGTGGCGTTTATTCACGTCGGTACCAGGAGAGTCTGGGTGTCCCCGGCCACCCTCAATCCCAACGAGCGCTGGGTGCAGCAGCAGGCCCGCAACGTCATCATGTGGCTCGAGGAAAACAAGCTGCCGGCGGAGTTCGTCGTCCACGATCGTGACACCAAATTCTCGCAGGGCTTCGACTGCGTGTTCCTCAACGCCGGAATAAAGCGCATTCGCACGCCCGTGCTCGCGCCGGACGCGAACGCCCATGCGGAGTCGTGGATCGGATCGATCAAGCGCGAATGCCTCAACCATTTCCTTTGCTTCAGCCTTGGCCATCTTGATCACATCGTGCGCGAGTACGTCACATTCTTCAATCGCCATCGGCCACATCAGGGACTCGGGAATCGAACGCTGCCGGAGGCTCTCGCCGCCTCGCACGAACCGCCGCCACGCACGACGATTGCGCCGGAAGAGGTTGGCCGCGTCCGCTGCCGGCGCTTCCTCGGCGGCCTGCTGCGTCACTACGAACGTGACGCGGCCTGAGCGATCAACATCTCACAACTCGATTGCGACACTTCGGCCGATTCCGCTATGCTATTGCTGCGCGATTGCGGCGGTTCCACGCACCGATTTCAGGCCAGCGGTCGTGACCCGCGAACAAAACTCCACTCCAAGGCCGGTCCATTCGGAGAATCTCGGGAAGCGCCGACATTCTTGACCCTCCCTGAAACGACCCGCGCGGCCGCTGCGCACGTTGAGCGATTCGGCGCCGGCCGAACGTCCCGTTCGCGGCGGGCCAATCAAGTTAGCGGCGACTCCGACGCGTGATTCAGGGATCGCCGACATTTTGGACCTGCGCTCGTGGACCCGCGCGCTCTCTCGAAACTCAAGGCGAGGCGTTCGTATATTTTGGATTCGAAGTTGTGGAACTGCGCGCCCATATCTACTCTACACACCATGGCAGCGGCGCGCCGCGCACGCGAACAATCTGCGGGTCGATCTCAAGCACATACGCCTTGTCAAATGGCCATAGCGTCTCGCCGAGTTCCTTTTCTAACATGAACTGGACGAACATCTCAATCGCTGAGCTGACAACGTACTGCGGATGATCGAAGTCGATTTCGTGGTCAAAAAATAAGACGGGGTACCCGTCGCCAAAGTCATTTTGTGTTGGGACTCCGTAGTAGGAACCGCATCCGTTAGACGACACGGGCACCCATCCCCGCCTCTGCCAGGAAGAAAACAGCTCATGTCGATACAAACGCTCAATGTCGATGTTGGGCTTGGATGCGCTGCGCACACCACACCACCCACCCTCGCCGAAGGTAGGTCCATTACTTAACTTAAGCCAGTCGCGCAGTGGAGTGGGTAGCGCCACGTGTGTGCGAGCGACAAACCCATCTAGTTCATCATCCGTCGCGCCATGTGCCTTGAGGTTGCTAGGTATTCGAGTCAACAAACCGACTATTCTGCTGTTCATTGCTCAACCATTCTACGGTGGAACACTTCTAAACACGTCCCCGAACTGTTCGTCGATTCTGCACGCCTGCGTCATGACATCAACGCTAGTGGGCTCATGTCCCAGATTGCGGCCCCACCGAAGCCACGCTTGTGTAATATCGGAGTGTGGCACTGCCGGCACTCCAACCAGATTGGTCAAGCGATTCGGATTGACGCTGGGAAATAGATGAGCGTACTCGAGTGGAATTCGGTGATGCACCTCTAATCCCTGTTGTTGTGCTCTGATCTTTGCGTGTGCTTCCCAGATGGCTCGCCCTTCGGTTCGTAGTACGTCTCGCTCGGGCTGAGTTAGCTTTCTGAGAATGCGGCCAGTCGCGTCGCAACATGGATTAGCGACGTTGCGCGCGGCGCACCGAGCGAGCGCTGACGCGCGGCCAACAGCTCCCGGTACAACGACCGCAAGAAATGTACCCAGTTGTGGGTCATTGATAAAGTCGATCGTATCAACGGCCGTGTCCAGGGGCCAGTTGGCAAGGCGGATCGCGAATTCCGCGCCCGCGGCACCGGTCAAAAGTGCTCTTCGAACGCGGTCAAGGTCGGCGCCGGCAGCCAACGATTTTGCCGCCAACATGGCGGCTTGGATTGAAGCATCCTGGTCGACCGTGCTGCACGGATTGTCGCTGCAGTCGAAATCTATGCTGCCGATATAGTCATTGTGCGGCGTGTACACGTGGATGCGGCAGACGCCGGGAGCCTCGGGTACATCACGGATGTCGGCATTTGCGGGCAGGTCAGCTTTTTGCTCTGCTGTTAGTGACCGAACGTCAAGGCCAATGGCGTCGACGGCGGCGATGGGCAGATTTGAGCAATAAGATAGAAGATGAAGACCGCCCAGTTCGCCGATCATGTCGCGGCTAAGCCACCGGCCCAACCGTGCCGAATAGTACCGATAACCCCAATATCCAAGTCCTGCGTTGGCATCGGCGTCAAGATCAAAGTACTTCGTGCTGAACCGGAACGGGTTGGCGTCCGCCGGATCGGCCGGCGTCGTTGCGTTGCCGTACGCGTCGTATTCATAGTGGGCGGCGACGGCGCCCGTGTCAGCGTCGAGCAGCTCGCTCACGTTGCCGTTGGCGTCGTACGAATAGACATACGCGCCCGACTGCGTGGTGGCGGGATTGAGATCCTCCATCGCCAGCAGACCGCCGATGCCGCCGGCGGAGGCACGGTCGTTGAGGGAGCCGCTCAGACCGGCCAGGTCGAGGCCCCAGGTGTACTTGCGAATGACGGTGTTATTGGCAGCGCCGTCCAGCTCCGCGAGCAGCAGCCAGCCGTCGTAGACGAAGCGCACCCGCGAAGTCACGGGCGACGACGCCCACGTGGAGCCGTTGAACGTCGTCACCGCCTTCTCGACGCGCCGGCCCAGGTAGTCGTACTCTTGCTGCTGCTCTTGAATTGGCGGCCCCCCCGGCTCGAGCCGAATCGTAACGCGTGGGCTCCATGAAAGCCTCACGGCAGCCCGCAGGTCCACAGGCTGAACCTCAAGGCCGACGGCTCGCTGCTCACCGCTGACGACACATGCGATCGGGCAGTCGTTCGGGAAGCTCGTCTTATTCTCCAGGCATGGAGGAATGCCTTCAATGTGCAAGTCGCCCTTGAATACGGTGACTTTCACGCGATCCTTGACGAGAAAGTGCGGAGCCTGCCACTCAACATTCATGTTCCATGTGCCCGTCTTCAGGCCTTCGATGTAGAAACTCGCGGGTGGCAACGCCTCGTCGAGGTCCGACCATGTCAGGTCAGTGATGGGCGCTCCAGCGCGGGACGGGTTGTCCCACAATCGCAACGCGGGAGGATTGGGAAGAGACATCGCCACAGTGCCGTGGTTGTAGGCCGGGCTGGCTTCAGGATCCTCACCCGCACGGAGTGCAAGGAGCAGTCCCCCCTGGACCAGATCATCCTCACTCGCGCATCCGCTCGTGCAGGGCGTGTCGTCACCGGACAAGTCCTCTTTGCAGTTTCCGTTGTCGTCGTCGTTGTTGAGCGGGATGAACCACCCCGCCGATAGCTCGCGCCGATCTCCGTTGACTAGGCCCGGGGGAACATCAAGGTCAACGAATGGAACCCAGAAGCGGTTGTTGGGTTCGTTTGTGCTCATGACACACCCACAACCAATGCTGGGTGGGTCGTCTCGCCAATCCTCGTTGATGCCCTCGCTATTCGGCAAGAATTGCACCGTCAGCGAGCCGTATTCATCGACCGTCGTTGAGCGTTCCACGCCCTCGAGGATTACAATGTTGGATGTTGCATAAGCCGCATCCTGCGTCATTCGTTTCCACGTGCCATCATATCCCCACACTTGGATCTGGTTTGCCGACGCGGCGAGCCACCATCCCGTCACGGACGGCAGGGATGTCCCCAAAGTATGGTACCGGAGTTCGTCATCGCCAAGCAGTAATCCTGGGTTCTCCCAGTCCATCCAGATTGGGTCTGCCAGCGGCTCTGGTGATTCATCAAAATCATCATTGAGTGGGACATAACGTGTTGCAGTCTGGCTGAGGTGAGGCGCATTCACATGAAAGCGATACTCGATCGGGCCGCCGGTCCAAGTCTCGCTGGCATCGGAGTTGAGGCACCCGTTTGGTCCGTTTGTCGCGCCAACAAGTTGTACTGAGAAGGCGCCCTCGAAGTCATGGTAGAGGGGCCCCGCAAATGCCTGCTCTGTGTCCATGAAGTCTGGACTGTTCTCGACGAAGACGGGTGACCAGGCCCAGTCGTAGCGAATGCAATCGTGGCACGCCTGATTCTCTGGACCAAACAAATCGCAATCCAGCCCGTATCCTACCAGGCGAATCCAGGAGCCGGCGCACACCGGAACAACGGCCGTCGGGCACCACTGTTCGCTGTACGGCCAGAGCGTTTCATCTGTCTGGCACGGGTAGCCGCTGATAACCCGCTTTGCCGCAACTCCGGTAATCGGCGGCCCTGGATCATGCGGTGGGTATGCATCATTGTGATCACAATTACAGCACAACTCATTGCAAGGTTGCGGAGCCGGCGGACATTGGGCATGCGCCAGCCCCCCAAGGTGGATCAAGGCGAGGAAGGTAATCGCTCCAAACGCAGCCCGACATCGCGCCCGGCGCAGCAGGAACGCCATCAGAAGAAGTGGTACGAGGCCGCTGGGTTCCGGAACTCGGACGATCCACGCCTCCTCGATGCCCGCTGGATTGATGCCGCTGCCGACAATGGTCAGACCGTCCGGCGTGATTGCCGTCGCGCGGCTGAGGTGCCAGCCGGGAAGGATGAGCCCGTGTTCCTCTTCAAGCGCCGTTTCAAGAAGTCGGGAGCCATGCTCGGGCGTCCAGATTGCGGCCTGCTCGAGGAAGCTGCTGCCGCCGAACGCGCGTCCTACCACCGCGCGGCTGTCCGAGATTCCAAATGCTTGGAAGCTCGTGGTCCCCGGAACCAATGGTAATTCGAAAGTTCCAATGCCAGCTTGCCAGATGAACGAAGTCGAAACCGAAATTGTGCCGGCGACGGCGTTTCCGTCCGATGTCAGACAATAAGCATCTGTGCCGGACACTTGGCCGAAAACGAGCGGAAGGAACCCCGTCTGCTCAGTCCAGCGAAATGCGTATGGGGTCGTACCTGGAACACGCCGGGTCCCCACAATGACGCCGCCGTCGGCGGAGGTCGCATGGGCGATGCTGTCTTCAAAGAGTATCTGCTCACTCAGTGGCTCAGCCACGTCATCGCCGCGCCACCGCGCTGCGGGATTCCAGCTAACGGGGTGGTGAAACGCGCCGACGGCGACAAGTCCGTCGTCCGAAATGCCCCGCGCTTCCGAAAGTGTGACGACGGACGGGGTCGGAAGCACGCGCGGCTTCCGATTGACCCAATCGATGGCCGTAAAACCGGAGCTCGTCGTTCCGACGATTCGCGAGCCATCGCCGGACACGTCGAAGGGTCGGTTGAACGCGGAGCCGTCAATCGAAATCAGGCCCACCATTCCTTGCCCGGCGGTCCAGACAAAGCCCCTTCGATTGAACTCACCTACCGCGGAAGTCCACCCAACGACCGTGCTTCCGTCCGCCGAGACGGCCGTCGGCCGCCCAATTGCCGTCGACGGGTCACCCGGTAGCCGACCCAGCGGTTGAAATGTCGCCGCCTCGACCCCCCGCGTTTCGCACAGAACTGCCGCCCAAACCAGCGTGACGAGCGAAACCACCCGGCTGAGCTTGACTGGGCAACGATCCGATCGAGTCCAGTCACGAGAATTGGCTGACGGAAACACTTGTGTCCCCTTGTGTTACGTGCACCGGACGGTCGAGCTGAGTCATCGCCTTGCATCAGCCGTGCGACCAGCCAGGCGCAGTCGGATAATGGCAGGCAAGAGCTGTTCCACTTGGATCAGCGTAGCGATTTTGTAGTTGCGCTCCCAAAAACGGCTGCGAAGGCTGTGAAAGGTGTCCAAGCTACAGCACAACTCCAGCGCGCCTGGTTCAAATTCCACGCGCGATGCGCGAAATCCCACCGGCGAGAGGCCATCAGCCGATGCTGCGACGAATTCTAGGCCGACCTGCGTTGCGAAGTCCAACTCGGCGTTACTCGACGGCGACGGATGGCCCCAAGGCATCGTGCCTACGCCGGCACACGCGACCGATGCCAATCCTGACGTCTCTGCTTGCGCGAATTTTAGCCTCGGCGAAGTTTTGCGTGGTCAAAGACCTATGACAACCGCCTCGCGCGGTCGCCTACGGCGGAACCCTTCGGCGAGTAGGCGAAGCGTGAGCAGCCGGAGTTGTGCGGCGCGGACAGGGGCCAGCTACGTCAAGTTGATTCCGTTGCCGACCGTCATGGCACGGTCACGATCGCCGCGACCATCCGCCGCGACCCGAATTGGGCGACGAACCACGACGTCGCGGCGAGGATGTTCTACATGACGCTGTGTCGCCCCATACGCCGACAGCGCGGTTACCGGCGCCAGAACTCTCTCGCCCACTTGTCGCCGGTTGAGTACGGGCAACCTCGGCCCGTGCGGACGCCGGTTGCTACGAGGCGCTGGAATTTTGGAAGGCATGGGCGACCCATGCCGTTCTGAACGTGGCCACACCCGCGGTAGGAGTCGATCAACACCTGAGCGTCGCAGTCGTCGCAGACGTCGAAAACCGGATAGTCGGCGTGTGTCTCCGCGGGGCCGGCCGGGGCCGGGAACGGCTCGCACCACTCCGGGTTGATGCCAAGCCGTCGCAGGCATGCGCACACTAGCGGGATCGTCGGCTCGGTCAGGCAGTCTTCGGCCGGCGTGTCGCCCGGGTTGGGCGGATCTCCGGGGCGGCACGGCTCGGATGTGCACGGATTGTGGATCGTCGTTTCCGGGATCAAAAACGAGACTTCGGGCTGCCTGCCGACGCAGTCGCCGGCGCCGCGGAAGAACGTCACGGTCGCCGTTCCGCCGTGGGCGGAACTGACGACAAGACCGCCTTGCGAACACTGAACATAGCTGTTTTGGACAACCACGGTCTGCGTCTCGTCGAGACAGTTTCCCGGGCCGGTCGCCAGAATGGCTGCGCCGTTGAAGATCGTGACGAAGCCGGTGCGCATTCGGAGCGCCTGTCTGATGACGAGCTTCGCCTGGCCGTTGACAACGATGGGCCGCAGCATGACGCGCGTTGCGCAGTAGACTTTGCCATACTCGTCCAGGGCCTCGTTGCAGCTTCCGGACGCGGCGCAGCACTGCAATCCGCCGGGCAGCGTGATGCGCCGACGCCCGGTGAAAGCCTTGATGTGCTGAAACGGAACGTAGTCGTGCAGAACACCGCACGAGAGCCACGCGGCACAGAAGGTGTCGTTGTCAACCGGCGCAACGCCGCGAATCGACGAAATGCTGTCAATCCCGCCGGTTACGAACAGGAGCGCGCACCCGCACGACGACACCCCTGAAATCACGACGCGCACGTAGAGCGGATCGGCCGGGGCGCTGCAGGGCGCACACGGCAGCGGCGCTGGCGGCCTTGGCTCGGGCGCGTAGCAGGGGAACCCCGGCATCACAGCACCTGGGCGCTATCCACGCGCAACACGGACGGCTCGTTGCCTTCGATCGCCCACCCGCTGCCGTAAAGGTATTGAAGGTGCTGCGGGTTCCCGGCGCCGTCGTCCGCCATTTGCGCCATGGTCAGGAAGTAGAGGATGTCTTCGTATTGGGCCGAAGCGCCGGAGGCCGCTCCATTCCCAACGAGGTCGCGACCGGCCTGCAGTACGAACGTCGTGGAAAACGGAAATGTTTCGTGCACCCAGGCGCTACCGTCCGAGGCGGCGGGGATCAACACCAACGGCATGAGGAAGCAGAACCGCGGCTGTGTGCCGATTTCCTTGATGGCGCCCACGGCCAGCCAGTGGCGCAGGAAGGGGCCGAAAATGGGGTGCGTCTGGTTGCACGCGCCAGACACGTTGAAGCGAATGTCCGCCGGCGGCGTCTGGGGCACGAACTGGCCGCCGCTGGCGTAGTACTGCCCGCGGTGCCAGTAGAGCGGCAGGCAATAGGTCGGGATCGTGGCCGGAATGTTGAACCAGCTTGGCGGGGTCTTGACCATCTCGCAGCGGCTCTGTGAGCGGCCGGAGGGGTAGTCGCCGTCCTCGTCTTCGTACCGCACGGAGTGGAACCCGCGGTCAACTGCGCTGCCGACGACGCCCGGCCACAGCCCGGCGGGCGTGGCGTTCAGCGGCCGGCACTTGAACCGCGCGCACGTCTGCGACACCAGCGTGCCCTGGCCGCCTCCGGCGCGGCCGACGATGATCCGATGTGCCAGGTTGCTGCCCAGGTGCGGGTATGATCCAAACACGTGGCCTCGGGCCAGCGTGGAGCGCCACACGGTCGGGTCGGGCCAGAGGTCCAGCTCATACAATGAGTGGGCGCGATAGAGCCAGGGAGCGCCGCTGCCTGGCTGCCCGATGCTCGCGGGCGTTTGGACGTAGGTGTCTCCGCCGTACGCCAGCTCGATTTCAACGTATTCGCCGAGGTAGCGATTCGACCCGTCGGGCACGGAATAGGGCCTGACGCAGTCGTAGATTGTCACCGCGTTTTGTGGGTCGCTACCCAGGTCGGTTTGATACACTCCCTCGAAGCAGCATTGCGATCCGCAGCCGACCAAGCCCTCGCGATCGTCACAGGGGCGCAAACCGTATTGACCGTCGAGGCAGGTCGCGATCACAGGCAGAGCCTCGTGTAGAACCAGAGCGAGTACCACGCGTCGTCTATCTGCGTGACGGGAACCGCCATGCCGACCAGCAGCGGCGGGAACGTCGTCGGGCCGGTGTCGGTCCAGGTCCCGGGTAGGAAAGCGCCGAAGATGTTGACGCGAATGAGGGTCTGGTTGTCGTCGCGCAGGCGGGCGTCAAAGCCCTCGGCCGGCGGCGTTGTCGGGAGCGAAGCGACATCGGCGATTTCGATGCCGGACGCAGCGCCGGCGCCGCCGCCAACCCGCACGACGCAGAGCGCGATCTCCGCGATTTCCCGGTCGGCGAGCGGTTGAATCCACAACAGCTGGGCGATCCCGGCCGTCGAGCTGTTCAGAATGTCGGCGTGCGCGCCGCCGGCGGCGAGCGCGAAGCGGTGCGATTCACTGGCCATGTAGACGCGCGCGATCGTGGCGCCCGAGATCACGCTGGGGACGACCGTGTCGGGAGCGGCGGGCGCCTGCAGCACGACGAAGGCGTCGCGCTGCGCTTCAGTGGGCGTTATGCCGCGAACCGCGACGCCGTGTTTAAATCCCTCGAGGTTGTCGGCGGGATCGATGATCGGCCCGGCGATTCCCAGCACGTCAAAACGCCGGCGCACGGCGCCCGAGGCGTTCTTGCAGAGCACCACGGTCGTGGTATCCACGGGCGGCGAGGCTGCCCGTCCGGTCCAGCCGGCGGCGCGGCGCGCCTTCAGATCGTCGGCGGCATCCTGCCAACTGTTGAACTCGGATGCCTTGATGACCAACCGGTCATCCGGCCGCACGCGCGTGCCCACACTACGCCTCCCAGCCCGGGCCGCCCTTGGCGCCGATGGGCGACGTCGGGTTGGTGTAGATGGTCGTGTCGGCCGGCAACCTGATCTGCGCCCGCCCGCGGCGGGTCGAGTTGGTCAGCGTGTGCGCTTGCTGTGGGAACTCCGTGTCGAGCACGGCCTCGTTCTCGACGGTGGTGTTCGCGTAGGTGCCGGCCACGTTCATGAAGGCTTTCCCGTCGTAGAACGCGCCCGTGGTCCAGGGCGATTTGAACTCGCGATATTCGGCGCTACCGGCGACCTCGATCTGCGTGACGGTCGCAATGCCGGCCCAGGACGTCACCACGGCGTCCTGATTTCGGATCGAGGCGCCCGCCACGGTGAGCGTTGACAGCGGGTGCCCGATGAACCAGCGGCCTCCGCTCGGGTTGAAGCTTCCCGTGACCGTGGCCGTGTCGCCCGCCGCGGCCGCGACGCCGACATGGCCGCAACCGCTGACCTTGGTGATCGCGCTGCCGACCACGTTGATGACCGGCTGGTCGCTGAGCGTCGGCTTGCCGCTGTGCTCGCAGACCACCTCGATGGCCTGCGCGCCGAGGTTGAGCAGGAAGCAGGATCCGCGACCGCGGATTTCGCAGACGGTCGGCTTGAGCTTGAGCTTGTACTCGCGCCCGTTCTCGCGCCGCCCGACATTGCCGGAAAAACCCGCCTCGCTGTAGAACTTGCCGGCTGTGAAGCCGTTCAGCAGCTCGAGGTTGTAGAGCAGCGACGGCGCTCCGGCCGGCAGGCAGATGTCGTCGGCCGCCACGGGCAGCGCTCGCTCCGACCAGTTGCCCGGCAATCCGATGTCGTTCGGACCGCCGCCGGCAGTCGTAACGCCCGGCGTCGCCGTCCACGTCCCGCTTCCGCCATGCGCAGCGCTGAAGGGCTGCCCGGCGATGTCCGAGGTCAGCGTGATCTCGGCGCCCGAACTGGCCGCGGTGATGCGGCTCACGAGGTGGCGCGAATCCTTGTTCCACGCCGCCGCAAAATTCGCCGCGGCCAGCGTCGTGGTCGTGTCGGCCGACGAGACGGTGTAGGTGTAGACCTGGGTGATCGATCCAGCGCCGTCGTCGAGATCGGTCAAAGTGACCGTGAACGTCTCACCCACGGCATTCGAATTGAGCGCGCCCTTCCACACCTGCGCGAGCGCCGGGGCCAGGCCGATGTAGGAGTTCTTTGCCACGTCAGATTCCCAGCAAGCCAAATGACCCGGGTTCGTAGAGCTCATGAATCCGGACGGCGATGACTTTCTTAATGAGCTTGCTCGACGGCTCGTCGTCGCGATCCTCGGTGAGGGTCTCGAGGTACTCCCAGCCGCGGACGTTGATCCCGCTGATCGGATCGACGGTCAGGTTGCTGCGGTTCTTCTGATACTGGAAGCCGAACTCGAATTCCCAGTTGCCGTCGCCGCGCTGTGTGAATGTGGCGCCCTTGAACAGCACCTCGCCGGGCTGTTTGTTGCGAAAGGGCGCGTCGTTGACGTGCCAGGCCAGGTCGTCGAGGGCATTCAGGTAGGCGTCATTGATCAGGGCGGCGGAAAACATCGCCTCTTCGGTCCACTCCGAGGATCCCACGCCGATGTCCAGCCCGTCACCCTTGTGAAGCAGCCGCCCGAGCGGAGGCGCGGTCTCGCCGGGGGCCGCGTACTCGGCCACCAGTCGCCGAGAGGCGTTGACGCGCTGCGTGCTGGCGCCGATCGTCCCGCGCCGCCGCGTCGAGCCGGAGGGCGGGGCCAGGCCATAGGTCACACGGCCCTCAAAACAGACGCGCGTCGGGTCGAGGTGGTCTGAGCCGATCGGAATCACTTCGCTGTCGATGCGCGGAATCAGCAGCAGGCCGGTCCCCCACGGATCAAATGTCGCGCCCGCGGTCGACCGCAAAAGCGTCTGCGCTTCGACCTCGTCGGCGACCTCGTCAATGAAGTAGAACAACTCGGCCGCCGGGCTGCGACCCAGCAACGTGCGGCGCGACTTGAGCAACTCGATGCAGCGACCCACAACCTACCTCGCGAACTTCGCCGCCCAGTGGCGTTCGATCCCCTGCTTGATGTCCTTGAGGGCTTCCTTGATCCCGTCCAGCTTGCGCTCCACCGGCGAGCCGCTCAGTGGTCCGGCCGACAGTAGCATTACATTGCGCCCGCCGAACTGGCCGGCGGCGCGCAGCTGCTCGCCCAGGCCTGGGAATTCATCGACGAGCGGCCGGGGCGGCGCGAAGGGCGCGGCGCCCTGCGGCGCTTTGGCACGCGCGTCACGAGCGCTCGCGATGGCCGCTTCGAGGTCGGCCCGCGCTTGCTCGGCCTCGGTCCGGGCTTTAAGAATCCGCTCCTGGGCCGCCTTGCCGATCGCGTCCTGCGTCGCCAGGTTCAGTGCGCCGATCCGGGCCAACCCCGCGTCCGAGTCGCGCTGAATTTCGGCCAGGCGGTCATTTCGAACGTCCAGTGCCTGGCGAAGCGTCCGCGTGAGATCGGCCCCGATGCGCGCTTCGGCTTCGACCAGCGCCTGATCCACTGCCAGATTGGCCGCGGCCACGTCGAACCCCGAATCAAACAGCCCGCGAATGTAGTTGTAGGCCTTGGCGGCGATGGCCTTGATTGTCTCCCACTGCAGCACGACGAACACCGCCGCTTGCGCGATCGCGTTCCCGATGAACGTGGTGACATGCGTCCAGCCTGCCTGCAGGCTGCGCCAGACGATGTTGGCAGCCGCCAGCACGCCATCAAACGCGTTGACGGCGGCGCCGATCATGGCGGACTTGACCGTTTCCCAGACATGGGCGAGTTGCAGGGCGCCCGCCTGCCACGCCACGTTCAGCCCGGCCCACAAAACCTCAGCCGCCAGCTTCAGTTCGCCGGCGGCCAGTGCATCGCGGATGCCGCCCAAAACGTCGCCGACGAAGCCGGCCAGCTCGTTGAACCGATCCATCAAGTAGGCCAGCGCGCCGCGGCCGGTCTCGGCGAAATAGACGAACGCGCCGACGCCTCCGACCAAGGCCGCAGAGACGAGTGCGATGGGATTGACGAGAAGCGCAAATCCACCGCCGATGAGACCGAGTACAGATGACAGGCTCGTCGCCGCCACTCCGGCCGCGACCAGCGCCGCACCCGCGGCGCCGATGGCAGCTGTCACGCCAAAGGCGCCGACGATCAGCGACCCGTTTTCACGGATGAATTGATTCACGCCGGCCGCGGCCCGCACGGCCGCGTTCGCAACCGCCTGGAACGTCGGCGCCAGCGCCGCTCCAGCAATGACGGCCGCCTGTCGTAACTGGAGTTTTAAAGTGTCGAACGTGTCGCCCAGCTGGTCGGCCGTGGCGATCGTCTCATCGTCGATCGTCAGCCCCAGGGCTTGGGCTTCGGCGCGCATCTTCGCCAGGCCGGCAGCTCCGCGCTGAATCATCGGAAGCAGCGCCGTACCCGAACGACCAAAGAGCGCCACCGCCGCGGCCGCTCGGCGCGTGGGATCGTCGATCGCCGCAATCGCATCGGCGATGCGGTTGAACTGCTGGTCGGGCGCCAGACGCAGCAGTTCGACGACCTGGATGCCCAGGCTGGAAAACGCCTGGGCGGCCTCGTCTGACCCGGACGCGGCCTTGCTCAGCATGACCTGCATTTTCCGGACGGCGGTCTCGACCGACGCCATGTCCGTGCCCGTCAGCCTGGCGGCATAGGCCAGTGCGGAGAGCGACGAACCGGCGATTCCGGTGCGCTCGGCCATGTCATTCAGCGCTGAACCGACGTCAGTGAAAACGGTCGTGATTCCCAGGAACCCGGCCACACCCGCGGCCCCGGCGCCGGCCAGGCGCAGGCCGGTCGTGGTCGCCAGCGCTCCGAACGAGGCCAATGTCGCCTGCGCCTTGCGCAGCCCGGCCAGAAAGCGATCGTCCTTTGTCAGCAGTTCGACGTAGGCCTGGCCGGCCTTGATTCCACTCGCTGCGGCCACGGATCACCTCGAAATCGAACCCGCCCAACGTTTGGGCAGTTTTGAACGCTCCTTCTCATACGCGGGGCGCATGTAGGGCCGCGCGGCGATTGACACGCTGCGCTTGCCGATCCGCGCCTCTCCGCCGAACTCCAGGACGCTCGGAACGGGCTTGCGTTGCCTCCGCGCGCCGTTCAGAAGCGCCGCGCCGATGACGACCGACTTTCGGGCCGGGTCGTACGCGAACAGAATCCAGCGCCGCAGGAGGCCGGTGTGCGAGCTGGGCGGCTGGCCGGGTCGGCTGGCGCGGCGGCGTGTGCGGATCAAGCGCCGCGCCGCTGTGCGGATGAACGCGCCGGCGCGCGAAAGGGCGCGGCGCGACGCACGGTCGACCGCGCGCGTCACGCGGCGACGATCGAAGAACCCGGCCTTGAACTGCACAATGAACATGGGTCAGCGCTTGTCGCGACGCGCCTTGCCAGTGGCGGGCGCGGCGCCGGGTTTCGGCTTCGGCTGCCCAGCCGGCGGCGTCGGCTGCGGAGCCGGGCGCTCCTCAAAATCGACCTGCTTCGCACTCCGCGCACCGTTCAGGATCGTCTCCATCAGGGTCATCCTCTGCTCGGCCGCCGCGTGCTCTGCGGTCACGACCGATAGCAATGCGTCGAACACCGGCTTCTCAATTGTGATCGGCATGCGTCACCCAACCGGGACCGGCCGCGTCGGCAGGGCCGGATTGAACAGGTAGTGGTACACGCGCTGCGCCGCCTGCGAGAACGCCTCGCCTTTGTTGTCCAGCGCGGCGCGCGAGGCGCCGACGTCGATTGCGACCGTACACAGCGGCGTCTGGGCGCCGCCCGGCGCCTCGACCCACAGCTGCAGCGTGCAAACGCCGCCTTCGACGGACACATATTCTCTCAACATGAGAGGCTCCTACGCGCTGGTGCTGTCAACGATCAACCCATACGCGGCCAGCGCCGCCGCCAGACTCGCCAGCGCGGCGTTGCCGGCACGAGAGCCCGTCACCGTCTGCTTTCCGACCGCGTTGGTGCTGACGTCCGCGCCGGAGGCGGGGAAGAACCGCAACTTGGTCGCCGCGCCGCCCAGCGCCAGGACGGCCGCATCCAGGCCGCCCGCGAACATGCCGCCGATGTAAACGCGATCGCCTGCATCAATGGATATGGCGCGAATGTAGTTCGACCCGGCCGCGTTCTTGAGCTTGATCACGTCGTAGGTGTCGAATGCGGCTTGTTCGCTCTGGATCTTCACTCCGTTGAACAGCTGCATGACCGCCAGCGTCGCGTCGAGCTTGAACATCTGCGCCGTCGCGTTGTTGCGGTTCGGATCGATCAGGCTGAGCGACGTGGTATCCAGCGCCATGTCGATCTTGATCCCGGAGCGATTGGACCCCCCGTACACCTTGCGCTCGACGTTGATCGAAAGCGGCCGGCGGTAGGCGCCGTTCCACCCGGTTCCGCTGAAGCTGTCGCCCGACGCCGGCGTCGCCTGGATGTGGGTCTCGTGCACCGGCGGCGTCAGCCCGCCGACCGCCCCAGAGGGACGGAAGTACACCTCGTGACGAAACGACAGGCAGTGTTCGGCTGAATCCTGTGGGTTGCCGAATCCGTCGGCGTTGTACCCCCAGCAATAGGACGTATCCGCCTCGGCGCCGACCTCGTTGCCGGCGCTGGCCCGGGCGAGGTTAAACGAGCGCGCGTTGACTATTCCCGGGACGCCGACCGGCGGCGGAAAGCGCAGTCCGACGCGCTCGAGGAACTCGCCATCGCCGCTTTTGGAAAGCGTCAAGGCGCCATCGGCAAGGCTCAGCGCCGAGAATCGACTGGAGCGCAAGCGCTGAGACATGGCCTACTCCCGGCGGTCAACCTCGAATTCGACTTCCAGGTGCTCGCCCGCTGTGCCTTTGACATACAGCGTCGAGCCGCCGATGCAGGCGTGTGCAGTCCCGCCGGATCGACCCAGGCCGTCCCAGGCTTTCGAGCTGCCGGCCAGCAGCGTTCGCCGCGGGATTGGCACGGCAGTGCTGGTTGTTCCGCCTGCATCCCAGGAGTAGATCACGTCCGCACCCAGCGCCATGATCTCGATCGACAACGCATCGGCCGGAACCGCGATCGGCTGTTCCGAACCACCCATCGCCAGCGTGTAGCACTGGTTCTTCATCGCGCAGCTCCTCGCAGAATCGCCGTCTGGCTCTCGGGCACGGCCGCGACGCCGGTCAAGACCTCTCGCGTACCGGCCGGTGTCATGCCATGCCCCTGGGCTTCACCAGATCCACGATCGTGTCCAGCAGCTTGTTCTCGCTGGCGCGGTAGTCGTCGCGCGCCTGGTCCAGCGCCACGCGGTATCCGCGATTCACCAGCAGCAGGCCGAAAATCACCAGCACCTGAGCCAGCAGCACCAGCCCCATCAACACCGCCACGCCCAAGGGCAGAGCGGACTCAAAATGCAGACCGGTCAGTCCCTGGATCACCGCGGCGAACTGGCCGGCGGTCGCCTTCCCAGCGTTTCCAGATCCAGCGCCACCCGCGGATGGCGGTTGCGTCGCCGCTGATGCCGGGTCCGGCAACTCGACGTCCGTTCCCCCGTCGACACGGTTGGCGGCCATGCACGCGGCCACCGCGATCGCCGTGACGGCGACCGCGCAGATCAGCAGCGCCACGAAGGCCCGACGACCGCCGGACGTCGGAAGCGATCCGCGACGACCGTCGCTGGGCCGGTGGTTTCGCATTAGATCCTGTCTCCAAACGAACGGACTTCGCGACTTTTCGGCGTTTCTCGAAGAGACTCTCGCGGGGGCGCGCACCGTGCGTTCACTCGCTGGGTCTGGACTCCGCTCCTGGCGCGGCGCGGGCTGCCTCGGCCAGCGCCGTCAAGATGGCGCGCGCCTCGTCGGCACGCGTGACCGTGGTCCCACCGATCGAGAATCCACCCGGCAGCGTGAGCTGCAGGCCGCGCTCGGTCGTCACCATCTCGGCCGCGGCCAGGGCGGCCATCAGGGGCGAGAGCGCCGGCGCTGCGGTCGCGATCGCCTGCCCGACCGACGCAACCACATTCGCCACGCCGCGCCCGACGGCCTCGTGCAACTGGCCGATGGCGCGCACCTTGCGGGCCTCCGCGTCGATCGCTGCGACCACGGCCTGGCCATACTCCAGATCGTGGGCCTCGAACGAGGCGACCCGACCGTCGGCAAGCGGCACGCTGACGGTGAGTTTTCGGGCCCGTAGGTTCGCATCCGATGTAATGGCCAGCTTGCCGGCGCGCCAGAAGTTCGGCACTTGGATTTCAAAGCCCGGCTTCTCGGCCGCCGTCTTGCCGCCGGCCAGCAGCGCACACCCAGACAGCGACAGCAGCAGCGGTGCAGCCAAGGCCAGCCGGCGGACATTTCTGAGGTTGCTCATTTCGATGTCTCCAACAAGGCGACACGCTCACCTAGCGACCGAATCTCGTCCCGCAGGCTCTGGACTTCGACGGCCGCGACGTCCGCGCGGTGAAATTGACCCAACTTCTCTTCGATCGCGTCGAATCGCGAGTCCAGGTAGCGCCAGAAGAGCCACAGAATGGCTCCAAAGCACGGGCCGAGAACCGTGGCGGCCACTCCAATCGCCGCCAGCGCCGTCTCGATCATCTTTTCTGCCTGGCCCAGCGGGCCTCGAATAGCTGCCGCGCCTCGCCCAGCGTCATGGTCGGTTCAGCTTCCTTCTGCCGCGGATCGAAATTGTGCCGCCTGCCGGTCAGCAGCTGCGTCACGAGCGTCATCAGGCCGTAGATCGGCGCCGCCTGGGCGTAGGCGCGCGCCTCGGCCGCCAGCCTCAGCTCGTGGAAGGTCCAGCGGCCGGGGTCGACGCCGACGATTCCGGCGAACTCGTAGAGCTTGCGCCAGAGTTCCTGCGCAGAAGGTCGGCCATCACCTGGGCCGCGAGCTGCTGCGGATCGATCGCGGCCAGCTTCTCCATCCCGGCCCGTGTGATGGCCGCACTGGTCGCCGCGCTCTTCTCCAGAATCGCTTCCGCCAGCGCCCGCTGGCTCGCCGGCAAAAAACGGTTGAGCTCCGCTCGCAGGGCGACCAGCGCGTCGTGCAGGGCGTCGCCGTAGAACCCGCCGCAGAGGGACTCGAACGTCACGTCGCGCTGCCGGCACTGCGGTTCGAGCAGCGCCCACAAGACGGCCAGCAGCTTGACCGGATGCTGCAGCTCCGCGGCGCCGTCGCCGACGGCCACGCTCATCAGGTCGAACTCGGCCGCTTTCTGCACGCGCTCCAGGTCGAGCACCGTCAGGTCGATGGCCCATTCTCGCTGCAGCGCGTCGCTGAACTTTTTCATTACGGCACCTGCGTTCCGGTGACGATGCTCTGAATCACAAGAACCGTGGCCGATTTGGAGTAGCCAACGATCGTGAGCCGATGGCCCGTCAGCAGATCAGCAATCGGTGCGAGTTTGCCGGCCGCCGCCGACAACACCACGGCCTTACCGGCGGAACCCAAGGCACTGCCGACCGTAAGCTCACCAGCCTCCACCAGCGAAAACGGCTGACCGGCAGCACAGTTGTTCACGGCGACGCCGGCGAACTTGGCCTCCTCTTCGTTGCCGTCGGCCTGGGCCTTGTAGTACTTGCCGTCCGCGACCTTCTTGTAGACAGCCTCGCCGGCGACCAGCGCTTCGCCGGCCGTCTTGGTCGGCACGACGCCGCCGGCGATGACGTTGGCCGCGGTGATCGAAAAATCCGCCATGTCGTGTCTCCCAGCGAATGTGCGTTGCGACTACGGATACCAACTCGGCGGCGTGCTCGAGTAGACCACCTCCGCCTCGACCGAGACCTTCATGCCCTCGGTCAGATCCTCGTTGCGCTCGAACTTCGAGATGAAGACGTCCGCCTGCGGGCCCTCGCTCGGGTCGAGGAAGCGCAGTCCGAGCGTGGAGCGGGCGAACGCCGCGGCGCGAATCGCCGCGTAGGCGGCATCGGCCGAATCGACCACCATTTCCCAACTGAACTTCAACACCAGCTGGGCCGGAACCAGGGCTTTAAAACCACCCGTGGCGCGGGTGCTCAGATCGGCCGACTCGGCGCTCAGGTCGAACGAGCCGTTGCGGAAGTTGGTCATTTCGACCCACGAACCGCCGCCGCCGATGCCGCTGCTGTTGTAGTAGGCCTTTCCTTCGGAACCGAGCTTGTAGGTGGGCATGGAGTCAGTTCTCCCTCAGGAGCTTGTACGTCGCGCGCAGCAGCGTCACCCACACGCCGGCGACCACCAGCTGCTCGTCGTCGAAGAGCGGGTCGATTTCGATCGACGCCGGTTCGAGCGACGCCGTCTGCAGATCGAGCTGCAAGGACAACGACTGCTGCAACCGGCTCTTGATGCCCTCGACCAGGTCGCAGATGCGCTCGTGTTCTTCGTCAATCGCATCGGCCGGCAGCTTCCACTGCAGACAGACGTCGACCGTCCAGTCCTCGCGCCACGCGCTGCGCGTCTCGCGCTCGCTGAGCAGCGCGGCCGGCTGGACAATGACGTGCGGCCTGGCCAACTCGGCCAGGCTGTGCCGCGGTCGAAGCGCCCGCTCGACAACACAGCCGGGCAAAGCGGCTTGCAGACTCGCCGCCAGTGCATCCGTGATCGCCAGCGCGATTCTCACGACGGCGCCTCCGTGGCGATCCACTGGGTGTGGATGCGCAGGCGGCGCGGGTCGTTGCCCGAGGGACGCGCCGGCGGCTGGCCGGCGATGGCGACGACCTCATACACATTCACGCCGCCGTCAACGGCTTCGCGAATGACGTCGCCGGCGCGCGGCTCGATCAACGCGCCCTCCAGGACCAGGTCCGCCCTATCCACAATCCAATCGTCGGTCCGCACGCTCACGACGCCGCCGGACTCGTCGCCTTCGGCGCTGCGGGTCGCATCCCGAAAGGCCGTCACGATCACACGCGCCGTGCCGCGCCCATACGTGACCTTCGTCGACAGCCCGCGCAGCGTGTCGCGGTGCAGGTCCAGTGCAGCGTGCAGGTTCATGCCGATTTCGCCGTGCGTGGCATCCTGGGTCGCTCTTCACGCCATACGCGACGCTTCCCACTACACGGTCGTGAGCGTGCAGCCGTCGTTGTAGACCACACGCCAGCGCAGGTTGGCGCCGTTCTGGATCGCGAGCAGCAGGATCGAATCACCGGCGTCGTTCATCGTGATGGTGTTGTTGCCGGTGTTGTTGATTCCGGTCGCGCACGTGATGACGCCGTCGCCGCCGTCGGTCTTCATGCACAACGAGAGCTGCTGTCCACGGAACGACGGCGCCGCAAGGGTGCGCGTCTCGGCCCCGGCCGTCACGACGTCGACGTGGCCTGTGGCGGTGACGGGAACCGCGCCGGCGTTGCCCGGATCAGTGATTGCGTTCTGCATCTGAGACTGCAGCGTGACCACGCTGCCGGGCACGTCCACGTCGACGGTCTCATCGGTCGCGCCGGCCGTTTCACGCGCAAACCCGAGGAACGTATTGCCCGTCGCCGTCGTGGTCGCCGCGCCGCTGCCGGCCACGCCGCCCTGTGGGTTGCCGGCCGCGGCCCAGTAGACTGCGGCGCCCGCGTTGATCGCCCCGTTGGCCTTGACCACTCGGAACGCGCCCTCGGTATCCAGGCCGCCGAGCACGCCATCGGCGATCGGCTGCGTGGCGAACCCGGCCACGGAGTTCTGCACCACGACTTTGCCCGCGGCCACGGATGACCCGCTGGGCGTGTAGGGAATCCGGCCCCGATCTCCGATCTTGACTGCCTGATAGGTCTGAGCCATTGCGAGAGCTCCTGTTGAGTTCAGAGTGACGAGTAGCGAGTAGCGAGTTGCAGACCGGACCGCTGCATTGAGCGCCCTGCCTTGAACGCGCGACTCGCCACTCCCAAATCCACGCTTACGCCGCGCCCTTGGCTGCCACGCCGCCGCGGAATTCCTGCTTGGCGACGCCGAAGTCGAAGAAGCCGCGCACCTTGATGCCCAGCTCGTCGAAGTCCGCCATCGCCGACTGGATCGTCGGCCGGTCGCGGCCGTCCAGGAAGCAAACCGCGATCACCGGCGTGCGCATCGGGTCCGCCAGCAGGTACCACTTGGTCGTCGAATTGCCGCTGAACCCGCTGCTGCTCATGTAGGAACTGGAGACGACCGCGAATTTGCCCTTGAAGGCATTGCCCGAGGCGATCTTCAGGTCGGTTGTGCCGGCGACCACCACGGAACCGGAGTCCATCAGGTTGTTGGCCGTGACTTCCAGCTCGGTCGGCACCAGCAGCAGCCGCGGCGTGGCGTTGAAGGGTTTGCCGTCCGGGCGGGTCTGCTTGCGGAACTTGGTGTGGGCCGCCTCCAGCGACGCCAGCGACAAGGCCGTATCGGCGCCGCTGATGTAGTTGCCGTTGCCGGCGGCGAAGAAGGACGCATTGTCGAGGAACTCGGTCCAGAACACGTCGTTGAGCGCGTCAATTCCGCCCAGGCCCAGGAAGCGGGCCAGGTCATCCAGGGCGCCGAGGTTGTCGTTGATGATGTCCTGGCGGGTGATCCCGACCAGCCGGCCGAACGTGTCGGCCTTGATGCTGTACTTCTTCTCGCCGAAGTTGGCGTCCTTCAGCTTGCCGCCGGGCTCCACCTTCTTGTACTGGAAGTCGCCCTGCAAGCTGTAGGAGTCCATCGACTTGAAGTCGCTGACGCGCTTGATGGCCGCGATCTGGCTCCAGGCCTGATCCTCTTCGGTCAGAAAATACTGCACGACCGCCTTGTTGAGCGTGTTCGAGAGGATTCCGGAGATGTCGTAGGTCGATGGACCCGCGGCGAATCGGCCCTGGCTCTGGTTGGGCGCGAACAGCGCCTTGAGCAGCGGCCCGGGGTTCTTGTGGCTGAACTCGTCGCTGCCGCCGCCGCTGTTGGCACGCGCCACGAACTCGAGCAACTGCCCCAGTCCCAGGCCGTGCCGCCAGCGGCGCTCGGCCAGATCGAGCGTCTGGGCGCTGAAGCGCTTGTCGATGTCCTTGAGCTTGAGCGACAGGCACAGGCCCGCTTCGAGCAGCGTGTCGCTGAGCGCGTCGTCTCGGCCGCTCCCGCCGCGCAGGCGCGTCTGCGGCGGCTCGGGGGCGCCCAGCGACTCGTACAGATGGCACTTGAAGCGCTCCAGCGTCCAATCCTCGACCAGGGCGCAGTTCATCGCCGCGCGGACCTGCGAGACCACGCCGTCGTTGTCCTTCCCGTTGCGCTCGGCGAACTTCCGCGCTTCCTCGCGGATGGAGGCGTGCCGGCTGTTGCGGGCCTCGATCAGCGCCAGCGGGTCGTTGGGCGGCGCGGCGCCATTCCCGCCGGCGGCCGCCTTGGCCTTCAACTCGGCCTGCTCGGCGTTGAACGCTTTCAGCAACGCGTCGCGCGCCTCGGGGTTCAGATGGGTCGGATCAAAGCCTTTGGCCTTCAGCCAGTCGTGGAAATCCACGCGAATCTCCTTCGCGGCCGCGGCCGCAACGCGGGCCGAGGTCGTGCCGTCGGCCGCGCATGACAGAAACGAAAACTCGTTGATGACGCAGGCGCGGATAACATGCATCGGCCCCGCGATGGTTCGGCCGTTCACTTCGACCGTGACGCCCGCCTCGACGAACTCCACCCGCTCATAGGCGCCGCCCACGGAAGCCTTCCAGACAAACCCGTTGCCGGCGTGCAGCGCCACCTTGCCGGCCGGATCTTCCTTGTCCTTCCAGTCCCCGGTCACGATGCCATCGACCTGGATCGATTGGCCGTCGCTGGTGACGGCTTGCGACTGCCCGACGATCTTTTCCGGATCGTGATCGAGCAGCGCCGCGATCGGTTCGGCGAAGACCACCCCGGCAATGTCGATGACGCACTTGTCGCCGTAGGTCCAATGCGGCCGGATCACGCCGCCGTTGTAAACCGTGGCCGAAAAGCGCGGCTGTTTCCCGTCGGCCGCAGCAGCCGTAATCGTCGCAGTTACGTCAGCGGTGAATCGGCCGGTCGAGGCCGGCCCGGCGACAAAGCGCCGGGATTCCGACGCGCAACGCGACGCTCGCTGCTCGAACCTCATCGCCACGCCTCCGTTAACCGGTTGCCGTTGCGGTGCGGCCGAGCCAACCCAGGCGGCGCAGTGCGGTCGTCGGATTCGTCGTCAGGCGCTTCGCTGGGCGGCGCGGGCACACGCGCCGCCGCCATTTTTTCAGCCCGATCGCGCGGAAGACCGAGCATCACCAGCAGTTCGATCGCGGCGGCCTTGGCCAGCGACTGGGACTGCAGACGACCGAGCACTTCGAGCGCGGCGACGATCTGCGGCCCGGCCAGCGGCGCCTGGTTGGCCAGCCCGGCCTCGGCGAGCAGATTGGATTCGCGCCGCAGTTGTGCGACGTGCGCCTCGAGGTCCTTGCCCTCGGCCGCCAACTCGTCAGAGAGCGTCGACTGCCGTGTCGCCAGCCGAATGCGCCGCGCTTCAGCGCCCTTGACCGGGTCGACATGCTCGCGCTCGCGCCATAGCCAGGCGTGACCGGGCATGGGAACCACGCTCAGCAGGCGTTTGGCGCGGTAGGGCAGGTAGCCCTCGATCTGTACCGCCCACTCGATCCACTTCAAAAGCAGGCGATCGAGCACCTTGCGCTCGAGGTCGGCCCGGTCGATCTCGTTGCAGCGGTCGTAGGCCTGAAAATCCAGCCGGCCCGAGGCGTAGTTGGACTTGGAGCTGTCGCCGGCCGCAATCGCGAAGGGCGCGTTGACCGAACGGGCCTGCTCGCGAATCAACCGGTCGTCGAAGTCGCCGAAGGTTGTGCCCGGCTGCGTCGGCGCGAGCTGTCTGGCGGTCGCGCCTGCCGGCAGGACGGTCATCATGCCGTCCTCGATGTCGAGGGTTTCAAACTCCGGCGGCGGCTCGGCTTCCTCGGCGCTCAGCTGCGTCTCGATCGTGATCGCCCCCATGCCAGCCACCTTGCGGGCGGCCGAGACAACCGAGGCGCGCATCGAACGTCTCTGGGCCGAGAGCTGCAGCGAACTGACCAGGCGCGACACGCCGCGCCGCTGGCCCGGGCGCCGCGGGCGAAAGAGATGCACCATCCACTGGGCATCGACCCGGTCATACTCGTGCAGGCCGATCAGCCCCAGGCCCAGGTCGCCCGGATGTTGCTTCAGAACGTGGTACTCGACCGGGTTGCCCCAGCGATCAAAGCGGATGCCGTCCACCTGCTGGCGGCTGTCATCCAGGCCGCGCCGGTCGGGCGTCGCGATCTGATCGGCCTCGATGATCGCCAGGTCCAGCTTGACCGCGCTGCGCAGCTTCGGGTTCCGCGAGATCTGCGCGAAACACTCGCCCGAAGCGATCTGGGCCTCGAGCATCAGCCGCAGTTTTTCGCCGACGTTGATCTCGCCCAAGAGCGCGCCGACCTGCTGCTCGACCAGTGCGTCGACCGCGTCGTCGCCGGTCCGCATCTGCAGCACCGGCGTGCGCCCCACCACGTCGGCACAGATCGTCTGCAGCGTGCCGTCGACGTAGGCGTTGTTGGCGACCTCGTGCCGCGCCCGGTTGCGAATCGTCGCCAGAACTTCCGGGTTGGCGGCCGCGCTGGCGGACAGACCGTCGGCGTTGGCCCAGTGCCGCGCGTTCTCACCGGTCGTGCGGGCCGCGTCATACCTGGCGCGCACGCGCCCGCCATCGCTTTCTTGCGCCCGACGCCTGCCGCCGAGAATGGTGCGCAGCCAGTGGATCACGAATCAGCCCCCGGCGAGTTGAGCTTGGTGAAACGCAACCCGCGATGCGCCTGGGCGGCGCCCGTCTGGGCGCTGACGTGCTGATCGGCCGCGATCTGGTCGCGCAGCGCGTGCTGCTCGACGGTGATGCCGTCCGACTCGACCCGCTTGGGGCCTTGCGCGTTCTCAACGATCGCGTCCTTGATCTCGTCAGCCACAGAGCACCTGAAAACAACCACGGAGACACGGAGGCACGGAGAAGAGGGAACAGGGAACAGGGAACGGGGAACAGGAAATCGAGGGATCGAGGGACAAAGGGATAAAGGGCGCGCAGGGCTTCTGAAACCCTGCGCGCCCTTTATCCCTCTGTTCCTTTATCCCTTTGCTTCGCATTCTCAGTGTCTCCGTGACTCCGTGGTTCAACGCCTTTCGATTAGCGGGAGCCGGACTTGCACCGGCGGCCTCACGGTTATGAGCCGCGCGCTCTGGCTGCTGAGCTATCCCACGTCACGCCGGTCCGCTGGGCCGGCGATCCTGTCGCGAGAAACGGCAGTCGCGAGTCCAAACAAAAACGCCGCGCGGGGGCACGGCCCCGTGCGGCGGCGTTTGTGAGATCGGATCGGGGATCAGCCGAGCCGCACTCGCGTCCGGTTGCCCGGCCAGGTTGTCATCCAGAATCTAGCTCAGGAATTCGGAATTGCAAGGAAATTGAAGCCCCGCGGCAAGAACGACGCTACCGGTAGCGGTTTGTGCCGAAGGCTCTGGGGATTCTTGCCGTTCCCGAGGCGAACGCTGGCCCGTCACGGGCTGGACAAGGAGGACTAGCAGCCAGACCGCGCTGTCAGAAACAACGCTGCTCTGACTCGCGAACATGGTTGCTGGTCGCGTCCGCAACCGGCGCCACGAGCCCACGACCACGCATGGAGTGCCCCGAACTCTTGAGAACCCGGCGATGGTGCGGACGCGAATCGGCCGGTTGGGCACGCCGCGTGCTTAGTGTTAATTGCGGCTGCCGGGTGGAATCTGGCGCGCGTCGGATTCCGGGGAGCGGGTGTGGATTCCCACACAAGCCGCATCGCACCGTCGCGCGGCGCGCACGGTGTAACGAAAGGGGTATCGCAATGACACGGAAGTGCAATGCGCAGCAGGGGCGGCATCTGGGTTGCAGACCTTCGATCTGGTGGAAATTTCTCGTAGTTAGTGCCTTAGGGATGTTCAGTGCGGCGCAACTCGGCCTGCAGTCCGGCCCGCCGGGCGCTCCGGCGTCGCCCTCGGGCGACCTGAATCTCGACGGCCGGCTGACGTGGGACGACCTGACGCTGTTCGTCGTCGCCGTCCAGGATCCCGATTTGTGGTCCTCGCAGACGGGCCAGCCTGTGTCAAATCTCGCAGCGCTTGCGGATTTTTCCACAGATGGACTGGTCAACAGCGACGACATCCCGGGCATCGTGGAAAAAATTCTGATCGCCACGGGCCTTTCCGGCGGACCGTCTGATCCGCCCGCCCCGCCCGAAGGCGAAGTCCCGCCCGACGGCGAACCCCCGCAAATGGCCGGCGCCGGCGGCGAAGGCGCCGAGAGCCAGGAGGCCGCCGTCGATCTCGACATCGACTCGGACAATACCAACGGCGCCGCCGAGCCCAACCGCTCGCCCGCCGAAGACGCCGTCGAAGACGACACGGACAAGCACGGCAAGCTCCTGCACATCGCCCGCAGCTTTCGCCCGCCGGCCGTGATCGAAATCGATCCGGCCGAGCTCACGCCGCCGACCGGCTCAGAAGCCTGCGACGTTGGCCGATTCCGGGTCACGTTTACGGAGCCGCTGCGCATCTGGCGGCATTTCTGGGACGGCTCGGACACGCAAGACCCCATTGACAGCGGATACAGCGACGTGACACCGCTCGTGGTCGACGGCGACATGGACCGCAACGGCGTGCTCAACGTCCTCGACATCAACCCGTTCATGCTGGCCCTTACCGACCCGACGTCGTTTCTCAATCAGTATTGGGGCGATGTGAATGCGTATTGCCTCGACGGCGCCACGCCTGTTCCCTTCACGACCGTCGGCGACGTCAACCAGGACGGGGCGTTCAACATCCTCGACATCAATCCGTTCGGGGCGCTGATCCAGCGCGGCGACAGCCTCGCCGTGAAGCCGATCCTCCTCTACGTCGAGGCCGACGTGCCCTCGCTCGACCCCGGCGACGTGCGCATCGTCGCCGATGCCGACCCCGCCGGCGGCACGAATTACACCGTCACTGACGCGGTCCGCGCCACGGGCGTCCGCGCCGAGACCGGCCCGCCGCGGCCGTGGCAGGCCGGGGTTGGCGTGTCGCCGTTCTCGGTAGTCAACCTGCAAAGCGGCAACATGCTGACGGCGCTGCCGATCATCGCGTGGAATCCGGTCGGACCAGCCGTCGATTTCACCTTCCACCACAACGCGCGCGATCCCGACGCCGACAGCGACATGGCCGTTGCAGCCGGGTTTGAGCTTGGCGGCCAGTGGCGATGCAGCTACAGCGACCGGCTCGTCGGCACGAGCACGAACCCCACCTGGGGAGACGCCACGATTACGGTGACAGACGCCGACGGCAGCCGCGACGTTTATCGCTATATCGCCGGTCCTCCGGCCAAGTACGTCGCTCCGGCGGGCGTGTTCAGCATCCTGACGTGGAACTCGGGCGCGTCAGAGTGGACGGTGACAGGTTCCGACCAGTCGAAGCCTGTCTTTGACTCCGCTGGACGGTTGGTTCGGCTGGTCGACTCGGCCGAAAACACCGTTCACATCGATCGTGATGCGGCGCACAGCTACCGCATCGCGTCGATCCGCAGCGCCGCAGACAAGGACTCCGCCGGCGGCACGACCTACGCCGACTGGAATCGGCTCTCGCTGGACTATGACGCCCAGGGTCGGCTGGAGACCGTTACGTTCGGAAAGTCCGGCCAAACCCCGTTCACGTACACGTGGACGCTTCGTTACACCAACGACAGGCTGACGACGATCGAATGGCCCGACGACGAGTGGATTTCATACAACTACACGACGTTGATCGACTATGAAACCGGGACCGACCGCGTCGCGGGAGTGACCAATCGGATCGGCAGCACGTGGAACTTCAGCTACGACGCGGCCGGACGACTTGAGGAAGCGCTCGATCCGCCGCCTCATGCAAACGAAGACCGCTACGTGCAGAGCTTCGCCTATTCGGACGCCGCGGTTGCGGGGCTGTGGGAAACCACGCACCTGGATCGCCGCGGCTACGAGTGGGCGTATCGACATGACATCAACGGCGACTGGCGACAGCTCACAAACCCGCTGAACGAGAGTTCCTCCCTAACCTACGACGCCTCTCACAACCGCCTGACGGTCACCGACCCGCTCAATTACACGTGGACCAGTACATATGGACCGGTCGGAAACCTGCTCACGGTCACCAGCCCGCTGCCGGGTTCGCCGGCCCAGACCACGACCTATACGTGGGAGCAGCCCGATCCGACGAACAAGCCCAACTTCTATCGCCTGACGCAGGTCGCGGACCCGCTCGGCCACTGGACCGCGTACGACTACAAGGACCCGGGCGACGCCGGCTACGTCGATGCGACGCTCGTCACACAGATCACGCAGCAGCAGGCGCTGGCCGGCGACGCGTACGGAGACCTTCTCACAACACTCGACTACTACGACGGTTCAGCGCTGGAGATTCACGCCAGCGGGCAGCTCAAGTGGGTCGAGACGCTCTGGAGCGGCGGAACGGTTCGCGGCGAGCAGCACGAGTTTTCGTATGATGAGTGGGGCTATCCCACCGAGACGCGCGAAGGGTTGCTGGCTCCACTGCGAAGCGCCTACCCCTGTGCTATCAGTGTCGCCTACAACCCCCTGGGACAACCGACCGGCGGCGGCGACGGAAGCATGCGCGTCGACCAACATGGCAATCCGCGAGAGATCAATTGCTGGATCGTCTGGTCCCCCGGCGATTCAGATGCCGGCGGCAACCGACTGGGCAGCGTTCCGAGCGGGTTCCCGTCGTTTTCCGGATTGGGCGGGCTGTTCAGAATGGACCCAGAATATGACGCGGAGGGACGCCCGCTCTCGCTCTATCACGAGGTCAAGTCGAAGTACAACGAGTTCAATAACATCCGGGATCACAAGTTTGCGTACGACGCTCTCGGTCGCCCCGACTGGACGCGCGTCGAAACGAACGAGTACCTGAAGAACGCCGGCGGCGCCGCGCGCATCAGCCGACAGATGGATTACGAATACGACGCCGACAGCAACGTCACAGAGCTCACCGACAGCACCGGTGAAGTGTCGGTCCGCACGTACGACGAGCTTGGCCGGCTCAGCACAGCCTCCACCGCCGACATGAGCGCCGCCTATTTCTACGACGCCGCCGGCCGGCTGGAGCGGATCGAAAACAGCAACGGCACGAAGACGTACTTCTACGAGTACGACGCGGCCAACCGGCTGCTGAAGCTGAGGCATGAGTCCGCGGCCGCCCAGGTGCTTTCACGGATTGAGTACACGTGGAGCCTCGACAACACCGTCGCCACGAGAACTGAGTACGACGCGACCGTTTCGCCCGCGACGACGGACGTGACGACGTTTACCTACGACCAGCGGCATCGGCTGATCTCAGAAAACCGTGTGCGAAACGGCTCGACCGCGGTCTACGCGATCGAGTACGACTACGACGCCCTGGGCAACCGGAAGGAAAAGCGCCTGACGCTGTCGGACGGCCTGCACGTGACCGACTATACTTACGATGTGGACTCCGACGACCCGGAGAACGAGCTCACGTACCCGACGCGCAACAACCGGCTGCTGTCCTATCGCGAATACGGCCCCGACGAGGAGCTGCAGCGGACCGTTTACTATACCTACTACGACCGCGGCGCTTGTTCGAACATCACGATCAAGGACGAGTCGTCGCCGAGCGTGCGGAAGGACCTCGGTCTGTTCTACAACGGCAACGGCACGCTGTGGATCGCGCTGTGGAGCCAGTGGCAGGTCAATGAGCAGGGCGTGCCCCAGTCATTCGAAATGACCGCGGCAAAGGAATTGCGCTTCGACCGCCCGCGGCAACGCTACCTGATGCGCGACCTCGACCCCAACAACGGCTGGGCCATTGTCGGCTCCGGCCTCTGGACCGACTACATCGGCGACGCGCCGCATCTGGACTACACGGTGTCGTCGGGTGCGGCCGTGACCCATTCGACGGCGTATCTGACCGGCGCAGGGACGGCCGCGGCCAGCGAGACGTTCGTCCAAGAGGAAGAAGAGATACTTGATCCCTACAGCGTCGAGTTCCTGCATGGCGACCTGATCGGTTCGACCATGCTGCGAACGAACGCGTCCGGAAGTGTGGCACAGCCGCCCTCGGCTGTGGCCTACACCGCCTTCGGCGAGCCGGTTGCCGGCAGCGCCGTCGGCGGCGCACTGCCGACGGGCTTCCCGCGCTACGCCTACGCCGGCGGATACGGATATGAGTCCGACCTGCTCGTCCTCCAAGGCGCGAACGCGGAGCTTCCGCCGATCGCGCTGGCCCACGTCGGCTGGCGCTGGTACCAGGCGGGGATTGGGCGGTTCGTTCAGCGCGATCCGATCGGCCTCCGCGGCGGGCTGAACACCTATGTGTATGTCGATAACGACCCTGCCGGCAGTCTTGATCCGGATGGAGAGAGGAAGCTTGGCGGCGGGTACCAACCTCCGGAGCCGCCGCCGCCGTTCGGCCAGCCACCGATCACCACACCCAGTACCCCATTACCACCGGAAATACCGTGGCAGAAGCCGCGCAATCTCAAACACGCAACGCATTTGTGCATGGCGTCGAATGGCTGGTGGTATTACCCTGGGGAGAATGAGTATCCCGATCCCGATCGACCACGCGGGTGGTGCCACGTTTGTGGGGGAAAGGGCGACCACGCGCATATTGGCCCGTGGACTCCTCCAGCGCCCGCTCCACCAAAGCCCCCGCCCAAGCCGCGGAGCACTCCGTTTCCGCCACACTGGGGTCCGGTGTGTTTTATCGCCGATACCCCAATCTGGACACTCGGCGGGGCCGTGCCTGTACAGCAGCTTCGCCCCATGGACGAAGTCTTGACGAGCGCCCACCTTACCCATCGCGCGTTCGCGACGGTGGTTTCCGTCACCTGCGGAAATGCAGATTGGCTCTTCGAAGTGGAGCTTCCTGCTGAGACGTTGCAGTGCACTGGAGCGCATCCCTTCTTTGTACGAGGTCACGGCTGGACCAGAGCGGCCGACCTTCGTGTCGGAGACGCGTTGCAGGACTGCAACGGAACTCCGGTACCGGTAGTTCGTGTTTCAATACGTCCCGTGCGTTCGGTTCCCGTCTACTCGATTTCGGTGGACAATACGAGTACCTACTACGTCGGCGCGTCTCGCGTGTGGACGCACAACAAGCCTCCGTAGGCGTGGCTCGGAGATTCCACCATGAGTGACGACATGTGTCCGCCAAGCGAAGCTCGCGACGGAGCGGCGGCTGCAGACGCCACGTTTCGCGATGCTCCCTCTTGGCGCGCCGCCGCATGTGGTGCCGCCGTCGTACTGTGCCTTGCGCTCGCAATGTACGCGCTTCCGCGTCGATGGCTTTATGGGTTCGTGAGTCTATCGGACCCGCAAACGGCGTGGATTCACGTGGGCGTATTGTCATCAGCATTAGACCTCGTGTGCTGGTGCGGCGCACTTCTCGTTCTCCAAAGCACACTTGGCATTCGATGGACGTATTTCGGCGTGAGCCGCCGCCACGTGGACGCACAGATGTGGCGGGCGTGCATGGCGGTGGTGTTCTGCTATCTCGCGGCAGGCCTAGTGTCCGTTGTGGAGAGTGTCGCGACGCGCCTTGGTGACGCCATACCAACCAGTACTGCCGTGGAGCAATCCCAATTCGCACACCACGCTGCGGCGGCATTGCGGAGCCCGGAAGCTGGAACCGTTCTTCTGCTTATGGCAATCGCTGCGTGTGCAGAGGAGATCCTGTACCGATCGCTGTTGCTTTCGCTGACGCGTACTGTACTTCACTCAGCAACGTGGGCCGTCGTCATTACGTCGCTAGTATTTGCACTTGCGCACTGGCGCGCTGGTGCCATTGAGATGCTCTATGCGGCGGCCGTGTCGCTCGTGATCGCTACGATGTTTGTTCGGAGGCCTAGTTTGATTATGGCCGCATTGGGCCACGGAGCGTACAACGTGACCCAACTGTTGTTGCCTACGTCCGGAGCGTAGTCGCGTAGGCCGGGCTTCGTACTCGAAGCCCAGCGATGCGCGGCCGGTCGTGATTTTGCACGGAGCCTCGACAACACCGTCGCCACGCGAACCGAGTGCGACGCGACCGTTTCGCCCGCAACGACGGACATGACGACCTTCGCCTACGACCGCCGCGACCGGCTGATCAGCGAAAGCCGCGTGAAGGATGGCTCGACGTTCGTCTACGAGGTAGTGTCGTTCGAGGTAACCGCACTGCGGCTCGCTTTTCAGCTCACCCGCACCTCGAGCGTCGTCACGCGTTTGCCGCAGTGCCGACATTCGCGCCGCCGGCGGATGCGGCCGTTCCAGATCGGCCGCGTTTCCAGAGTGAAGAACTCCTTGCAGCCGCATTCGCGACACTCCAGCCCGTAGTTGGGTCGGCCCCAGCTCGGCGGGGCTTTGGCGTTCTTCTTGCTCATGCCGGCGCCTCCCTGCGCCGCCGGGCGGCCTGCTGCAGCGCCGCCCAGCTTCGCGGCTGCTTCCGCGGCCGCGCGTCTCCGATCTCGCGCAGCGCGATGCCCTCCATCGACGCCGCGACCGTGCAGCCGACCAGGCAGTCGAACAGGTGATTGTCGGCGCCGGGGCGCTGCTTCCATTCCTCGACCGTCCGGCCGCGGCCGCTGACGCGCACTGGCGTCTCGGCCGTCACGTGCTCGGCGAACATGCGGTGCCGCTCGGGCTGCGCTCCCCACAGCGACAGACAGCCGCGGTCGCCCAGCGCCGTCCGCAGCCGCCGGTGGACCATCGTTTTCCAGTAGTTCGCGTCAAAGGCGACGTGCCGCGCGATTCCGCGGACCTTGGGCGGTGGAATCCGCCAGTTTTCGCCCGCTTTCTCGCCCGGCCGCAGCGTGTATTCGTGGAATGGGACCGACGACGCCCCGACAAAGCGCCCGTGCGAGGGCATCACCACGCCCGGATGCGCGCACTGCCGGCAGAAGCGTTTCACCAGGTCGGTCGTCTCGCCCCAGTTCGCGTCGATCAGCACTCTGTCAATCGTCAGCGCCGCGCCATCGTCGCTCGACCAGTCGCGGCCGATCAGGGCCGCCGTCAGCCGTTCGAGTCCGGCGTAGATCGCCCCCTCCGGGCCGGCGCCGGGCGCGGCGCGCGCCAGCGTCCGCCGCAGCTCGCGCAGCGTGAAATAGGCTTCCTTCTGGCCCGGTTCCGTGCCGTAATCAACGACATAGCCGTCAAAACCCGCGGCCCAGGCCACCACCACGTAGTAAAGGGCCTTGTCCTGCACGTCGATGAACGCCGTCAGCGTCGTGCAGGCCTGCGGAATCTCGTAGCGCTTGCGGTTGTTCAGCTTGCGACACACGTCATCGGGCGTCAGCAAGTCGCCGTCGTACACCACCTCGGGCAGCGGCTCGTTCTGGTACTCGGCCCAGAACGCCGCGTCGCCGCGGTCGAGCCGCAGGTTCATGGCATGCTGCACGGCGGAGAGTTCATCCGGATGATGGCGCTGCGGCCAGGCGACGACCGCCCCGGCGTCCATCGCCTCGCGCCGGGCGCGGTAGAACTCGGTGGCCTCGGCGATGCCGCGCTCGGCGCGCATGCCCGCGCGCCACAGGTCGGCGTAGCCGGCCCAGAGCGCCTCGCTCGTCGGAAAGGAGTAGACCATCTTCGTGCGCTGCCCTTGCCACTGTGGGTGTTTTTCGCGGTCGAGGATGCGATCGGCCAGGTCGTCAGGGCGGACGACTGTGAGCGTCATCAGGCCGGCGATCTTTCGCCCGGGCCCGGCCAGGCCCAGGATCGCGCCTGACAGGATTCGTTCGCGCGTCACGCATTGCGACGGCGACCGGGCCGATTCGTCTGTTTGCGGATCGTCGATCAGCACGAGCAACGGCCGTACCGATGTGCCGTCCACGCGTTTGTGCTTCATGCCACGGATGCGGCCGGTGATGCCGGCCACGCTCATGATTGAGCCGCTGGCCCGGCTGCCGGGCATCGTGGGCAGCGCGATCTCCTTGGCCGTCCAGCCGATGTAGGTCTGCTTGCCCTGACAGAGCTGACCGGCGGCGCGCTGGTGAATCCCCTCCAAGGCGCGAATGGGGTAGACCACCTCCGGGAAATCATCCAGCAGCGCGTCGTTGGTCTCCAGCTCGACCTTGATCGAATCGAGCATGTTGGCAGCGTGTTCTTCGTCACTGCCGATCAGCGCCACATACTCGCGATGCCCGTAGGCAATCGCCCAGAGGCAGGCCGTCTCGCACAGCGAGGTCTTGCCCGAGCCGCGCGGCATGGCCATCGCGAACAGCCCGCCCTCCAGCACCGCCTGCTCGATCTTGGCCACGACCTTCAGATGGTCCGGCGACCACGGCAAATGGAACGTCTGCGGAAAGTAGCCCTCACAGAAGAAGCGGAAGTCTCGCTGGGCCCGCGATCGCCGATCCGGGTTCGCGACCGCGGGCGGCTGGCCGATGTCGCGGCCGAGCAGCGCCAACGCGCGGTTGCGCTGCGCGGCGCGTTCCTTCATGGCCTCGTAACCGGTCAGCCCCGTGGGTTCAGGACGCGGGCGATGCCGCTCGAGCACCAGCCACGCGACGTAGCGCAGCAGGTCCACCGTCCGCCCGTCGCCGATACGAAAGCCGGCGCGCGAGCGATGGCGGTGGAGCTGCCGCTCGCTGAGCACCTCGCCAAGCGGCGTCGAGTTTAGCAGCCGCACGAGCTCGCCGGGCTTCAGCTTGCGCGGGTCAATCGTCACGGCTGGACATCTCCCGCACGAGCCAGGCGGCGTAGTGGGCCAGGTTCAGCGTTCCGTCACCGTTGATCGGTGCGCCCGCGGCGATGTCGGGCTCGATCATCTCGACTGAGATCAACTGGCCGCCGGCGGCCGACAACAGGCGGGCGGCTTCGTCCACCGTCAGCGCGCGGGGATCGACCTTCGGCTCGCTCACGCCGCCCTCCCCGTCCCGAGTGGTGACCCAGCTCCCACGGGTGGCGACCCGCCTCCCAGGTCCCAAGTGAGAATATCTAGTGATTCTCGGAATTCGAGTTGATGTTCTCGCGGACTCATGGCACTGTCGTGCTGTACGAACGAAGCCCGTACCAAGGAGCGACGGCGATGACGACGAAGAAGATCAACGCGAAGACGACGCGAACGAACCTGATGACCTGGTTGAATGCGGATGGCCGCCGCGGCCGACGGATCGAAACGCTGAGTTGGGGCCGGCTGGCGCGCATCTACAACAGCCGCAGCGCGACGCCGGCGGTTCGCAGGGCGATCGAACGCGAGGCCCGCAAGTGCGGCTACACGCCCTCGACCATTCTCCACCTGAACGCCTGGTAAGGAGCTACGACCATGACGACCACCAAGAACAACGCGGAGACGACGACGATGAGGCTCGACAACGACCTGAGGAAGTTCCTGCGCGAATGCGCGCGTTGCCAGTGCCTCGGCATCGCCGCGTGGGCGTCGCGCATTTTGCGGGCCAGGGAAATGGCCGTGGCAGACATGGAGCGCTGCCTGAAGCTCGGATTCGAGTTCTGAGCCAACACCCCGCACCAGCGAAGGAGAACCGCGATGACGCGATTGGCCACGACGAAAGACGGCCGGCAGATTTACGGGTTCGTGTTCAACACGCCGGAATCGGCCTGGTCGTTCTGCGACCGGCCCGGCAAGCCGGCACGAGTGATGCTCGGCCACGCCGACGAAGACCGGGTCGAGTGGTGGGTGGTGACGCCCGCCGACGCTGATCGCCTCGAAGCGATGGGATACGAGTACGCGCCCCGCTGACCGCCAAGAGGAAAGACTGCCATGACGATCGAGTTCACCGCCATCGAGTTCGACAGCGCCGACGAAGCCATCCAGCACACCTACGCCGACCCACGCGACGACCGGGCGCTGTCGCTCGGCGGCAAGTACTACGCGATGCCGCGGGCTGAGGCCGAGCGCCTCGCCGCCGCGGGCGTCGAGTTCGCTTACCTGTTCGACCACGACCTGCCGGACGGTCGCAACATCATCATGACCGTCCCGGTGAACTAGGAAGGAGCAACGACCATGACCGGCCACGACGTCCAAGCGATTCTTGAGAATCTGTTCGACGAACTCAGCAATCGCCCCGCGCCCGACGACGAGCGAGACGAATCCGAAGCCTGGAAGGACGACATCGATATCGACAGCGAGTTCGCGAAATGCGCCATCACGGGTTTCGCCGCCGGCGGCTACCTGACGCACAACGCGGGCCTGGTGCTGCGGCTCGCGGACGGCAGCGAGTTCCAGATCACCATCGTCCAGAGCGGCTACGCGACGACCACCGATGACGACGAAGAAGACGAGGACACGGATGACGAGTCGCTCGGCACCTGCACGGCCTGCTGCCGCAACGACTGCATCTGCGACAAGTGACGCCGCCGAAACGCGGGTCGCGGCTCGCTGCATGACGGACGCTGCAACAGCCTCCACGACGCAACCGACGCGGCCCGCGTAGCCCGGGCGCTTGAGACCCGGGCCTGACGAGGCAAGGAGAACGCGATGAAGAAGAAGGACGTCGAGATTGGCGGAATCTACACCGCCAAGGTCAGCAACACGCTGACCACGGTGCGCATTGAGCGCACGAACTACTACGGTGGTTGGGACGCGACCAACCTCGCCACCGGCCGGCGGATTCACATCCACAGCGCCCAGCGGCTGCGCGGCCCGGTCACACCGAAGCGGGAAGCGACGATCGACCAGGTCGTCACCTCGCTGCATACGGAGTAGCCCATGCGACGCGAGGAGATCATTGTCGGACGGGATTACCGCTGCCGGATCAAGCACCGCGTCGTGCGAGTGCGCGTTCAAACGGCTCCGACCACAGACGATGAGCGACTCTGGCTTGTCACGGTCGTCGAGACCGGCCTGGACGAATTCGTCCACCGTCCCGAGCAGTTCCGCGGGCCGTGGGTCGAGCGGATGGCCGAACCGATGGCCGAGACCGGCGCGTACCCGCCGCCGCTGGACCGCATCGACGGCGAACGCATGGCGCGCGTGATCAAGGCCGGCGTGCCCTCCGAGCAGGTGCTCGATTCGCCGGAGTGCAACAACTACCACAATCTCGACCGCTGCAGCACGCCCCGCTGCCGCGGCGAAACGGCCGTCAACCACCTGGGCAAGCCGCTGTGCAGCGCCTGCTGGCAGCGCGTCTGTGAAACGAATGAGACGCCGGCGGACGGTTCCGCCGGCGCGAGCGAGAGCACGATCGTAGCTACCAACACGAAGGAAAATCCCATGTCCAAGAGCAGCAAGAACGCGAAGAAGTCCGGCACCAAGAGCTTCAAGAAGGCGGCGGCGACCAAGACCGACAAGCCGACGACCGCGAAGGCGAAGGCGGCGTCGAAGCCGAAAGTCCAGCGCCCGCCCGCAGCGGACGCCAAGCCCAAGCGCCTCAGCGCGCTCGACGCCGCGGCGCAGGTGCTCAAGGCCGCCGGCAAGGCGATGAACTGCGTCGAACTGATCGCGACGATGGCCGAGCAGAACCTCTGGACCAGCCCGAATGGCAAGACGCCCCACGCCACGCTCTACGCCGCCATCCTGCGCGAGGTGAACACCAAGGGCGACGAGGCGCGCTTCAAGAAGGTCGACCGCGGGCAGTTCGAGTACGTCGGCGCGTAGCATCCTCACACCCCTCCCGCAGACGCCGCGGCAGTTGTCGCGGCGTTCTCACTGGCTGAAATCCGCTCCGCCTTCCTCCCCGAGAACTTTTCGAACCGCTCGACGATGACGTCGCAATACGGTGGGTCGAGTTCCACTAGGAACGCGCGGCGTCCGGTCTGCTCGGCCGCGATCAGCGTCGAGCCGCTGCCGCCGAAGAGGTCCAGCACGTTCTCGCCCGGCCGCGACGAGTACTGCATCGCCTGCGTCGCCAGCTCGACGGGCTTCTCAGTCAAGTGCACCATCGATTGCGGGTTGACCTTCTTCACATGCCAGAGGTCGGTCGCGTTCGTCGGTCCGAGGTAGACGTGCCCGGCGCCCTCGCGCCAGCCGTAGAAGCAGATCTCGAAGGCCCCCATGAAGTCCTTCCGCGTCAGCACCGGGTGCTGCTTGTCCCAGACGATCCCCTGCGAGAAGTAGAGGCCGTGCTTCTTCAGGAACGGCGGGTAGTTGCCGAGGTTGGCGTAGCCGCCCCAGATGTAGAACCCGCGGCCGGGCAGCAGCACGCGGGTCATGTTGCCGAACCAGGCGTCCAGCATCGCGTCGAACGCCGCGTCGGAGACGAAGTCGTTCGCCAGCGAACGGTCTTTGGCGCGCAGCTTCGCCGTCGTCGCCTTCTTCGGCCCCTGACGTGCGACGTCGAAGCCTTGGTGGTGCGTCAGCCCACCGCCTTCGCGCGCCGACGCGGTCGCCGGGAACGACGACAGGCCGGCTGCAATCGCGTTGTTGCTGCGCGGCTCGACCTTCACGTTGTAGGGCGGATCGGTGTTCACGAGGTGGATCGCCGCACCGTCGAGCAACCGATCGACGTCAGCGGCGCGGCTGCTGTCGCCGCACAGCAGCCGATGCTCGACGCCGCCTTCGCTCCTCAGAATCCACAGGTCGCCCGGCCGCGTGGTCGCGTCGTCAGGTGGCGCCGGGATGTCGTCGGGATCGGTCAGGCCCTGCTTGATGCCGTCGGCCGCATCAAACAGCTTTGCTAGGTCGTCTGCGTCGAAACCCAGCAGCGACCAATCGATGCCGGCGTCGCGCAGCTCGGCGATCTCAATCGGCAGCAGGTCCACATTCCATTCGGCCAGCTCGTTCGTCTTGTTGTCGGCGATGCGGTAGGCACGCACCTGTTCGGGCGTTAGATCGCGCGCGACGTGCACCGGCACCTTGTCGAGGCCGAGCATCTGCGCCGCCTTCCAGCGTGTGTGCCCGCAGACGATGACGCCGGCTTCGTCCACGACGATCGGCTGCCGGAACCCGAAGCGTCGGATCGATTCGGCGACGGCCGCTACGGCCGCATCGTTGTCGCGCGGGTTCTTCTCGTACGGCTTGACCTCGGCCAACGGCCGCAACTCAATCTTCATCGAACGACCTCCGTGTCATAACGGCGGCGCGTCCGCGCGCCCGCCCACATTCACTCCCGCGCCAGCCTGGTCGCCCGGGTTCGCCACGAACGCCGGCCCTCGCCAATGGGCCGCCAGGTGGTACGCGGGTACGACCCGGCCGCCCCGCGTCGCCCACGCTCGCCCCAAACGCGCCACGACGCGGCTCGGGGCGGCCGTTTCGGCTCGTCGTCCTGTGTTCAAGTGCCGCCCTCGCGCCGGCTGTCCATCCAAACCACGACTTCCCGGCACATCGCGATGAACTCCTCGTTCGTCATCGTTCCCTTCGCTCGGTTCACGGCCTTCTCGAGCAACTGGATGTTCTCGATTGAGTGGCGCCCTCCACGGCTCACTGGCAGGACGTGATCCATCGCCGCGTTCGCTGGTTCGAGCACTCGGCCAGAGAGGGCGCAGCGATATCGATGCGCATGAAGTAGGTCCAGCAGATCGCGTGTGCAGATGGCCCGATGGCGACCCGGAAGCTCAAGTCGACTCGGCGGCGCGTGCCGTTCGCATTCCAGCCATGCGATGTAGGCAACGAGGTTGATCTGGCGATTGAAGACGAAGCGATGCGCAGCTCGTTCGCGGTGCCGGTGGAGCTGTCGCTCCGAGATTACTTCACCCAGTGGCGTCGAGTTCAGGAGCCGAGTCAGATCGCGGGGCCGGAGGAATCCGAGTGGCGCGCCCTGGCGCTCTTGCGGACGTATCGACAGCGCATCGCGCCACGCAGCGCCGCCCAATATTCCCATGTTCCCTTGGCAGGCCGTTTTGCCGCCGTGTTCAAGGACTGTGCTGCCCGCTGGCAGAACTCCTTCCAGTTCGCTGGCGGCGCCGCCGGTTTCCGGGGGCGCGTCGGCGGCTGGCAGCTCCGGTTGTCCCAAGCCTTGATCATGCACTCCGCCGTTTTCACCCATGGGTTCAGCGAGCGCAGGGTCTGCTTCGTCTCGCCCTCGAACCGACCACAGAGTCGCTTGGCGGCTTTCGCCCATTCGTCGTGGGTTGCCATGCAATAGCCCTTCACGTCGGACAGATTGAATAAACTCTATTGATGCTGGCCCGTGTTCCCGCGTGCCCTCCGGGGAGTTTCGGCCGGGGAGGAACCGCTGGCGAAAAAATCCGAGACGGCCGCCTGCGCTAGTTCGCGCACTCGCACTTGAGCGCGCGCAGCGCAACAAGCGCGGACAAGCGCGCTGGTTCCGACTGCGCCATCCCGCGTGCGCGCCCGCGCGCATGCGCGTACCTGCCGTAGATCGCGCTTGTTCGCGTATGCGCGCTCGTAAGTCCTTGCTGGATAAGAACCGAGCGCAAGCGCGATACCGAACCCCATCGCGCTGGTTGTCCGCTTGTTCGCGCTTGTTGATGGCTCGTCGGATCATGCCAGCACCCCCTTCAGCGCGATGCCCTGGTAAAAGCGCACCCCATTGGTTCCACAACGGGTTACGACTCCCGGCGCCGCCGCCATAAGGTCACGCCCGAACGTCTGCTTGGTGGTGACGCTGACGCGGCCATCCGCCTCGCACCACTGTTTCCACGCCTGGTACAGGTCGTCGATCCAAATGCGCAAGCCACCGCCAATCTCGCAGCGCTCCCGCACGAACGCGCCGACCGGGCTGGACAGATCTTCCATGTCGCGCAGCGCATCCTCGACACTGGTGGGCTGAATGAAGTGGCCACGTTCCCGCAGTTGCCGCCAACCGCTGATCGACCAGTTCAGAATGCCCGGGAGCTCCGTCAGCAGCTTGGCCGTGAGCGCCTTGTCCTCGCGGCCGTAGTAGCTCTCGGTCAATCGCAGCATCATGAACCGCCCGGCCAGGGCGCCCGAGGCATCGGTCAAGCGCGGGAGTTCATTGGTCAGGAAGACGAACCGCGTCGGCAGCTTCATGGTGACGCTGGTCATGTGCTTGCGGTCGATCGTCAGCGTGTCTTCGCCGGAGATGCACAAAAGGCGTTCGATAACCGTTTGAATGTTCTCGCCCGAGAAACGGGCGTCGCTGACAATCGCCAGCGACTTGCCGATCAACGGCTGTAGGCCGAACGGGCCAGCCAGACTTGATGTCGTGGGGCCAGCGACATTGCCGGCGCCGACCAAGCGCGTCAGAACGCGTGCGAGGGTGCCCTTGCCGCTGCGACGCGGTCCGACGATCAGCAGCATCTTGTGCTGCGAGGTGTCGCCGGTGAGGCAGTAGCCGAACCACTCCTGCAGCAGATCCCACGATTGCAGGTCGTCCTCGAAGAGCTGGCTCAGGAAGGCCTGCCACTGGCGCGGCTCCGATGCGTTGGGCTGGTGGTCGTAATCCAGCGCGTTGACTGCAAAGAAAGCAGGCGACGGAGCGATCTGCTGCATCGTGGGCAGATGCAGCAGCGACGATCGGCACGGCACAATTTCGCAGGGGTCCGGGCGATCGGAGCTCGGGTCAAGCCAGGACGGCGAAGGCGTCGCCGCTGGCAGGTGCGTGTGCGCCTTCACCGACTCGAGCGCCGCCTTCATCGTGTGCGGGTTGGCTGGGAAATCCACTGCAACCCACTTCTCGGCCTGGGAGTCGTACGTCATTCGGACGGCCGCGTGCAGCCACGGTAGCAGACGGTTCCGAAGCGCGTCGTCCTCGAGTTCGATGTAGCGGTTGTCGCGCCACGCCATGAGCATCCCGGCGTAATGCCGGAGCGTGATGGCCTCCGGATGCTGGTGAAAAAGCCGGACGTACGCCTCGGCGGTCGGCAGCGTGCGCTCAGTCGAGAGGATCAAATGCCCGGTCGCCGGATCGATCGAACCCGGGGGTGGCTCGCCCGAAAGGGGTCGGGCGGCTGACTTTTGTCCGTTGCGCCCCGAACCGCCACGTCGCTTCCGTGATTCATACTGGCCGGTGACTGTCGCGAGCGCCTTTCCGATCGTCATCGCGCCGTAGGTCTGCTGGCCGTGCGACTCGTCCCATTTCTCGCGCATGAGCGCCGAGCGACGGAAGATGCGGTCGATCTGGCTGGCGTCCTTCGTGTAGAAGGCCAGCGTGAAGACGACGGAGGAGTCCGCCTCGCTACGCGAATTGAAGAAGTCGTTCCAACGGCCCGCCCAGAGCGACGCGAATTTCGCGCCGGACTTCTTGCTGGAACAGGCGAGACGAACGATTTCGTCGTCGTCGAGATGGAGCTGACCGTTGTTGGAGGGGTTGGGCGGCGGCGGCGGGACGTTCGTTGGCGCTCCGAAGATCTGCGTGTACAGCGCATCGACCGCAACCTGGCGCTCGTCCACGTCTTTCGGCGGATCGTGCAGGCTTTGGCCGGTTGTGGTGAAGAACCGGTCGCGATCGTACATCTCGATCGCGCCGTCCTCGTACCCGGTCTTGCAGCGCGGACCGGGCTTGGAAGCGCGGACGAAGATCTTCGCGCCGGCGCCCGACGGACTGATCTCGCTGTAGCCGTCGAGCCGGTCGAGAATCGCCTGCGCCCACGGTTTGGGCTGGCCGGTCGTTGGATCGATGCACTTGTCCAGATCGACGCCAGCGAACGGGTCGTCGGCGCTGAAGACAAAGCCGACGCCCTCCAAGCCCGCAGCTTGGCAGGCAGCAATCGCCTGCTCGAACGACCCCCACGTCGCCGGGTCGGTCGAGGACGCCCTTCCACCCTTGGTCGGGCTGATCGGGCATCTCGTCGGCTTGCCGTCGCGCTCGACGTATTCCCAGCACACCCATTGGGCGCGCTCGCGCAGGCAGGCGGGCACGCAGCCCGCCAGACGCTGCACGTCGAAGGCGAACGCCGATTCAGGCATGTACGAGTTCCTGACCGTTACGTACGCCGTCGGTCGGCGCCCGCGCCCACCGGTCCAGGAACGTGCGGCGATGGATCACCTGGTTCTTGCGGGCGGCGTTGCGCAAGCCCCACTGATCGCCGATTAGCACGCAGTACTTCGCCGCGCGCGTCACGGCGGTGTAGAGCCAATTCCGATCGGCGAAGAAATGCGACCGATGACAGAGCACCACTGCGCACGGGAATTCGCTGCCCTGGGCTTTATGTGCAGTCAGGGCGTATGCCAGCTGGACGTCGTGAACAGCGTCGCCCTTGATCTGGCGCGTGCCGACGCCGTCGAAATCGATCCAGTAGCCGCCCTCGGCGCCGGGCTCGTGCTCGAGTACCCGGCCAATCGTGCCGTTCATGATGCCCAGGTCGTAGTCGTTGCTGGTCTGGATCACCTTGTCGCCGACGGCGAATTTGCGGCCGGGGTCGCCGTGCAGCAGGTGCTGCATCATCTGATTGATGGCCTTCGTCCCGAGCGCGCCCAGGTGCGTGGGCGTGATGATCTGCACGTCGCGGATAGGATCGACGCCGAGACGCTGCGGCAGCTTCTTCAGCACCAGGTCACGCAGGTACGCCTGGATTGGCAGCGCATCCTGAAACGCATCGACGACCGTCCAGGCCGGATCGCTGACGGCGGTGGGCGCGACGACGCCGGTCAAGATCGCCGAGCTGTTGGCCTTCAGGACACCCGCCTGCCGGACGATCTCATCCAGCACGACCAGCGGTACGAGGCGATGCGCGATGATGTCGCGCAGCACGTTGCCCGGTCCCACCGGCGGAAGTTGGTTGTGGTCGCCGACAAGAATCAGCCGCGTGCGGCCGAAATCGATGCGACGCAGCAACTCGGCCATGAGCGGCACGTCGACCATTGAGACCTCATCAACGATGACGACGTCGTAGCCCGGCTCGCCGCCGTCCGCGTCGTTCTCCGGGTCGGCGGCGATCGGTTCCGAGAGGCTGTCGCGGTTGAAGCGCGTGCCGTCGTACTTCAACAATCGGTGGATCGTCTTGGCTTCAAGGTCGACGCCTTCGGCGCGGAGCGTCTCTTCGATTCGTTTCGCGGCTTTGCCGGTGGGAGCACACACGGCGACGGAAAGGTCCTGCGCCCGGCACGCCCGGGCGACTGCGGCAACGGTGTAGGTGTTGTGCGTGACGATGAAGTCGTCTGTGACGTAGAGATGGTCCGGCGCATCCACGACGATGCACTGCACTTCCTTCACACCGACGGGCTGTACGGCCTGAATCGCGCGGCGCGGCTGGTACTTCGTGTGCGGCACATATGAGCACGCCTTGCGCGGGTGCCGAAACGGCCAGATGTAGCCTGGCAGGCACAGGTGAATGCGATAGGAGGGCTTTCCAGCGCGGCGCTCGCCGCCATGTGTGTAATAGGTCTGGCGCTCCGCACAAGCTGCGGTGCCGCCCAAGGATCGCGCCAGGAAGACCACGTCGTTCGCCAGCCGTAACGACGTCGTCGTGTATTCGACAGAGTGGCCGTCGGTGGAGCCGTCCGCATCCAGCAGCCCTTGGAGAAGCGACAGGCGATGCGCCGAGCGCGACAGCAGGTATGGTTCCGGCACGAACTTGTCCGCCGCGCCCTTACCTTCCAGGCCGAGTTCGCGCAGCGCTACCAGCAGTGCATTGCCGTCGCCCTGGCCGTTCCCGTAAATGCGGTAGTCAATCGGCCTGGAGGCGGACCGCCGCAAGCGACAGCCGTGTGGCAGGCCGGCGGCCAGGGCCGCAACCACGGTCGGGTCGCCATTTGAGAACGCGCAGCCGCGCGGCACCCGAAAGCAGCCGTCGCCAAGCAGCAAACCGAGCACATATGCGTCGAGTGGTAGTTCTCCGCCGGCGAATTCCACGGGAGTCACCATCGGAATCCAGTGCTGGCGCTTCCCATTCGGGCTGCAGAGCGCGGCGCGAATCTCGTGGAGAGGTAGCACTCTTTCCGCCCGGGCTCGATCACGATCGTTCTGCGAACGTGTGAGCCATAGGTGCTCGTCGCAGCACTCCGTCGATGCGCCGTCGGTCATGATCACGCGGTACACCTGACGGCGGCCCTGCGGGTAGACGGCGGCAACCCGGCAAGCGCGCCCGTTCGCTCCGATGACGCGGTCGCCGGACTTGATCTCTCCCATGCGCCGCCAGCCGCTGGGCGTCAGGATCTTGGCGTCCAGCGGTTGCGCCTTGCCTGTGCCTGCCCCGCCGGAGATTACGGAAATGCGCTGAGTGAGCGCATTGGCATACGCAATTTGCTGGCAATGGTTGAGCCGGCCATCGGTAACCCGCTGGGCCGGATGCGCTTCCACCGCGTGCGCCGCGAACGTCTGTTGAATGAACCGTTCGGCTTCCAGAAGCGCGGCCGTCGCGACGGCGCTGCCGTCCGCTATGAGCATGCCGGCCTGTAGCAGCCGTTCACCCGCCCGCCGGATCATTTCGCGGCTGTCGAGCGTGTCGAGTAGCAGAAGTTCGTTGGCTTTGTCGAGGATATCGGCGCCGCCGATCCAGGTATGGCCGTTGCCGATCTCCTCCGTCACGACGTACTGGAGACCGGCCTCGATTCGGCCCGGGTGGTCTTTCGGCGTGCCCATGGCGCGGGCGATCTTGTCAACCTTCTTGAAGCCGTAGCCGCGCACGTGCTGAATGAGTTGGTAGGGATCGCTGCGGAGCACGCCAACGATGCTGTTGCCGAACTTCTCGAGCAGCGTCTCGACTTGGTGAGCGGTGAGGCCGAAGCCCGACAGGTAAGCGCGGACCTCGTTTTCGGAGCTGTTGGCGATCCAGGCCTCACGCAGCGATTCCAGTGTCGCGCGCGGGACGCGCAAGGCCCGATGCAGTTCGTCGACGTCCTGGCGGATGATGCCGTCGAGATTGGCGGCGCTGGCGGCGTATATCACGATCCGCCGCGCGGTGGACTCACCAATGCCCGTGAACGCCGGGTGCTTGGCGAGGTAGTTCACGAGACCTTCGCTGGTCTCAGGCAGCTCGTACGACAGCGACTCGACGACGAACTGGCGGCCGTACTTGGCATCGTGCTTCCAGTGGCCGACCAGCGCCACGACGTCGCCATCGTTGGCGCAGAACTTTCCCGCAAACCGCACAGTGCGACCGTCGTCCGCCGTCAGCACGCCAGCCGAGAAGCCCGGGCTGCTGTGATAGGTCTTCTGAATCGTGCCGAGGATCGTCTCAGGCATGGCGCATCTCCGCGGCGAGCCGCCGGGCGGAGGTCTCGCGCACGGCCATGCGCAGAAACGCATCCGTGAACGCGCACGCGGCCTGCCGCGATCCGCACCAGATCACCGGTACGCCGAAGCGCACCTGGATGTGAACGGCGGCGCCGAGCAGCGACTCGGGTGAAACCCCGCGCAAGGCCTCACCGGCCAGACCGCGCAGGACGTGATCAAGGTCGGCCTCGACCACGATGCAGGCGTGCGGCAGATGCGCGAGCTGATCCAATTCGGCGGCGAAGCGCGCGAACTCGTGAATGGTGGTCCGCGCGAAGTCTGACAGGCTCTTGCGCTCGACTGCGACGACATCCTCGTATTCGTCTGCCGAGTAATCACCGGCAGGCAGCGCGCGGCGAACGACGCCACAGGTGAAGCCGTACGGCTCCTGCTCACGCGTATCGATCACGATGCGGAAGTCCATCGGGGTGCTCATCCCTGCGAGAGAAAGAAGCCGAGGCGGGCACGGGCAGTCTGAGCCCGGCGGCAGCCCGGAGCCGGCGATCTCCGAGCATGTGAAGCCGACGGGCTACGCCATCCCGCCCCGGCCGCACCCAAATCCGTTCGGGTGCAAGGTTGTCAGCGCCGGCTAGAAGGGGGTCGCGCCGCTGGGGATCGGTTCGCCCGCGGGCACCTGAATGCGCTTATTGAAGTACACGTTCGTGTACTCGCCCTTGGTGCGCTTCGTGACCTCCAGCGCGTGATCAAGCAGCTGGTCCAGATGATTGGGCAGCTCACTGAGCTTCGGCAGCTCCAGCCCGAGCGTCTTCAGGTCGCCCTTCACGAACGGCAGCGAGGCCTGCGTGATCACCGCGTTCTTGAAGATGTGGCGGCCCGTGTGCTGACCAGAAAGGACGATCAGATCCCACTTGAGCATCGGGTCGCCCTTTTGGCTGCGATCAAGCTTCACCGCATGCACGCGCGCCTGATACTTGCCGTCGGGGACTTCGTCGCTGTCCGCCGGCTGCACGGTTCCGTACTCATCGTCGAACGCGCTGAGGTCCGGCGGCGCCGCATAAGGCGACGGGGCCTGCGGATCGAAAGCGGTGCCAGAGTCAGTCATGATTTCACCTTCTGGTTCTGGGTGCTGCCCGGATGACCGTTGTTGCCGCTCGCCGGCCCGGCTCCGGGACGACCTCCGGGCGCTGCGGAAGTGAACGCTGCGAAAAAGGCGTCGAAATCCAGCGGCAACAGCTCGGGCAGGCGGCCCGTGCGATCGCCGGCTTCGTACGTTGGGTGCGGCTTGGTGCGGATGACGCGCTCGACGGTGAGGTTGCTGTCCGCGTCCTTGCGCGCCGTCGCGTCGCAGAAGAGGATCATGTCCACCAGACCGAGCACAACGCCGCGCGCCCGATCCGGCAGGCTGGGCTGCGTTTTCGTGTACTGGCCGGTCCGCGTCTCGACCGTCTTGTCCTGCGCGTGCGAGATGAGAATCAGCCCATAGGGCAGGCTGGCCAGACGCGTCAGCACGCGGTGCCACTCGTTCTTCACGAGCGCCCAGCCCTTGCCGTGGGCCATGTCGCCCTCGTACTCGATGCTGTTCTTGCCGCAGACGTGGTCCGAGCAGTACTTGAAGGCGTTGTCGACCGTGTCGATGACGATGGTCTTGAAGCGGTGGTTGCCGGCGGCGACCAATTTGCACGCCGCCAGGAAATCCTCCCAGGTGTAGGTCGGAATCTTGAACACTTCGAGCTGGTTGAGGCCCGGTTCGCACTCGAAAAACAGCACCTCGGGAAACCGGCTCGCGAACGTGCTCTTGCCGATTTTCGGTGGGCCGTACGCCAGGATCGTCTGCTGCGACAGGTCCGCAGCGGGTTTCGTGCGATCGGTAGGCAGTGTGACGGGCATGGGGTGCTCCTTCAAAACGTGGACTCGGCCTCGCTCGCGGCGCCGACCGCGAGCTCTTCGTGCGGCGGGGCGATCTCGAACAGGTTGTCGCGCACGTTGGGGTTGAAGTTGGACTGGCAGTACGGCAGGTACTCACACGGCCGGTCGTAGGCGAAGCAGTTCGACGTGTTCAGCAACCACTTCCCGCGGCGCCGCGCATCGAGATACTGCTGCGTGATCTCCCAGACTTCCTCCTGCAACATCGCCAGGCGGTCTTCGGAGAGATAGATGCGTTCGCGGTGGAACGCCTCGGGCTTGGCGTACCACTCGGCCAGGCGGGCTTGGAATTCCTCGTCGGTCTCGGGGAGTTGCCGCTGCGCCGTCGATTTGCCGCTCTTGTTCTTCGCGGCCAACTCGGCACGTCGCGCTTCGTATTCTTCCTGCGATTCACCCTCGCGCTGCTTCAGGCGCGTCTTCAGCAGCACGTTGTAGAGGACGCCCACAATCGGATAGCCGACCTGGCGCAGGTAATAGCTGTAGAGCGCGATTTGCGTGTCGGTCCACAGTTTGTCCAGGTAATTCGCGTCGATCGAGCGTGCGGTCTTGTGCTCGAGCAGGTACAGCTCACCGTCGAGCCGCACGATGCCGTCCGCCTTGCCGGACATGACAAACGTCTGGCTCGGGCGGCCGGTGTCGGGGTTGCGAATCTCACCGTGGAAGACCTTCTCAATCTCAACGACCTCGAAGTTCTCGGTCGGGTAGCGCGCCGCGTATCCGACAAGCATGGCCCGCGCCCGGTGCCAGCGGTCTTTCTGGACGGGATCGGAGCCGCGCTGCGGGAACTGTGCGTCGATGAAATCGAGCACCTTCCACAGTCGGTTGGCGTCGCCGGTCAAGCGATACCAACGCTCCAGCGCGCCGTGGATGACGCTGCCGAACGACAAGTTTTCAGGCTTCTCGCGCGGCTGGAGATGATCGACGTAGCGGTGCTTGTACTTCCGCGGGCAGTTGCGAAACGTATTCAGCGCCGAAAACGTGAGCACGGCTTTCGTGCAGCGCGCCGCGGTGCCGCCAAGATCGGCGTGGCATATATCCCGCGTGTAATCGCCCTGACCCAGCCGCACGAGCGGTACGGGCTCGTCGAAGGTGCGGAGTTCTGGGAAACTCGCCGGTGAATCGCTCACGCCGCCTTGCCCTCCACGGCCGCCGGCGGCGCGGGCTCAGCGCGACGGACGCTGAAACCGTCTCCGCCGAATTCGTGCAGCAGCAGGCTGGTGAACACGCGGACGACAGCGGCGCCGACTTCGGTCGTTGCATCGACGACGATCGCGCTGCAGGGCTCAACGACGTGGTAGCTGGCGTCCAGCCGGACGCGCGCCTCGCCGAACAGGCCCTCAACGGCGAAGAGCGCCAGATGCAGCGACATCTCCGCCTCTTCGATCGGAACCGATCGTTCGAACTCGAAGCGGTACACATTGGGGGTCATTCGCCGTTCTCCGTGCGATCGAGGCCACGCGGCCTCCGCTCGTTACGTACGCCGTCCTGCGCCGACGTGTCCGCCGGATTCCCCAGCCGCGCGTCCGCGAAGGTTTGGCGAATGCGAGCCTTGGCGCTCTCGAACTGGCGTCGAGAGAGCTTCAATTCGCGCTTGATGGCGACGTCGCTCTGGTCGGGGAGGCGGGAGCAGATGTCGCGCAGCAGCGGCGGGAGCGCGCTGACGACCCGCGCCACGGCGGCGATCAACTCTTGGCGACTGATCTCGTCGTCGGGTTGTGCGTCGGTGCGGCCGGGCACGTTCTCGGAGCTGAGCGCGTCGCGCAGCGTCGTGTTCACGCCGCCGGTGAAAACGCGCGACCCCTCGAGCGACATCGCGTGGCGGGCTGCGGCGCGCTTTTGGCGCCGCCGCTCACGCAGCAGGGACGCGATCCACGAATCGACTACGCGGGCGACAAACGTGCTGTAGCACGAGCGCTTCGGATCGAAATGGTGGAAGCGGCTGAGCAGGTGACGCCGCATTTCCTGGGCGAAGTCATCCTCGTCCAACCGGCACAAGTCGGTGCGGCGGGCGAGTTGGCGGGCCTTGTGCTTGATGACTTCTTCGGCGTACGGCGTGAAAACGGCATTGCGGGCGGGTGCGCGACCCATTGAGACCTCCGGCGGCCGGAGGCATGCACCCAGATACGATCAGAATCCGATGCGCGCGGAATCGCTGTGCTGCGGCACGCGCCGCAAATTCGCCGGCACAGGCGCGACTGGTGACCGCCGGGTTATGGCCTCACGGCCTCACCCGCCGGCTCTGGTGTCGCGGAATTGGCGATTGGATCAGTGCTTGCCCGCGCTTCGCTGAAGCGCGCAAGTCACTCCAAATCAGGGGGTTGCGATGGGGATGCGAATTTCCTCTGCCTGTCGTGGCGCTGCGACGCGACAGTGCGTTGAACGGATTCACTGCTGTCGTCGGACTTCACAGCCTCGATTCCGCCAGCGCTCGCGACTGCGCGCTGTACCGCGTCCTTCGAGACGGTCACACCGAGACGTTCACTCAGTGCCTTTGCGGCTTTGCGATAGCTGCCGTGTTCGCGATATGCGCTTACGAAGTCCTCGTCCTTGACGGCAGACTTGAGAACGTCGGCAGCTGCGGATCGGAACACCTGCTTCTGCTGCTTCGGCGTCAGCGCGAGCGGGCGAACCTGCCGATTTGCGGCATCAACCTCCTGGACTGTCGCAACGATGTCCGCGCGATCGATCAAGATCGCAGCATCCGACGACCGAGCTATCGCCGAGAGCGCCACAACGGGCGGCGGTAGGTCCGGCCAGAACTGCCGAGGCGGGACGCGGTCGGCGACAACCAAGATCGCGCGCCCGGTGCCGTCGATGCGCGGAGCGAGCTGTGCGCCGTCGGGCCACATCAACCCGCGCACCAAGACGACGTCCCGATGCGACCCCTGCCAATTCACGCGGCCAAGCCGCCAGAGTCGCCCCGCAACGATCGAAGTGCAGCGACCAGATTCCACAATCGCGCCTGACGCCATGCTCGCAACGGCGTCGAAGTCGATCGTCCAGCGGCGGAGCTGCTGGACTGGTACCTCAACTCGCAGAGTCTCTGGGCAAGGGACGAAATATCGCACTCCATTCGGGCCAGTACGGAAAAGCACTTTCTCGACGTGATGGTCGGGGCAGTTCGGACAGACGGCGTGCTGTGCCGGCTCTGCGTCACAAATGACGCCGAGCGCGATCAAGCGTTCAAGCGCGCCTGCCGGCCAGCGCGAGGTCTCCTCCGCCGCGAACGCCACAGACGGTGCGTCGAAACACGACCAGATGACTTCCAGCGGGTCATTCATTGACGATCCCCCAGAGTTTGAGGCAGCGCTCACCGATCGTGCGCATCTCGTCCGTCTTGCTCTTCAGGTCACATGAGCTCGGCAGGCTCACGTTGAACGGCAGCGTTTTCGGCTTGGCGCGACCATCGCTCATGAACGTGATTCGGAAGCCAACCTGCCCGACGCGCATGCGGGATGCCGACGCGTTCTGCTCGTTCAGGTAGTGCGCGATCATCTGATGGATCTCGGAGGCGTGACCCTTGAGGTCAGCCTTCAGCTCGATGTAGCTGAGCGGCGCCGCCTTGGGTTCGAGTCGCATCCGGACGATCCGCGCTTCCGCGATGCGGTCTCCAGGGTCCGCGCGCAGCTGGAAGTTCGGGTCGAGCAGGTGGTCGAGCCGGTACGCCGGCTTCAGCGGATCGGTGGGATCGACGTCGGCACCGAGAACCGCACGGCAGAACGCAACCTGCAACGGCTGGTACACCTTCTTCCCGCCGCGAACGAAGAACTCCAACGAACCGTCAGCAGGGCTGAAGACGAACACGTTCTCGAACGCGTACCGGTCCGAGCGTTTCACGATCTGCCCGCTGTCCTCGAACACCAATTGGTGGTCCGGATAGTCGTCCAGGTAGGCGAAAAAGTACTCGGCGCCGCTGGCCCGGCGGTAGTGCTCGACCGCGCAGTGCAGGCCGCGCATCTGATTGGGCCAGTAGAAGCCCGTCATCGCGGCGCCGAGATCGGACTTCATCTTCGGCGAAACAGTGATCGCCGTTTTGGGCAATCCGTTCCGCTTGATCCAGTAGCGTCCGGCCGCAAGCGCATCGGCGCTCGCGAACATCGCCGCCTCGTCGAACGCCTCGCGCACATTGAGGTAGGCCCACATCACCTTGTCGGCGCGGGCCTCCCACGCGGTGACCTCCGCCACGCGATCGGGAAAACGCGAACCGATCTCTTCGGCGAGGACGCTGAGACCGCGGTCGTCGGCCAGTTCATTGACGTGCTGCAGGATCAACTGCACGTCGGTGCGCTGCGCCTCCGTCAGGTTCTGCCAACGCTCGAAGATGGGTTCGATCTTGGTTTCGGTGAGCTCGTCCCAGGGGATGTCGAGAAGCTCGCCGCGCTCGGTGAAGAACTGCTTGAGCAACTGGTTGGAGATCTGCTTGAGAATCTTCCGCGGGTCAAAGTGCTTTGCCATTCAGTCGTTCTCCTGATGTCCATGTACCGTAAACAGCAAACACCCGGTCGAAAAAAACAGCGCTGTTATCCGAACAGCGATCCGGTTTTGGTTTTCACGAGCAGTTCTAGTTCGTTCAGGCGAATGCGCATCGCCTCTGGCGACACCTGAAACGTGCCTGCCAGCGGCCGGCAGAACTCTTCCATGACGTCCTCGTCGGCCATGCCCGCGGCGCCGGCGCGCTCGTGCCGAACCTCAGCGACGGCGACGGTGTGGGGATTTCCGCGCCAGTTCTCCCAGGCCGAGTAAACCATCTTCCTCGGCATGAGCAGGTTGGCAGCGAATTGGTTTGCCTGCCATTCCACGGGTTTCGTGTCGCCGGATCGGCAGACGTACACGGGCTTGGCGAGGTCGTCGCCGAAGAGTCGCCCCTGTGCGACGTCCTCGAGGTAGTACTTGCGGTGGAGCCGCCAGTGGCCGGCTTCGTGCGCGAGCGTGAAGTGATAGCGGCCGCGTTTGCGCGGGTTGACCGCCGGATCGAGGCTGGTATCAACGCCGACCTTTCGTTCGCGCATCCAGATGGCGCCGTGTACGTCTCCGAATGGAGACAGGTCTCGCATGGTGATCATTTCGACCACCAACTTCAGATGCATCTCGACGATCTCGTCGATCGGCACCGGCGGCGCGGTCACGGCGCGGTGCGACTCAGCGTACTCAGCCAGAACGAGCTCCGCCTCTCGCTCGATGTGCTGCTTTGGAAGATATGGAACGTCGTCTCGCGCGACCGCAACGCGTGGGCTCATGGCTATTGATCCTTCTCCTTCGCCCGACGCATGCTCGCAATGAACTTCTTGAGCTGCTCAGGAGTAAGCCCGCTCGCCTCGCGCAACAGTTCAGGCATCTGCGTCGGCTGTTGCTTGATGATGCCCTGAATGTCCTCCGCCATACGTCCCGCCAGCGCGCTGAGTTCATCGACGTTTTCGCCCAGCAGCTCCGCCATGCGTCGCACGCGCTCAGCAGTCGGCGGCTTTTCGACCTTGTTCTGCTCTACCTGCGACAGATACGTCGGGCTCACGCCCACCATCTCGGCGAATTTTCGCAGACTGAATCCCTTTGCGACCCTTCGCTCACGCAACACCTGACCGAATGTCTTGCCGTCCTGGCTCATTTGCGGTCTCTCGTTCCACCATCAACTCGAGGCGGCGTCATCCTGCGTCTACCTCGAGGTAACCCTTGTTAATCATCCGAAACGCTCCGCTCCGGCCGCACCTCAGTAATACTGCCGGATGTACTCGTACGCCTTGTCAAACAGCTCCTGGTCCGTGTGCAGCTTGTATTTGAGCAGCGTGCGCCGCAGCTCTTTCTGCACGAGCCGTTCGCCCTGGCTCGTATGCTGCCAATCCGGGAACCGCACCTTTTTCACGATGTCGTCGATGTCCGTGACGATGCGCTCGACGATGACGGGCGTGTTGGCGCCCTTCGCCTCCTTGAACAGTTCGGTCAGCGCTTCCTTCGCCCGATCGCGATCTTCGACCGGATCGACGGCCTTCTCGGCTTCCACGACTTCCTTGGCGATCTCCAGCATCGCCTTCAGGAACTCCAGGCTCGTGAGGAAGCCCTGTTCGTGACGCTCTTTCACCTTCTCCAGTCGCTCCCCCAGCGCCGTGAACTTGGGGTTGCCCAGGTGCTTTCGCAGTCGCGCGATCAGTTTGATCTCGATCTCGCGCGCTTTTTTCTCCGGCTCCGCGTCCTTGAGGATCTGTTCGAGCACTTGCGCATCCATCACGAGCGTCTCCACATCGTCACGCACCGATTCGACGTGTACGTTTTCGTTGATTAGCTCGACCGTCTTCGCACCGAGCGCGTGCCAGAGCAGCTTGCCGTTGCCGCTCGGCGGCTTCACGGATTCGTAAACCTGGGTCAGCCAGCGGTAGTCTTTCTCGTATGGACTGAGCACCGGGTCAGGCGAAAGCGCCTCCCAGATCGTCCCGAGGACCGAATACTCCGCGGCGTACTTGTCACGCTTGTCGTTGTTCGGCAGGCACTGCTGCGCCGCCATCAATCCCTCGTATCCGCCTACGCTGCGGTCAATGCCGACGAAAAACGCCAGGCACTTTTGCACTTGAAGCGGCAGCGCCTTCCGCAGTTCGTCGATGTTGGACACCACCTGCTGGACGGCCTTCTCATCGAAATCGAGGGCGCGGGCCACGTCGTCGAAAATGCCGATGTAATCGACGATCAGCCCGTGCGTTTTCTCCTGGCCAAAGGTGCGGTTGGTGCGACAGATCGCCTGCAGCAGGTTGTGATCCTTCATCGGTTTGTCGAGGTACATCACCTGCAGGATCGGTGCGTCAAAGCCTGTCAGCAACTTGCTCGTGACGATCACGTACTTCAGCGGGTCGGCCGGGTCGCGGAACCGATCCAGCAGTTTCTCTTCCGCATCCTTGTCGCGCACGTGCTGCTTCCACTCCGGCGGGTCGCCCTGCGCCGACGTCATCACGATGGCGCTGGCGTCGGGGCCGACCAGCTCGTCCATGATCGCCTTGTACAGCACGCAGCATTCACGATCGAACACCACGACCTGCGCCTTGAAGCCGTTCGGCTCCACCTTGGCCTGGAAGTGCTTGACGATGTGCGACACGACAGCGCGGACACGCTCGGGGTTCTTCACCAGCACAGCCATCTTGGCGGCGCGCTTGGCGAGGTCGTCGCGATCCTGCTCACTGAGGTCGCCGGTGATCTGCTGATACGCCTCATCGATCGCCGCCTTGTCGATCTTCAGCTTCACTTCCGGCGCCTCGAAGTGAAGCGGCAGCGTGGCTTTGTCGCGAATCGACTCCTGGAACGAGTAGCGGCTCATGTAGCCCTTCGTGTCCTCGTCCGCGCCGAACGCCCAGAACGTGTTCTTGTCGGCCCGGTTGATTGGCGTGCCCGTCAGGCCGAAAAGGAAAGCGTTCGGCAGCGCCTCGCGCATCTTCCGACCGAGATCGCCTTCCTGTGTGCGATGCGCTTCGTCGACCATCACGATGATGTTGGAACGCTCATTCAGCTTCCCGCCCGCCTCGCCGAACTTGTGGATCGTCGTGATCAGCACCTTGCGGACATCCTGCGCCAGCAGGGTCTGCAGTTCCTGCCGCGTGGCCACGCCGACCATGTTCGGAACGTCGGCGGCGTTGAACGTGGCCGTGATCTGCGTGTCCAGGTCGATGCGATCCACGACGATCATCACGGTCGGATTGCCCAGTTTGGGGTGCATGCGGAGTTTCTGAGCCGCAAAAACCATCAACAGCGACTTGCCGCTGCCCTGAAAGTGCCAGATCAGGCCCTTCTTCGGGTAACCCTTGACGACGCGGTCGACGATCTGGTTCGTCGTGAAATACTGCTGATAGCGCCCGATGATCTTGATCCGGCGGTGCTTCTTGTCCGTGGCGAAGAGCGTGAAGTTCTGCAGGATGTCGAGCACGACCTCGGGCTTGAGCATGCTCGCGACCGAGGCTCGGACGTGATGAAGCTGCCCCTCTTCCTGATTCTCCTCGTCCCGCCAGGGCCCCCACATTTCAATCGGCATGCGAACGGAGCCGTAGCGAAACACCCGCCCCTCCGTGGCGAACGAGTACACGTTCGGCACGAACATGGCCGGAACCTGCTTTTCATAGATCTCGTTGATCTGGAACGCGCCATCGAACCACGTCACAGAGCTGCGCGTGGGCGTCTTCGCCTCACCGATGACCAGCGGCAGGCCGTTGACCAGAAATACCACGTCGAAGCGCTTCTCGACGGCGCCGGCCTGATACGTCCATTGGTTGCACACCGTCAGGCGATTGTTGGCGGGCTTGGCAGCGTCGATCAACCGGATGGAAACGTGCTCGCCGTGGGGGCCGAACGGCATCGTCTTTTCGCCGCGCAGCCAGGCCATGAAGTTCTCGTTTGCCCGCACGACGCCGTCCGCCTGGACCGACAGAATGCAGGCCCGCAGGTTGTAGATGACTTCGTCTGCTCGGTCCGGCTGCGCCGCGATCTCGGGGTTGAGCCGAATCAGCGCCTCCCGCAACCACGGCTCTACCATCACGTCGCTGCGCTGGCGCGGCAGCTCGACGCCCGGACAGTATGCCCAGGACGATCCCGCGCTCCCGCTTACACTTGCGGCATCGAGAATCATCTGCTCGACAGTGTTTGATTCGGTGAATGTCATGCAACCACCGTATTTAGAATCCCAGTGAGGGTCTGGCGAAGCCGTAACATGCTCTCGACCATAGTCGTTAATGTGACGTCGAATCGCCGAACACGCTGCACGAGTTCTGACTGCTGTGCGACGTCTTCCAGCGGTACGGGGAACTCCTTTACTACGGTCGAATTTATAGTGTTAAGCCCACTCGAGCTTTTTGCTCGACTTCGAAAGTAGTTTCGGCCTACGGCACTGTTCACGTACAGGTTCAGATACTCTGGCACGAGCTGCGGTGAACAGCGAGCGCGAATGAGATGGTTTTGGTGAAGAACGCCGTCCTGCTCTGCAAGCCAGACAGCGCTGCGCCCAATCTCGTCCACGCTTGCATGACCTTCTACAATGAGCACGTCACCTCGCTGCAAAGCGAACTTCAAAGACTCATCTTCCGTACATTTGATTGTCTTTACCTCATCCAGGTCGAATCGTTCGCGGCCGACGTTTGCAACACGCAAGTAGCGCTTCTCAATAGGCAAGCTACTGCGGTATCCACCGAGCGTAATGCCGTAGACGATGTCGGCGCGCTCCACAAGTCGTGCGCTATCCGCGCGTCGCAGGGATTCAGTGAAATGCTCGTCAATACACGCAGAGCGACTTCGCTGCACCGCTTCAGTGGTTTGTTGATACTGTTCATTCGCGTCGTCCAGTGCTCCGAGAACGTCGGCAAGGCGGCGCTGTTGGTCGAGTGGCGGAAGGTCGAACTCCTCCAACTTCATGGTTGTCCAATTGATCGTGGGCGAGAGCGAGCCGATCGAAATCTCGACGGCCCGATTCATGAACTTGTCGCTCATCATCAAGAACGGAAGAAACTCGGGTAGCACCTTGTCGGGCTTGGCCCGCACAACCATCGCATGTGCCGAGCAGATCCCGTCCACGTCTGCCACCGCCAGCTTGCGTTGATACGCGCGGCGACGCCCGAAAATAATGTCTCCCTTGCGGAACCGCAGCTTGGTGCCTATGACGTCGCTGCCTTTTCCCCAACGGCGAATGTGCAGACTGCCTGAGTCGAGGTCATCGAGCCCCACGTAAATCTCCTCCGCGGCATCCGCCGGCTCAACGCGCTCGTTGACGTTTTCCACCATGTCACCGAATCGAGCGCGCGACCAGCCCTTACGGCTGAGCATCGGCAACTTCGCCGAGTCAGCGTTGGGCCGGAGTCGATCGAGAGAAGTAGCCCTGTTCCCGGCCCCACGCCTCCCTGCGGCAACCTGTGCAAGAAGGTCCTTCAGTGATGTTCGTACTTCACGAACGCTCGTTAGCCACGCGGACAGCGCAGCGGGAAGCATGTCCCCATTTTTGTCGTTGCGCGGGCCATTGCCATTTGTCACCGGCGCCACGTACAGCGGGATGCTCAGGTTCGCGTCCTTGGCCCGAATTGCCTCCAGCGCCGCAGCACGCGTGAACCCGCCTTCGTCCTTGAAGCCTTTGTACGCGCCGACGATGCGCGCGATGTGCTCGTCCGTCAGAAAGCTCTGAGCTCGCTCGCGCGTCACTTCGTCGACGGCGTTGATAAAGAGAATGCGGCCCCTTCGAGCCTTCGGCTTGGCGGTACGGCAAATGACGACGCACGCCTCCATCGGCGAGTTGTAGAAGAGATTCGGGCCGAGGCCGATCACGCAGTCGATCAGGTCAGCGTCGACGAGCTTGCGCCGCATGTCGGCTTCTTCCTGGCGGAACAGCACGCCATGCGGGAAGAGGATTGCGCAGCGCCCGGTCTTCGGCTTCAGGCTGCACAGGATGTGCTGCCAGAACGCGTAGTCGGCCCGCCCTTGTGGCGGCGTGCCGTACAAGTTGCGGCCCCAGGGGTCCGACCCGAACGCATCACGATCCCACTGCTTGATCGAGTACGGCGGATTTGCGAGCGCAACGTCAAACTGCATCAGCCGATCGCCGCGGACCAGCTTCGGGTCGGACAGCGTGTCGCCGCGAACGATCTGAAAGTCCTCGAGCCCATGCAGGAAGCAGTTCATCCGGGCGATCGACGAGGTCATCAGGTTGCGTTCCTGGCCGTACAGGCGGACGTTGCGCCATTCCTGTTCGTTACGCCGCAGGTGGGCGACACAGGAAAGCAGCATGCCGCCGGAGCCGCAGGTTGGGTCATAGATCGCATCACCCGGCTGTGGCTGTAGGATCTCGGTCATGAGATGCACGACGGTGCGGTTTGTGTAGAACTCCGCGGCCGTGTGACCCGAATCATCGGCGAATTTCTTGATCAAGTACTCGTAGCCGTTGCCGAGCTCGTCTTCGGGCAGGTTCGCAACCGTCAGTTCCAGCGACGAGAAATGCTCGATCAGGTCGCGCAGCATTGCATCGGAAAGGCGATCTTTGTTCGTCCACTGGGCGTCACCGAAGATGCCGAAGAGCTTGTCCGCGTTGGCGGTTTCGATGGTTCGCATCGCTGTTTGCAGCGCCGCGCCGACATTCTTCGCCTCTTTGCGAACTTGGCGCCAATGGGCATCGGCCGGAATCTGAAACCGGTGCTGCTCGCGGCCCGCAGCGTAACGCTTGTCGCCGCCGGATTCCTTCAGCGCGGCCTGCGTTTCCTCGTCGAAGACGTCGCAGAGTCTCTTGAAGAAGAGCAACGGGAAGATGAACTGCTTGTAGTCGCCGGCATCAATGGTGCCGCGCAAAAGCGTCGCGGCGCCCCACAGATACGACTCCAGCTGCTGTTGCGAAATCCGCATGCTCACGCCAGCAGCCCCTCTTGTTTCAGAATCTCGATAAGCTTGTCCTCCGCGGCGAATGCCGCCGCGGCGCTCTCGCGTAGCTGCGCCATCGCCTGTTCCACAGTGAGAACCGGCTGGTCGTTCTTCCGTTCGACGTAGCGCGGGATGTTGAGGTTGTGATCATTGGATGCGATGTCGTCGAGTGAGACGACGCGCGCAACGCCCGCGACGTCCTGGTAGTCGCTGTACCAGCCGTGAATACGTTCGACGTGCGCCGGAAGTAGCTCGTTTTGGGCGCGCCCGGTCTTGAACTCCCGTGACGCGTCGAGAATCAGCACCTTCTTCTTCCGGTCGCGCTTCTTGCGCTGGCGCAGAACGAGGATGCACGCCGCCAGCCCCGTGCCGTAGAAGAGATTCGGCCCGAGCCCGATGACGGCGTCGAGGATGTCCATCTGAAGGATCTTCCGCCGAATTTCGCCTTCCTTCCCCATACGAAAGAGCGCGCCGTGTGGCAACACGACCGCCATGCGCCCGGTCGCCGGCGCCATCGACTTGATCATGTGCTGCACCCAAGCGTAGTCGCCGCTCTTCGCCGGCGGCATTCCCGCGAAGTTGCGGCCATAAGGGTCGCTCGCCCAGACATCGTCGCCCCATTTTTCGAGCGAGAACGGCGGATTGGCGATGACGCAGTCGAACGTAGCCAGGTTGTCGCCTGAGAAGAACGCCGGCTGACGGAGCGTGTCGCCGCGCACGATCTGGAAGTCGGACGCGCCGTGCAGGAACAGGTTCATCCGTGCGATTGCGGACGTAGTGAGATTCTTCTCCTGCCCGAACAGCTTCCCCCAGAGCGTCCGATCGTCGCCGTGGTTGTCGCGAACGTGGTGGACGGCTTCGAGCAGCATGCCGCCCGTGCCGCAGGCCGGATCGTAAATCGACTCGCCCTCTTTCGGGTCCAAGATGTTGACCAGCAATCGAACGACCGCGCGTGGCGTGTAGAACTCGCCCGCCTTCTTGTTAGTTGCGTCGGCGAATTTCTTGATCAGGTATTCGTACGACTGGCCGAGCACATCGGCCTGGGCCGCTTCGTTGCCGAGCGAGATGCGCGAAAAGTGTTCGATCAGGTCGCGAAGCAGCGGGTCCGACAGCCGCTCCTTGTTGGTCCACGCGGCGTCGCCGAAGATGCCGTAGAGGATCTCGGGATTCGCTTTCTCGATGCCGCGCATCGCCTTCTGAAGGGCCTGCCCGACGTTACTCGTGACGACGCGAACATCGCGCCAGTGGCAGCGCTTCGGCACCTGGAACCGGTAGTTTTGCGGAAACTGGGCGTATTCCTCGTCGCCGCCGGACTCAGCCAGCGCCGCGGCGTACTCCTCGTCGTACACGTCGGAGATTCGTTTGAAAAACAGCAACGGGAACACGTAGGTCTTGAAGTCGGCCGCATCGACCGACCCGCGCAGGATGTTGGCCGCCTCCCAAAGGTGAGATTCGAGTTGGTTCAAAGTGACGGCGCCACCACTGCGCGGTGGCGCGGCCGTCGGTCCGTTGCCCCTGCCGGCGTGCATTCGTGTCATGACGTCGCGACCTCGCTAAGAACCTCTTTCGCGACGTACCGCTTGAAACTCTCGATGTCGGTGAAACATCGGAACCCCGCGCTGCTGGCGAGGGCGAGCGTGTCCGCGCCTTCATTCAGCAGCACGGCCACGGGCTGACTCAGCCCTTCCTGAAGGCCGTCCGGCCATGCGAGATCGAATACGGCCTTCGGCTCTCCAGTGCCGGCATCCATGTGCTCGAAAGCCAACTGCCCGCGCGGCAGACCCCGCTCTTCGACCCAGTCGTTAAGCGCCGCCAGATCGTCCTCCTCCGCCTCGCTGGTGATTCCGCCGGCGATCGCAACCGGCGCAGGCACAGCGGCGGGCTTGATCGGTCCTTCCAGCCAGCGCGTATCGCCGTGCAGCAGTTCCGCCATCCTGCGGTTTGACTCGGCCGCCAGCAATTCGCGCCGGGCTTCAAGGAAATCGCGGTAGTTTTCGATCTTCAGGAGCTTTTCGTCCATCGGTATCCACTGCGAGGCCAGCGCGCCGGGATGGCTGCCTTCGATCTCCGGGAAATACTCCTCCGGCAGCCGATCGGTAATGTCGAGATTGGTCGCCTTCGTCTGGAAGCAGAAGTTGGCGAGCGCGTTCACTTCCGGGCGCTTGTATTTGCGCTTGTAGAGCTGCGCCTTCGGAAAGATGTGGTGCTCTTCCAGCCGACTGTGCTTACCGAGCAGGTTCGCCTTGAGCGGAAGCCCCGTTCCCCAGTCGCGCGCCTCGCCCATTCGCGTCAGCAGGTACAGCACCGGATAAAACCGCGCCCCCATGCTCCAGCCGCTGAAATTGCCCGGCTCCACGCGGAGGCCGCCGTGCCAGAGTCGCAACTGCTCCAGCAGCCGCTCGACCGGATCGCCGTCACCCTCCAGCGCCGCCAGATCCTGGTCGATATACGACTCGGTCGAGCCCGAGAAGCGGCCCCACATGCCCGCCTGCGCAAACCAGAACAGGAGCTTGTCGCGCTCCTTCGCGTCCAGCGATCCGCCGCGCTGGTCGAGGTACCGCACCATCACGGGCACGGCGAAGCGGCCGAAGAGCACCTTGTCGTGATCCAGGCCGAGCCGCCCGCCGATCAAATTGAGGCAGGTGTCGATGCGCTTCGTCGCCCGGCGCAGCCCGTCCTGCACCTGCTCAGACGTCTTGTCGTGCAGGAAGCTGAATTTGGCCTCGCCGGTGAGGGCCGTGTTCACGGAGCGCAGCAGCCAGTCGAGGTTGAAGTGGTATCCGTTCGCCGCCCAGCCCTTCAGCGCCTTCTTCATCTCATCGCGCGCGTCCGGCCAATCGGCGCAGATCTTCGCGAGCGCCAGATCGCCTTTTGAGAGCTTGGTTCCGCCGCTGTTCACGCGGTTGAAAATGTCCACCACGATGTCGAGCGACTTGTCGGCGCCGGTGACCTCCTCGACGTGCAGATCGACGTCCACGATGCCCAGCAGCTTGCTCAACCGGCCGACGTACTCGCCCACTTTCATGGTGTGCGCCGGGTGCTGGCTCAGCCGCGCCACGTATTCGCCCAGCCCCGCTGTGCCCTTGCGCATCAATTCGGTGAGGTCAATCCAAAGCGGGTCGTCCTGCATCTTCAGCGGCTGATAGAACGCGAAGGCCTCGGAGTCGAGATGGAATCGCAGCCCCGTGAAGGCCTGCGCGTGGCCGTCGAAGAATTGCGGCGGCTTGCCACGCACGACGCCGTAGAGTGTCGTCATGCGCTGCTGTCCGTCGAGCAGCAGCTTCACCACGCCCGCCGCCAAGGGACCTTCTCCGCGATGCGTCGCCGTCTTCGACTCAGTCGCCCACACCAGTAATCCGCCCACCGGATGGCGACGGTACAGCGAATCGAACAGGCCGCGGACCTGGTCGCGGTTCCACACGTAGCCGCGCTGGAACTCGGGAAGCGCCATGTGGCCGTTGTCGATGTGATCTAGGATCGTCGAGATCTTCATACTTGATTCTCCACTCCGAACGACCGCCGAGACGTTCCGGAATAGATCACGAGCCTCAACTTCGTAAGCGCGTCTCTTTCAGAGACGTTGCCGCTTGGATATTGATCAGTTCACTCGTTATCGCCGGATGTTTCCTGTTTCCAGCCCTGGTCAAAGAGCGGCAGCGTCACCCCGCTCTGGGTCTTGTCCGCAGCCTCGACTACATCGCCGGTCGGCTGAAAAAGAAACTCCGATTGCGGCTGGTGCTCACGATATCGCCGCTGCGCCAGGTCTCGATTTTGCACCGCGTAGCAGTACACGCAACCGTGGGGGCATGTGTCGTACTCACCGATATCCCGTGACGCGAAGCAACCACATTCCTTCCGCATGCCACGGAGTTCGGCCCTGACCCGCTGTCCGGCCACGTCACCCAGCCGGTCAGCATCGATGCATCTGGCGTCGCTGGCGCCGGGGACGAGGAAGTTTCGCTGTGAGCACACGGAGAGCCACATCCCGCGCGACGCGGCGATCGCGACCAAGTCGGCTGCCAGCTTGCGCTTCTCGTCTTCGGATGGATCCCGCCAGGAAAAACCAAATTCGGAGGCCGCCCAGTTCATGTTCCGCAGCGTCTTCCGATAGAGCTGGACGAACGAGATTACAACCTCGTCCACGGCACCCTGGAGCGCAGCGGCGAGCGACTCGAAGTTTCGCAGGTGGAAATCTACTGGCGTCTCCGTCGATACGACGACGGTGTCGTAGCGCCAGATGCAAACCCGCCGGCCGTATTCGTCGCTCACGCGGCGCACGTGATCCACGCTTCGGGCGGCGTCGACGACCGCGTATTCGAGCGATCGCGGATAACCGTTGATTGTGTACTGCACGATGAACGGAAACCCGCGCGTACGAACCTCGGGGAGGTGGCGCAGAAATGGGCCCAGGTTCTTCGTCCAGAAGACGATCCCGTCGACCTCCGCCCGATCTAACGACACGCGATACGCGGTGCGGTTGTACGGGTTGACCATCTTGCAGTACCCGGCGCGCAGGCGATTCATGAACCACTCGCCGTAGAACGTCGGGATGTCAGTCTTGTAGCTTGCCGAGATAATCATGCGCCGGTCATTTCTGCACGACACGCCAAGCAATGTCGCTGGTCAGTTTTGGGCACCGGAACTTGTCAAGATACGGTTTGAGATCGTCCTTGTCCTCATCGAGCGGCATCTTCGAGACGGCAGCCTGACTTTCCAGGACGGTCAGGCCGAACTTAGTCGCGTACGCGTCAAACCACTCGTAGAACGACGGTGCGTTGTTGTCGACGAAGAGCAGGAACGAGCCTTTTTTCATGCTGGAGAACAGCGTGTCGAAATACGCGGAAGCTTCAGATCGCTTGGCGTAGACCTCGGACATGAAATAGATGAGCGTGAACAAGTCGGCTTGAAAGTGCTTCTTGAAGACCATCCACTTTTTCGGATCGGTGACGTCGAACGGGTTGAAGTGCGTCGCGAGCTTCATCGTGGCGCCGACCTTTTGTCCCACATCGCTCCACGACTCGCCCCAAGCTGGATCACGGTCCAGCAGATGACACGTAACATCCGGCTTCTTGTTCATGCGCTCGCAGTACTTCAATAACCCGAGAAAGTCGCTCCCCGGCCCTCCGCCGATGCAGCTCACGAGCACTTGGTCGCGGTCGAAAACCGATCGAAGCTGCTTCGAACCGCAGATTCGGCCGTACACGAGGTTTGCGTGCGCCGTTGTGTACGCGAATAGATACGCGAATCGGCGTGCAGGGTCGGTGTAGTCGAGACATCCCTTCTTTCGCAGGTTCGAATACTCCGCGCTGAGCGAGGTCAATTGAGCGTTTATCGCACTGTCCTTCTGCGCGACCTTCCCCGGGATTTCGGCATAGGCCTCGTCGAGCACGCTTTTGATCAACTGGAAGCAGTTCATACTTGTCCACTTTCCGACGCCCACGCACAGCCGTGCGCGTCTACTGAACAGTGAACATAGCATGACCCGGCGGTTATGTCCACAGACATTATCGCGGGATGGGGGTGGCCGCGATCGAGCGCCACTGACGCCGTTGTTTGCTCCACGAAACGGCGCTCGCGAGCGGTCGGAGATGGCGTTCGCCGATAGCGCCGCGGCCGGTGGTAACTGCTGGCAGGAAAAGGAGTTGCTCTTGGATGTCCGGCGCAAGGTGGTTCAGATTCATGATCTGCGTCATCCGCGGCTGGGTGACGTGTGCAAGTCGGGCCAGCTCTGATAGGTCCGCGACCTTGCCCTCACGGATAAGCCGGTCGAAGTGGATCGCCAGCGCCATCAGCCGCGAAACTCGAGGAACTCGGCCCGCTGGGACCGGCGGCTTCCGGTAGTCGTCCGCTGCGACGATCGCATGCGACTTGTCCGGGCGCCGGACGAACCTGACCTTGCGTTTCACCGTGATCACGCCGCCTCCTCCGCGCCGAGGCCGTTTCCGTCGGCCAGCGCCTTGATCCCCGCCGCGTGAAACGAGACCTCGATAGTCGCGTCGGCTCCGTTGAAGTCCACGCGGCGAACGAGCAGGTGAAGAATTCGCGCTTGCTCGCGCGGGCTGAGCATCGCCCAGAGGCCGTCGAAATCCGCGAACGCGGCCGCGACGTCCGCCTCGTTGACCAGTTCTCGCCGGAGTTCGGCCACGCTCGCGTCGATTTCGACCACGCGACGTTCGGCGTCGCGTACCTGGTCGTTCAGATCGGCGATCCTGGCCGCGACGCCGCCGGCGCCTCGTTCAGTGGTTGCCGCACGGCGAAGGTCGGCTTGGAGGCGGGTCAGAGCGCGTTCGAGCGCCCGTCGCTCGTCCGCGAGACGGCGGAGGGCAGCCTCCGTCTGCGCGCGTGCCTGCGCGAGCGTTTCACGGAGGACTCCGGGGTCGTTCGCAATGCAGCGAATCTGGTCGACGATGGCGCGCTCGATTTCGGCGGCCGGAAGGGACCGGCTCGGGCAGGCGCCCCGTCCGCGTTTGGACGCATTGGTGCAGGCGTAGTAGCGATAGCGCTGGTTCCCGCTGGTCGTGAACGTGTGCGACATCGCGCGATCGCAGGCTTTGCAGAACAGTATGCCGCGCAGTAGTGAGCCGTGTTTGTTTCGAAGGTCGGCATTTCCGCGCCGGCCGTTCTGCTGGAGTTGTCGCTGGACGCGGGCGAAGACATTGTCGGGGACGATCGCCTCGTGCTCGCCGACGTACACCTGGTCCTTGTGGCGGGTCTTGCCGGTGTAGACGACGCTCGTGAGCAGGTCGTGCAGCCGACATTTGTCGAACTGCAACCCGCCACGCTTGCGACCGTCGCGCGTCGTCCACGCCTTGTTCAGCCAACCGCGGCGCTCGAGTTCCGCCACGACGGGCAGAAGTGCGCCGAGTTCGAGGTAGAGCTCAAATATCTGGAGGACGCGGGCGGCCTCGGTTGGATTGACGACGAGCTTCGGGCTGGGGCCGGATCGGTCCACGTCGTAGCCCAGCACCGGCGTTCCGCCGGTCCACTTCCCGCGCTGACGCGACGCCGCGATCTTGTCGCGGATGCGCTCGCCGATGATTTCACGTTCGAACTGCGCGAAGCTCAACAGGATGTTGAGCGTCAGCCGGCCCATTGAGCTGCTGGTGTCGAACGCCTGCGTGACGCTGACAAAGGCCACGCCGTGTTGCTCGAACACCGTCATCATCCGCATGAAGTCGGCGAGCGAGCGGCTGAATCGGTCAATCTTGTAGACGACCACCGTGTCGACCTTGGCGGCCTCGATGTCGGCCAGAAGGCGCTGGAGCGCCGGTCGATCCGTGTTCCCGCCGGTGAAGCCGCCATCGTCATACCGATCGGGCAGGCAACGCCAGCCTTCGTTCTTCTGACTCGCGATGTAGGCCTCGGCCGCCTCGCGCTGGGCGTCGAGCGAGTTGAACTCCTGCTGGAGGCCCTCGTCGCTGCTCTTGCGCGTGTAGATCGCGCAGCGCGTCGTCGGCGTCGCCGGCTTTTTCACGCTGGCCTGGCGTCGGCTCACGGCTTGCCCTCGATCTGGAAGAAGCGAAACCCGTTCATGTGCGAGCCGGTGATCGCCTTGGCCACGGCCGTGAGCGACGGGTACCGGTCGCCAGCGTGCTCGAATCCGTCGGCCAGCACAGTCACCGTGAGCGTCCGCCCCTTGTATTTGCGGGTGATCGCGGCACCGACGGGCGGAAGACGCGGGTCGGGGCGCGTCGCGGCCACCCCCGGGTTGGCAGAAACTCCGCCCCGTGGCGGCGTGACGCGAACGTCGGCTACGTCGGCGAGTTCCTCCGCGCGCCGGAGCGCTCGTTCGGAAAGCCCGCCCTCGGCGTTTGCCTGGAGCCGCCACGCGATGCGGCGGATCAGATACTGCTTGTGCCGGCTGCGCACGGCCTCGCCGAAGACGTCGGCATACCGTTGCTGGAGCTGGCCGACCGTCATCTGCTCGAGCGCCGCCAGCTCCTTGACGAGGTTCAGTTTCATGCGTCGTCTCCGTCGGCCCGCATCGTGAACCCGCGGGTACCGTCAGACACACTGAGCCTCGTCTTGCCGGAAAGCTCAAGGCGATTTTCGGCGCCGGGAGCAGATTCTTGAGCATCGACGATCGCGGTCGACTTCGCGTGCCGACGCCAGCGAATGACGCCACGTGCGAGAATCGACGCGACCTGTTGGCGGCGTTCGGCGCGCGAACAATGAGGCAGGCGGTTCGGTGGCATGAGCAGTCTCCGCGTCGTCTGCTCCTTACGTACGCCGCCCCGGACTGCGCATGTCGGAGAGGTTTCGGATAAAGCGGCGCGCCCGGTTGGGGCGCATCCTGCTGGTTACCCGGGCTGGCTTGCGATTAGAATGTCTGATCCGGAGGACCACATGATCGATCCGACGATCTCGGGAACGCACCGCGGACTCGCGCTAGAACTGGGAACACGTGCATATGGACACCACCTATCGGGAAGCCGTCCTTGAGTGTATCGGGGTCGCAGGCGGCGGACCGCGGTAGCTTGTCGCAGCGGTGGCCGATTTGACGGAGCGCTGTAAGGTAGGATGATGGCGACAAACCGCGTCGATTTCATCGTGATCACCGCGCTGGAGGAGGAACTCGCTGCCGCACTTAGGTTCCTGCCCAATCCTCGGAAGGAGAACCCTACGGACGAGGATACCAGGGTCTACTGGCGCTGTACGCTCCCAATCGTAATGCCCGATGGAGCGAAGACTCGATATGAGCTCGCCATGATGACGTTGCCGAACATGGGCCGGGTAGAAGCAGCCAACGCGACGAATGACGCAATTCGCTTCTGGAAACCACGGTATGTAATGATGATCGGGATCGCAGGCGGCATTGCGGAGGAGGGGATAGCGCTCGGGGACATTCTGATCGCCGATCAGATTGTCGATTATGAACTCCAAAAGCAACTTCCCGAAGGAAATCGATTCGCTATAGCGTCCATCGCGCCGACGCCCGACTGCTTAACGCATCCAAGAATGTGAAAACGCGATGGCATGCAAGAGTGCGTGCAATTAGGCCCTGCGTTGGAAATCCGAAGCGACACATCGGCACTATCGCAACAGGAGACAAGGTCATAGCCGTCAAGCAGCTACTCGACAGGTATCGTGAAGATTGGCCCAAGTTGATCGGTGTCGAGATGGAGGCCGGTGGGGCTGCCGCGGCATCTTTCCAGGCAGCAAGCAAGCCGGGTTTTTTCATGATCCGAGGCGTGTCCGACCTCGCAGACGACGCGAAGGATTCAAAGGAGACCAAGCAATGGCGGGAATATGCTTGTCTCGCGCCCGCGAACTACTTGGTCCATTTCCTAAAGAGTGGACCTGTGCAGGCGATCGCCGACTGTACCTCGAACGATGATCAGGTGACCACGGCGCCTCCGCGGAGCGGACCGTCCGTGGCTGTGGAAACAGCCAGGCGAACGGCCGACATTGAGTTGATCCTCCCCGAAATTAGGCCTTCAGAGTTGCCGCCGGAACAGCGTGAGGCACTCATGCGGGCGGTGGCCGACCTCCTGGAACTTCCGAACGTCACGATCAAGAACATTCGCAGGGGCAGCACGATAATCACGCTGGAGCTAACACCAAAACAAGCTGAGCGGTTGCTGTGGGCTGTGAAGGCCGGTGATTTCGCGCGCTTTGGCGTTCACGACGCGAGATTGGTTGTCGAATCGGTGCGGTCGAGTAAGGAGCGCGTCATAGAGTCCGGACGGCAAATGAAACCTCCCCTGCCTTCGAGCGCGCTGGCGCCTGAGGCGCTCCGCAGCGAGACGGGAGTCGCGGAGAAAGTCAGGACCATACGGGAACGCTTTTCGAGCCTCATTGGAGAAGAACGGTACCGGACCTGGTTCGGCGACACAGCAGATTTCGAGCTACGCGGCAGGCGGCTGAGAGTTACGATCGATAACGCGTTCGTGAGCGGTTGGATCAGTGCCAACTTCATGAAAGAGTTGGTCGTCGTGACGCGGGACGTGATCGGTGCTGAGCCAAGCATCGATTTGCGGGTGGCTTCCCACTCCGACAGCGTGACAGGCCGCGAGGCCGGCGGCGACCTCCCAACAACCCGACGAGCGCGCGGAACTCCTGAGGGCGGGCGCACGGCGGCGGCGCTGCGCGGCGACCTCGAGACCTTCGTCGTCGGTCCGTCGAACGAGCTCGCCTACTCTGCCGCGATGGAGCTTGCCCGCGCGCCGGGCGGAATTTTCAGGCTGGTGGTCGTGCATGGCAAGTCCGGCGTTGGCAAGACGCATCTGTTGCAGGGTGTCTGCAACGCCGTGCGAGGCCAGCACCCGCGGCTGAACTGGAGTTACATCTCAGGCGAGCAGTTCACCAATGAGTTCGTGTACGCGGTGAAGTCCGGCCAGATCGATCTGTTCCGCGCCCGATTTCGCAAGCTCGACCTGCTCGCGATCGATGACATCCAGTTCCTCGCTAACAGGAAGGCGACGCAGGAGGAGTTCTTACATACCATGCGCGCCATCGACGTGACCGGAAAGGCCACTGTGATTTCCTCCGACCGCCACCCGCGTACCATCGCCGAGCTTTCCGAGCGGCTCATCAACCTGATCATGGGCGGAGTTGTCGTCCAGATCGACGCGCCCGACTTCGCTACCCGCCGCGAGATCCTGCGCCGCCGCGCCGCGGCAATACATGCTGAACTGCCGGAGGACGTGCTCGAGTTCCTGGCGCACCGCGTCACGCAGAATGTCCGCGAGCTCGAGGGCGCGCTCTACAAGCTCATGGCGATGGCGTCGCTCCACAGGCAGAAGATCAACCTCGATATGGCGGGCAAGGTCGTTGAGGACTACGGCGACGACGTCCCTCGCGCCCCAGAACCCACCGAAATCGCGCAACTCGTGGCGGCCCGCTTCGGCGTGACACAGGAAGCACTGCACTCCCAGTCACGCGACCGCACAGTGACGCTTGCGCGCAGCCTGGCGATGTACTTGATTCGCAAGCATACGCAGCTCAGTTACCCTGAGATCGGGCGACGGATGGGCCGAAAGAACCACGCAACGGTTCTGATGGCGATCAGGAGGCTTCGAACCCTAGTTGAGAATAATGACGCGCTTAGTTGGACGACACTGGCGGGCAAACGCGAGTTACCCATCCGGGTGTTGCTCAAAGAGATCGAGGACGTCTTTGCTACGCGCTGAGGGTGAGCGCGAGGCCGACGTCGACCAGCTTTGATAAGCGCTGCAATGGAGCCGCGAACGGTTTCGTTGCGGAGACGAGCATGATGTGGGCCACGACGATCAGAGCATCCGTCAGTTTCGACACCGTGCCGCGTCACGATTCGCCCTCAAAACCGGTACGCGCCAATAACCCGCCGGTCGCAATTTCGATACCACTGCGCCGGGTTATGTCTCAACCGACATAACCCGAGACTTTTCTTTCGCGACTTGGTGACGGGTTATGGCAGCGCGAGACAGCGCCGCCCGGTCGGTTATGTACCGCGTTAACCACGCGGTCGGCGATGCGCAGAGACTCAGAGACTTCCGGCCGGAGGGCGTCGGCGGCGCGTCGGCGGCGGTCGATTCAGGCGCGCGAGACGCCGGCGCCGAGAGACGCACTCGCGAGCAGCAGAGCGGTAACCCTCTGTGAATCCTTGCGATAGAAACAAGAACGCCGCCCGGGCTCTCGGGCGGCGGTCAGCGTTAACCCACGGGCCGCGCGATTTCGCGACGACCCTTCAACTAGCGGGGGCCCGCTATGCCCGCCATCATCATGCCCCGGAGAGCGAAAGAACGCTGGTTCTGCGATCAATCCGGGCGGTTTTCTGGCTGCGCTTCGTACCAGCAGCGTAACGAGCGGCCGTGAAACCGTGAAAGTGGCAAGGCCGAGGCAAACGCTGCTATTCCTGCTTCAGCGGAAGCATTGCTTTGAGGCGCTCGATGAACTTGGGAGACAGATACAGGTCGAGCGTGTACGGATTAAACCATACGCTCACCTCAGGATCATCGGGATGGCAAAGTCCTCCGTTGCCGTCCGACTTCCAGCCGTTTTTCTCCATCTCGCTAAGATCGGCCAACCTTTCGTGATATTTGCGTTCGTGGGCATCGATCTCAGCCATCTCTTCCGCGGTGAGCGTCGCCTCGATATCGTCGCTTGCAACACTATGCGCCACGAAGGGCGGTGCGTCCGGTTCTGCCATCATCGGTCTCCGTTGCCCGTGCCATCTGATAATCGCCGGTTGGCGGCCAGGGTCAAGCGGGAATTGTCGATAGTCGCACAAATTTCGACGCGGCGTCTCTCACGACCGCGCGAGAGAAGGTTGGCAGGTCCCTGGGACCGCGAGGGTGGAGTGCGATGGGCGCTTGCCGCGCCGCTCTCAAAATCAGGCCTCATCATCCTTGACGGCATTGTCTTGGAGGTCAACAGCCATGCGGTACTCGAGGGATTCCGCGACCTGCGGCCAGAGCAGTCCGTAATAGGTGAACGCTTCTTGGGTCGCGGATTCCAACGACGCTCCTGACGGACGGACGATGATCCGCCGCCCCACGTTGATAAGCCGCTGCGCCACTTCGATCATCGACTCCAGAGTGACCACCTTCAGGTCGGAAGGCGGATTCGCCTGCATCACAACGTCACCGAGGTCGCCCACCATCCACATTTGATGCTTAGATTGAGCGTAATTCTGCCTCAACCACTCGCGGCTATCGAGGGATTGGCCGATGTCGCGCTTCTTGTAGACAACGGGCTTCGTCTTCTGGGTCTTCGCCTCTAGTCCGATAGCGTCGTTCGACTCGGGGCAAGCCCAAGTCACATCCGGCCCCTTCTTGTCGGCCTTCTTCTCCGGTCTGCCGGATTCGAGCCCAAGCAGTGAACCGAGATCGCACAGCGCCTGCTCGTGCTCCTCCGCGTTCTTCCCTCCGTTTCCCTGCAACCGTTCCAGGACGGTCTTCGCCGCCGTTTCGAGCGAACCCTTCGCAGCAACGACCGAGCGCTTCGCCTGTGGTGATATCGTCGGGGGCAGGCTCGCGGCTCCGGCTGTGGCGCCGGATGGCGCGGGACGGCCCAGCATCGCCTTCAGGTTCGCGGCCTGTTGGAAGGCGATGGCCGCTGCGTGTTTGTCCCCCTCCAGAAGGTGCGCCACGCCGCACCAATGGAAGTGCCATGCCGCCAACCCGCGGTCCTTTTCGGTCAGGTCGTTACCGAGTCCGTTCAAGGCATCCGCGGCTGGACGGTGGCGACCGTCCCACAGGTGAATCCAGGCGTCGTACTCCTTCCGTGCCGCGCCGTCGCCCCACGAGGGTTCTTTCGGCCGCTTCTCGGTCGCGATCTCGGCGAGCTTGGCGTTGTAGAGGTCGTCCCAATCCTTCTGGCCTTGGATGACCTTGAGCATGAGGTCCGGGTACGCCCCTTCTTTCTCGCCACTCTCGTCGAGCGATCTGCGGATCGCCGCCCCGAGCAACACCTGTTGTTGGAGTAACTCAGACAGGTACGCCAGGTGCTCCGGCTGGCGTAACCAGCCCTGCAACGCCTTGTCGGCCAGTATGACCACGCCATGGTCGGTGTTGCTACGGAATATCCGGCCGATTGCCTGCGTCAATCGTCCCGCTGTCTGCGAGAGCCGGAAGTTCTTCGAGTCCAACTGGTCCTCTACGAACCGATCATGGAGGCAGGCGCCCCGCGGGATGCCGTCCAGCACCAAGACTTTGCACGCCTTTCCGGGGAGGTCGATGCCGTCAAAGATGCCCGCGAGGATCAACTTGCGCGTATCCGTTGCGTCGGCGAATGCGGTGATACCCGCGTGCCCGGTCCGGCTATCGTAGACTGTCCCGATGTCTTCCCATCTCTCCGCCGCGTGCTTGGACGGGACGATGATGCAGGCTTTGTGCCCGTCAATCATCGTTCGCGTCTGGTCGTAGGCGGTCTCCTTCAGGTCGCCCTGAGCGAAAGCGAACAGGCGCTGCGCCGCACCGATCTTGCCGGATGGTGATACAACATCCGCGCGGTCTACGCCGAAGGTTCTAATGCACTCGTACCGGGAAGGGAGCGTCGCCGTCAGATACAGACGCCGCACGTTCTGACCGAAATAGGAGAGTGAGTGCGTGGGGATGAGAGGTGGCGTGATCTCGATTCCACCTCGCGAAAGGAAGAACGCGCAGGCTGCCACGTGGTCACGCAGGTGCCGATAGGCGAACCGAGTCGAGTCCGAGCCTTGAGCGTCCACGCCATTTTCCGCGAGTGCCCGCTCGATTTCCGAGCGGTGCTCCCAGACGAACCATGCCGGAACGAACAACACGCCGGCGTCGAACCGATCTCGTTGAGCAAGGCGGGAGAACCGGGTGGAGAACTGCGAGTGGTCGAAGTGGGCGCGGAAGATACCCATGAGCGGCCCCATGCGGCGTGATCCGGCGGAATGAACATGGTGAAGCAAGATCGGATCGTCGCGGGTGCCACATGCGCATCGTCCAACAGTACAGCTCGGATTGAGTCGCTCAGGAACGGACTGCCTCCGCGGAACGCGGCGTGGTAGTTCGTCACACAGCAGCATTCGGTGGAGTCGTAGCCGTCCTTGTTGGTCCAGTTCTGGTAGCCGTAGGTCGCCACGGTGATACCGCAGTCTGCGGCCTGCGCGGCCGTCTGCTGCACGAGTTGGTTGGTGGGGCAAATGTATAAGACCTTGCCTCGCGTCTCGTTCATCAACGATTGCGCGGCGAGGAGGCCAACGAGCGTCTTCCCCCCACCTGTGTTCATCGAGAACAGAACATCTGGCTTGTCCCGAAGAGTCCTGTGCCAGACGTTTAGTGCCTCCTGTTGGGGGCCGTAGAGCGTCTCCACTTGTCCGCGCTGCGTGAGCCCCCCGAATATTCGAATCGGATCGATCTCCCGCTTCTTTGTGCCGAGGTCGAGCTTGAGCTTTGACAGATCCATTCGGTCTCCGCCAACAGACAGTGGCCGCAGGTCGAGCGCCGGCTTCTACGCTGCACCCCCTGCATATCGCGCAGATCGCACGGGAGGCATGAAGCCGTCAACCCAATGATAGCGAAGGCATTATCGCGTGCGAGGCGTGGGGGGGTAGCCGCGTTGAGATTCAATCGCCTGTTCGGAAACCTGCCGTTTAAGCCGTCACCGTCGCGGTCCTCGCGCGAGCAGGCCGGCAGGCCCCTGGGGCCGCGATGGGGGCGGCGGAGGCAGGCTCCGATTCCTTCCTGCCGGTAAGTCCTGAGCCGGAGCGGTTTATCGGTTCGTTGATTTGAGCGGAGCGAGATACCAAGGTGGGCAAAGCCGACAGGCACCGTCGCATTCTGCGTCACGGCATGGCCGTCTATCGACATTGCCGCGCTTGCGCGATGACGGGCTCGCTAGAAAGCACCGGCGATTGCCGGTTGAGCGATGGACGCGCTTGCTATCAATCACATTACGTGCTAATTCTGAGCGATAGAAAGGAGCGCTATCGCTCATGCGCTGGAACTGGCAGCGGCCGAGTTGGCCAAATTTCGAGTGGAACGAGGCGCGGCTGACGAAGGCTGAGGAGCGGTTCCTCCTGGGCGGCGGGCAGTTCCTTGGCACGATCAAGCACCTGGCGGCGCCGGACCGCGACCAGATCGTCGTGGAAGCGATGAGCGACGAGGCGGTCACCACCTCCGAGATTGAAGGCGAGCTTCTCAACCGCGACAGCGTCCAATCCTCGATTCGGCGGCAGTTGGGGCTTGCATCCGATCATCGTCGCGTTCAACCCGCGGAGCAGGGCATCAGCGAGATGATGGTGGACCTGTTCCGGCATCACGCGAAGCCGCTCACGGAGCGAACGCTGCTCTCATGGCACAAGATGATCATGAACGGGCGGACCGATCTTGAGGACATCGGGCGCTACCGGACGCACGCTGAGCCGATGCAGGTGGTATCCGGGCCCCCCCACGACCCCGAGATTCACTTCGAGGCGCCGCCGTCCGCACGGGTTCCGAAGGAAATGCAGCGGTTTCTGGCGTGGTTCAACGATACGGGTCCGAACGGTTCGAGCCCCCTGCCCGCGCTGACGCGCGCCGGAATCGCGCACCTCTATTTCGAGAGCATCCACCCGTTTGAGGACGGGAACGGGCGCATCGGCCGCGGCATCGCGGAAAAAGCACTGGCGCAGGGCCTGGGGCAGGCGTCGCTGACGGCGCTCGCCGCAACCATGCTGGCGCATCGGAAGGCGTATTACGACGCCTTGGAGGCGGCGAACAAAGATAACGAGATTACCGGTTGGCTGGCGTGGTTTGCCGGAATCGGCCTTGAGGCGCAGGAGCGAACCCTTGCCCACGTGGATTTCGTGTTGGAGAAAGCGAAGCTGCTTGATCGCTTCCGCACCGTGCTGAATCCCCGCCAGCTGAAGGTGCTGCTCCGCGTGCTGAGAGAGGGGCCGGAGGGTTTCAAGGGCGGACTCAGCGCCGGCAATTACGCGACGGTTTCCAAGGCGTCGCCCGCGACGGCCACGCGCGATCTGGCCGACATGGTGGACCGCGGGGCTCTCACCCGCACCGGCGAAAAGCGTCACGCGCGCTACCACCTTCCGTTTCGATTGCGGACGGCGGCACGGATCAGGATCGACGAGCACGGCGACATCATTGCGAATCCGCGTGACCGATGATGAGGCAAAGCCGACAGGCACGGTCGCATTCTGCGTCACGGCGATGGCCGTCTATCGACATTGCCGTGGCGATGCACGGTGTGCTGCCTTGACATGTTGTAACTTATACGTTACACTCCTGGTGGACGATGGAAGTACGGCGCTATCTCACCGCCTCGGGCAACGATGTCGTCGGCGAGTGGCTGGCGGGCCTCAAGGACGCGCAGGCGCGCGCGAGAATAACGACGCGGATCGCGCGGCTGGAAGCCGGGAACTTCGGAGATTGCAAGCCCGTGGGCGAGGGCGTCTGGGAGTTGCGGATCGATTGGGGTCCTGGGTACCGCGTGTACTACGCGAGCGTGGGGTCCGAAGTCGTTCTGCTACTCTGCGGCGGCGACAAGCGGAGGCAGCCGGCCGATATTCGGAAGGCGGTAGCGCTACGGAAAGACTACAGGCGGAGGACGACAGAAACATGAAGCGCAAGGCCAGCATTCTGCACGAAGACGCGATCGTGAAGGAGCTTCGCGACGACCCCGACTACGCGGCGGAGTACCTCAAGGCAGCGATGGAAGACAGCGAGGAGCCGAAAGTGCTGCTCATCGCGCTTCGCCAGCTGGCGAAGGCCCAAGGCGTCGCGAGGGTGGCCAAGAAGGCACGTATCGAGCGTGAAAGTCTCTATCGCGCGCTCTCGCCGAACGGCAATCCGCGATTCTCGACCATCATGGCGATTACGAAGGCGCTGGGCCTGACGCTTACGGTTGAGCCGGCACACTCGACGCGCTAGGAATGTTACCAGGCCGCAATGGACTGGTGTCCATTCATCAGGGCCGCGTCGGCCTCCGCGGCCAAGGGATCGAGGGACCAAGGGCGCGAAACCGCCGTGTCCATTCATCAGGGCCGCGTCGGCCTCCGCGGCACTACCCCTGGCGCGAGTGGTATATCCAGGGGATGGGTGTCCATTCATCAGGGCCGCGTCGGCCTCCGCGGCGGATGAAGCGCGTCGACGTGAGCGGCGACGTGACGGTGTCCATTCATCAGGGCCGCGTCGGCCTCCGCGGCTCTTCGGTTACACCGACGAGCCTTCGGATTCGAGTGTCCATTCATCAGGGCCGCGTCGGCCTCCGCGGCGAAGCTCGGGTTCCGGCTCTCGTTTCCGACCAACGGTGTCCATTCATCAGGGCCGCGTCGGCCTCCGCGGCGTCGCACGCCCGTCCCGTCCCACGACTCGCTACGCAGTGTCCATTCATCAGGGCCGCGTCGGCCTCCGCGGCCGCCTCGCGAACCGTCCGCTGCTTTCCGCCAGAGAAGTGTCCATTCATCAGGGCCGCGTCGGCCTCCGCGGCCCCGTGACAGTCTGCTTGGCAGCGCCGCCCGCGCCGTGTCCATTCATCAGGGCCGCGTCGGCCTCCGCGGCTTCGAAGCGCACGGTCGCAATGGTCTCCGTCTGCCAGTGTCCATTCATCAGGGCCGCGTCGGCCTCCGCGGCACGCGCCGACGCCACGCGGGCGGCGGGCGAATCGTGTCCATTCATCAGGGCCGCGTCGGCCTCCGCGGCGCTTTTCCGCGTGAAGTACAGCGTAGCAAGAGGTAACGTGTCCATTCATCAGGGCCGCGTCGGCCTCCGCGGCCCCAGCTCGCGGCGACGTTCGTCCGCGCGATCGAGTTGTGTCCATTCATCAGGGCCGCGTCGGCCTCCGCGGCACGGCGCGAAGCGCTTGGCCGATGCCCGGGTCTAGTGTCCATTCATCAGGGCCGCGTCGGCCTCCGCGGCCCCTGGGTGCCCCGGAGTTGTGAGCGGCGCATCGTGTCCATTCATCAGGGCCGCGTCGGCCTCCGCGGCCTTCGAGATCATTCCGAATTCCGAGTTTAAGGTCGTGTCCATTCATCAGGGCCGCGTCGGCCTCCGCGGCGGCGCGTCCGTGAGCACGACGTGCTGACTGGCTAGAGTGTCCATTCATCAGGGCCGCGTCGGCCTCCGCGGCACTTTTGAAAGGACACTATGGCAACTCCAATTTTTGTGTCCATTCATCAGGGCCGCGTCGGCCTCCGCGGCTCCGGCCTCCCTGGCTCACTTCCGCTTGAACGCCGCGTGTCCATTCATCAGGGCCGCGTCGGCCTCCGCGGCGACTCCGAACTGGACGAATAGGAAACCACAATGGGGTGTCCATTCATCAGGGCCGCGTCGGCCTCCGCGGCTCAGCAAGAGTTCCTGAAGTCCCAGGCCGTGCTTGTGTCCATTCATCAGGGCCGCGTCGGCCTCCGCGGCTCATTACGCGCGCCCGCGATCGAGGAGGAGGGAAGTGTCCATTCATCAGGGCCGCGTCGGCCTCCGCGGCGCAGGACAATGACGACGACGAGACTGATTATCGAGGTGTCCATTCATCAGGGCCGCGTCGGCCTCCGCGGCGGGACGTTCGGTGGCAACGAGAACGTCGCGCTTTTGTGTCCATTCATCAGGGCCGCGTCGGCCTCCGCGGCGCCATCGTTGTAGCCGTTCGCAGCCGCGGCCTTCAGGTGTCCATTCATCAGGGCCGCGTCGGCCTCCGCGGCGCGGCTGGGCGGCGTCCAGAACGAGCCGGAGCAATTGTGTCCATTCATCAGGGCCGCGTCGGCCTCCGCGGCACCGCCGCCAGCACGCCGGTTGCGACGATGACCGAGTGTCCATTCATCAGGGCCGCGTCGGCCTCCGCGGCGATCGGCGTGCACCAGTCAACCGTCAGACGCCGTACAGTGTCCATTCATCAGGGCCGCGTCGGCCTCCGCGGCAGCTCGGAGACTGTATATATTTACGGCGTGCGCGGAGTGTCCATTCATCAGGGCCGCGTCGGCCTCCGCGGCGAACGCGGACCCGACGAACACAAGTCCGGCCTTCAGTGTCCATTCATCAGGGCCGCGTCGGCCTCCGCGGCGGCGGCATCCGTGATGCACTGGCCGCCGGCGACTTGTGTCCATTCATCAGGGCCGCGTCGGCCTCCGCGGCGTGGCGTTGCACGGCAACGTTCTGCGAGAAGGTAATGTGTCCATTCATCAGGGCCGCGTCGGCCTCCGCGGCGAGGTGGTTAAGTGGGTCGGGCCAAAGACCGCGGTGTCCATTCATCAGGGCCGCGTCGGCCTCCGCGGCGGAAATGCGGTTCGTGACGTACAGATCCATCCTGCCCGGTGTCCATTCATCAGGGCCGCGTCGGCCTCCGCGGCGGTTGCTGCGCGCCCTCGAACACATGGAACTCGAGTGTCCATTCATCAGGGCCGCGTCGGCCTCCGCGGCCATGAACAAATGGAGACCAGCGCACGAGCGGACGTGTCCATTCATCAGGGCCGCGTCGGCCTCCGCGGCCCACTTCCGACGCCCGGCGTGGCCGCTGCTCAATGTGTCCATTCATCAGGGCCGCGTCGGCCTCCGCGGCGCTGACGTGCATGCGCGCGTCTCCGGCCGCGTTCCGGTGTCCATTCATCAGGGCCGCGTCGGCCTCCGCGGCATCCCTGATCGGTGCATTCGCGGAAAGCCGCGCGGTGTCCATTCATCAGGGCCGCGTCGGCCTCCGCGGCGGATGTGGTCGCGCGGACTGGATTAGAGCCAAAGTGTCCATTCATCAGGGCCGCGTCGGCCTCCGCGGCTGCCGCTCTCGCAAACCCTTGAAAACAGGCCACTTGCGTGGCCTCTGGCGAGCATGGGCGATTTTGGAACAATCGGACGGTCACTTTCTGCACTCCGGACGCGGCAAAAACCGCGAGAATCAGCCGAGATTCTGCGAGTGCGAGCGTGGCCGGGACTCCCCGTCACCACCATCGCACTCGCGGCGGGGCCGCGAAAACCGACTTGTCAAAGATCAAAGGCCCCGACGGGGCCAACGCGAACCTGATAAATGCCGAGTGCCGAGCCCATCGAAGGGGAAGACACATGCTCGGAGTTGCGGCCCCCTGTAGGGGCTGTACGAATCTATCATTATTCAGGGTCGGGGACAAGATCAGGAGGGCCGCTCGTCAGCCCATTTGCGTCCCACAGCGACGCGACGACGCGCTTTCGAACCCACCGCCAGTAGGCGGGCGTGCGAAGCCAGAACCCTTGATCAGCCGCGTTACGAAGCGATGCAGCTTTGGGGTCGGACCAGAAGTTGGTCGTCTCCTTCGCTTCCGCATCCGCGGTGCGTTTCTTCTTGCCGGCTTTTCCATCTGGCGCCGCCGCAGCACCGGGCGTGATGAACGATCCAAACTGCTCGGGCTTCGCTGGGTCCGGCCCGAAGCAAGCCGAGCCTTTCACCTTGTCTGTTCTCGGCAACGCCGTGCCGGCCGCCTTGTCGTCGATGCACGGCACGTACCACCACTTGGCCGGAAAGTCCGGGTCGATGATGGCACGCAGGCCGATGTTCGCTGCGGCGTTAAGATCGGCTTGAATAACTCGACTGAGCGAGCCGTTGGTACTGTCCGCCGGGGCGGCAGCGATGAACAGGTCGCCTCCCAGCCGCGGAACGCGAAGCGTACGCTGCTTCGACTTTTCCGTGTCGTTCGCAGTCGTCCATCGCTTTCGCAAGGCAACCAAGAACCGGTCGAGCGAGTCGATTCCGTTCTCGTTGAGCCGCTTCTCGGCCGCGTTCACCAGCTTCGTCCACCACGGCGAGTTGAGGAAGTCCGCGATCGGAACGTCGTCGCAGCGCAGACCTGGAAGGCCAGTTCGACTGCACTGGCGGCTGGTGTAGTTGGGCATGACCTCGCGCAGGTGCAGGCCGCGGAGTTGGCAAGCCTCGCCCAGGTACTTGCGCACCTTGCCGGCGGACCAGTTCATGAGCGATCGATTCTCGCGCCGCGTCTGGAGTTCGTCGGGCCGGTAGTTGCGAAGATTCTCAATGACGACGGCGTGGCAAGGCTCATCAACCTGTTCGGTCGGCCGCATACGGTCCCGGTCGGGAACCCGCGACATCCGCCCGATACCCAGCGCAGCCTCAGCGATTCGGCTCGCGAGTTGTTTGACACGTTGCTCGCGTAAGCGCTCGACCACCTCCAGAACCGAACGGCCAAACTCGTCGAACCGATCATCGTCCTTGGCGGCGATGTTCTTTCGGAGGTCGTCCGGCTCCGGGCGCATGGCGTACGCCTTCTGAGCCTGGTACAGCTCCCGGATGGTGGCAATACGCGTGAGCGACAGTCCGCCAACGTGTCGCGCGGCCCCACGACGCGCCTTGCGGTTCGCACCCTGCTGCGCGGACTCACCGGGAACTGGACGCAGGCTGCGAGGCAGCACCCAGCGTCGCAGCCACTTCAATCGAGGGCGCCATGCCGAGTTGTCGGTCTTCCATCGATCCGACCAAAGCGTGTGCAGCCGCGCTGCGCCGTCGCTGACGAGTGCAAAAGCGACAGGATCAAGCGCAACCTCCAGGGCGACTCGATGGCGCTTGCGCTCCCAGCGGTCGGCTTCCTCCGAGAGCGTTGGCAGTTCAGCGGACAGCCTCGGCACGATGTGCTGCGTCCATGTCGTCTTAGCGACCGGATCAGTCCATCGGTCGCCAGTCGCTAAATCATGCCAGCGCATGAGCGCGTCCAGCATCGCGTCCTTTCGGGTTTCGGGCGTGTGCTCCGCCGCACCCCCGCCCGGTAAGAGTCGCGCTGCGTCGGGCTTGAAGGCGTAGGCGATGCGGGCGCTGTCACCGAGACGGCGCAAACCGAGGCGGATTGTCCGTGTCGCCTCGGCCATGAGTTCATCTACGCGCATTGGAAGCGGATTGCGCTCGTCACGAAGGCGCCCGAGTTCGGTCTCCATGCCTCGAACCGCGTTGATCTCCTCCGGCGACGCCTTGCGAGCCGGCGCCTCCTCTCCCTGCAACTTGATGAGGAACTGGCGGTCGAGCCGCGCCCACGGGGCGGGATGCTCTGAGCCGTCGGGGAGCCTGTCGCCGCCGATTCGACGGTAGATGGTCGTGCGCTCATTGCCCCTCGCATCGGTGTGCCGGGTGTGAAGGAACAGGTGTTGCTTGGCGGCGCCTCCGCCGCCAACGGCCCGTCCCGCAGTTTCTTTCTTCAATGCCGACAGCGAGAGCGTCTCCCACACCGCGCAAGACGCGGCGTAGCGATGGCCAAGGTCCACGGACAGCACGCGCAGACCGGGAAGGCGCGAAAGGATAAGTTTCGCGTGGCCGTGGCGATCGTCGTTTGTGGCGTGCTTGACTGCGAGTTCGCCCTTTCGGGAGACAAACGGCTTTGCGGGGGCGTCATCGCCGAACTGAGCGGCATACGCCATGAACGGCCCTTGGCACTCCAGTTTCGCGGAGAACGTGACGAGCCATTCGATATGATCTCGCAGCTTCCTGGCCTTCTCGTCCCACTTCCCGGCGTTCCTTTCAATACAGGCTGCGATGGCATCGAGTTGTGCGCGCGGGGCTTGCAGGCGTCCGTTCCAGTCAGCAAGCGCGAACAAGCCAGCCGTGGCCGGACGCTCGCCCGGTTTGAGACCCGACGCAGCGCGCCCGAGCCGATCGGCGCGCGCTACGTTACGGACTGGCCCGCCAGCGGCCGGCGATCCAAGCGCAAGGTCGTTCGAGAGCCGCTTGGACGACCATCGCAAGGGCACTTCGCGGACGGCTTCACCGTCCCAAAGCCCCATACGAAGACCATGCCTGCTTTTCAGCCATTCTTCGTCGCCCGTGGCAGGAGCGCGTTTGCTCCTGCCGGCCTTCGCTGCCTGATGGACGGCGTACTCGATGGCCCAACGTGAGTTGCCAAAGTCGCCGAATACGGGATGTCTGAGCGGGTCGGGGTGACGGAAGGCGGGTACCTTGAAACGGCGCATCTTGTCGCGCGCATCGTGGCCGAATACATAGTCTTTGAGCGACTGTGAGTCGGCCTTGCCGTCAAGTCTCCAGACGCACTCCGCGTCGTCGGCCGCGAGAGCCTCGAAGAGTTGGATATCGCCGAACTTGTCGATGTCGGGATCGGACTGAACCTCCCGTGCAACGGAAACTCGGTCTTCCTTGGACTTGCATGCCGCACGTTTCCATCGCTTTACGATCTCATCCCATCCTTCAATCGCGCGGCGGCGGATTCGATACTCGCCTCCTGCCGCGGCAGCGCCCGACGTTCCGCTGCGGACATGCACGAACTTGTCGAGCCAGACCTTGGTCGCGGCGGGAACCTGGCTGAGTCGCTGCGCATCGGCTTCAAATCGCCTGCGCTCCGCCTCTGCCCGCTTGATCCATGAATGACCGATTGACACGCGGCGTGCGGCATGATCGAGCATGACCGCAAACTCGGAATGACGCGCGGGGCCGTTCTTCTGGAGATATGTGAAGCCGCACGCCCTCTCGACGCTGGCGAGAACCTGGTCCGACCACGGGCGGCGGCCTTTGCCCCCAACATTGGCCTTGCACTTGGCTTCGTCCTCAGCCGCGACACCGGCGAACTTCGCGAGATCGGCCTTCGGCACCGTGCCCGCACGCTCTCCCCACGTCCTGACGATGTTGCGGGTCGCACTCTTATAGCCCGGTCCGCTGATGAGCGCGAGAATCCCGTCGGTGTCGGTCGATCCGGGTTTGAATCGCGAGAGCGATTCGCCCAATTCGCGCAGAGCATCCACGCCGGACCGAAACGACGGCGCACCCGCGGCCCACTTCGCCATCGCCGAGTACACCTTGGCCATTGACTCGAAATCAGCCCCGGTCCCCGTGCCGAACCGACTGCTCAGCCACTGCCCCGCCTTCTGCACCAGGTCTTTGGCCTTCTCCTCCGCGCCCGAGTCATCGTCCGCCAACTCAATTTGAGCGAAGTACGATTCTCGGCTGGCGAAGAACGGTTCGAGAACGTCCCACACTTCGTCGCGCGTGAGCGAGGGGCCGACTTCCGCCTTCGCGGCGTCGAACGCGGCGCTACGATTGATCCAAGCCGCGTCGTCGCGGATTCTCGACGAGAGTGAGTCGCCACAGTCCGCGATCCACGATTCGACTTCCTTCTTGGCAACCCGGCGGGCGGTGAGGATCGCTCGCAGGGCGGCGATGACTTTTTCCCGACGGGGGGCATCGCTGTCCGCGCCGGTCGCAACTCGTGCAAGGTTCTCTGGTGCTCCGCGCTCATCCTCGACACTCAGCCATGAGAGCGCAAGCAGGGTGCGTCGGTTCTTCCGGAGCGCGGCCGTTTCCTCGTCAGTGCGTCGCTTGCCCTTGGCAAGTGGCGGCTCGGCCAGTTCGTGGCTCAATCCGCCGCGAAGCGTCAGCAGCCAGTTCCCGAATGCCCTGGTCCCGTGATTGATGGCTTCGTGGGTTGCCCAGAGGGCGTTGCGCCAAGCGCTGTCGCTGGGATCGACGCCGCGCAGGCGAAGCGTGTACGCCCGCTGGGTCAGCGGCGTATCGAGAACGGGTGGATTGGCTGCGGAGTCCGGACTACGGGCCATGCACGAAGAATATCCGGAAGTCGATCAGATCACGACGGTTCCGGTCTCCGCGTCGGGCAAACTTTCCCCCAGAACCGTCGCGGCTTCGCGGGCGGCTTCCTCGTTGCTGCCCAAGTCCACAATGAGGAGCTGATCTTCTCTCAGGTTCAGCACCTCACGAGCGGCGTTCTCAAGGCGGACGCGGTCGATGGCCTTGAGCGTGCAGTAGAACACGGAATACTGCCACGGCTCGCCGTACGCCTTCATCACCTTATGGATGCGGCGGAGGCGCTTGTCGTTCCGCACGTCGTAGCAGACGAGATAGCAGCGGCGCATGGCGTTACCTCGTCGTCAGGAACGCCAGCGTCGGCACCTCGCCGAGCAGCCACGCGGCGACAAGGCGGGCGTGAAGAATGAGCATCCGGCGGTAGCTGAGCCGGTACTCGAAGGCCGGGTGAGACACTTCGGTGTCCATCCGCCGGCCGTACGCGGAGAAAAACCCCTTGCGTCCGGCGTCGGTCAGGGCGCAGCCTGCGGCCGTGTCGAGGAAGTGCCCTTCGGTCAGTTCGCCGCGGTTGAATGCGGAGACGGCGATGGAATCGGCGATGAGCGGTCGGAATGGCTCCATGAGGTCCAAGGCGAGCGCGGGGCGGCCGGGTCGCGTGGCGTGGAGTGCCCCGAGTGTTGGCTCCAGGCTTGCGAGCCGGCACGCCGCCGTGCATTCGTTGGTCAGCATCGAATACGCGAACGACAGCACGGCGTTAACCGGATCGGGCGGCGGCCGGCGCTGACGGCCGTTGGTGTCGAAACGAGCGGCGATCCCCTTGACGCCTTCCTTGAACATCCCGGCGAAGTGAGCGAAGTAAATAGCGGCGGCATTGCCTTCGTGTCCGCGAAGTTCGTCCAACGTGGTCGCTCGCTCCGCGGCGGAAACGCTCTCCTGCATGTCGGCGGCAACGCGCGACGGAAGCGCGGCGTGGTTACGCATCAACAGCGTGCGCTGGTTGGCGATCTTCGCCACGGTGACGGCGCGTGCGAGTTCAAGCGCCTTCTCCGGGCGGTCGAGCACGCGGATTTGAGCGGCGCGAACGGCGGCACTGGTGGGTCCGAGCGGGTCCATCATCGCGACCAGGCGGCCGGCAGCTGTCAGGTATGCAACAGGTACTTCATTGTCCGCGAAGACGGAGAGCGCCTGCGTCGATATCTGCACGCCCCCGAGCACGGCCAGCGATTCCAGGTTGGCGAGCGGGAAATCGCGGACCAGCTCTCCATCCTTGTCGGTGACGCGGACAGATTGTCCGCGTACTCCGATCCGGATGCCCTCGCGCTGGAGAACCACATGAATGCCGTCGTCACGCGGCGGCCAGAGCTTTCGTGGCGTCGTCTGCTCGTCCGTCGCCTGACCGTTGATAGTAAGCGCTGTAAGGCGTTGGTGGTTGATCTCGTCGGGCAGGCAGATCGGCTGGAGTGAACATCGCGGGCAGCGTGGATCGTTGACCAGCGGCGGCGGGCGCTGTCCCCCGGCGTCTCGTTTGGCTGCGTCCAATTCAGCGAGCGCTTCGCGCTTCAGCTCATCGTCAACGGGCACACGGAGTTTCAGCCGCTCGGCGGCGTAATAGAGGTACGCCTCCGTGACGGTGTATCCGGCCTCTTCAAGCAGAATCGCCTGCAAGCCGATCTGCACCCGGTCGGTCGGCCACGGCTCGGGGCCTGGGAGCAAACGGGGTTGCTCCATCATCTCGTCGGTGGGTTCGGCAATTTCGCCGGAGCGTTTCGGCCGCCCCTTGCGGTACTCGACCGGGATGGCCGTGGTGCCCTGAATCTCGGCTATGTCGAGCTTGGCGGTCAGGCCGAGCCGGTCGCTGGTCAGAGCGAGACTTCTGACGGATCGCGGCCGGTCTGGGTCGGCCGTCGGTTCCGACTCCTCCAGCTTCTCGACCGTTTTCTTGCGGCGACCGTTGTTACCGTTGGTTGCAGGTGCGGGCGGGGCTTCGCTCGGTCGATCTACTCTCGTGTGAACGCCGGCGCCCTGCTCGGTATCCGCGCTGGGCAGGAAGACACCTTCTACTGTCATGTAGTAGAAGAGGCGCGGACAATATGCGTGCTCGGCCACGCCGCGGCATGGCCAGTGGGAGGCGTCCATGCAGGTTTGATCGGCTGCTGCGAGCGTACGCTTGCCGACGGCGATGCAACGTCAGCGCAGAATCGGCGCAGGAATCATTCTTCTCGGACTCACTAGTGGGATCGGTGGCTTCGCCGAGCGCCCGGCGTTGGGATTATGTCATCGTCAACTCGTTCCGGTCGTTGTAGCCGTACCGATTATACGCCGCCGTGTGCGGCGACGGCAGCGAAAACGCCGTGCCCTCGTTCAGCACCGACGTCCGGCGGGCCAGGCGATCGTTCGTGTACGTGTACCGGGACTTCACTACCGGCGTTCCGGCCGGATCCCACTTGTTCTCGACCGACGTCAGCAGGTCGCGATGCTGCTCTAACCCGCGCGTGGTTTGCAGCAGCACGGCGTTCGCGGCGTTCTTGTGTCACCGGGCGGGTTGAATCCAGCCATTGAGGGGCGGGTTAAAGCCAGCCAGTAGTTTGCATGATGCTCATTTCTCCACGGGTTCGCAAGCGGCCTCTGCTTTCGCTTTCTCGCTGCCGGGGGCCGGTTTGTGATCCTTGAGTCGGTAGCTGCGGCTGTTGATGGTGATGACTTCGGCGTTGTGCAGGAAACGGTCGAGGATGGCGGTGGCGCTGGGCACGTCGCCGATGAGTTTGCCCCAGTCTTCCAGCGGCCGGTTGCTGGTCATCATGGTCGAGCGGACCTGGTAGCGGCGCATGATGATCTCGAACAGGTATTCGCCCGACCGTTTCGGCAACTGCTTCATGCCCATGTCGTCGATGATCACGAGGTCGGGCCGCAGGTAGCGTTCCAGCGTTTTGTCCTGTCCGCCGAGGGCCTCGTCGGAGAGGAAGTCGCGGACCAGGTCGAAGATCGAACGGTAGAGCACGGTGCAGCCGGCCTTGATGACGGCGTGGCCGATGGCCTGAGCCAGATGGCTCTTGCCCGTGCCGGGCGGACCGAGCAGCAGCACGTCGCGGGCTTCGCGGATGAAGCGGCCGGCGGCCAGATCGAATACCGGCTTGCGCTTGATGGATGGGTTGAACTGCCAGTCGAAGTCGTCGAGCGTCTTGTGTTCACGGAAGCCGGCGGCCTTGGTGCGGCGGCTGATCAGCCGGTCGTTGCGGACGAGCAGCTCATCCTGGAGCACCAGCTCGAGGAACTCGGCGTGGCCGAGGCGATTGCCAGTCGCTTCCTGAAGTCGAACATCGAGCGAGCCGGCCAGGCCTGACAGGCGCAGGCGGGTCAGGGCGGTGCGAAGCGCATCATTCATGGGAAGGTCCTCCGCTCTTCCGGTGGAGGGGAAGAAGCTCAAGGAAGGGGGTTTGGGGGAAAACTGCGAAGCTGGTTTCCCCCAAAACGTGCCGCGCGAGTGAGCTTGAGAACGCGCAGCAGGCTGCGACCACAATCTTCATGCGTGAACCTCCTCGAAGGCGGACTGCACCAGCCGACCGTAGTCCGACAGGGACCGGATCAGCGGGTGCTCGGCGGTAAACTCGAATCGATCCTGCTGCGGCGCATCCTGGCGTTTGAGCAGGTTGCGAACGTCGCGCAGCCGCCAGGCGGCGTGGGAACGCGCGATGCGGCAGGCCTGCTCGATCTCGGCGTCGCGATGGCGTTGCGTCAGACTGACCAGCCCCATGACGGCCCGCAGGGCGTGGATGCCGCGCTGCTCGATGAGCGTCTGGGCCCAGCGGCCGGCTTCGTCGCCGATGGCGGCGGCCTTGTGCAGCCACCAGGCCGTGCCGCGCTCGATTCCACGGCGCTTCTCGGGGGCGATGTGCCGGTCGTCCGTCGCAAACCGCCCGGGTTCGCGCCGTGCGTGGATCGCGATCTGCACCAGCCGCTGATTGAAGATGCGCACGACCTGGTTGTCCCAGCGCACCCACACGCGTCGGCCGCCATGTTCGGGCGGTACGGAGTAGTACGCGTGTGCCACTTCCACGTGCCCATCGCGATTGACGACCCGCTGGCCCTCCTGGAAGCACGGAAAACGCGTCGCCGGCAACGGCAGCAGCGCAGGCCTCTCGACCTGGTCGAAGATCTTGCCAACCTGCTGGCGAGTCGTGCCGTGAATGCGCGTATCGGCGACGGTGGTCTCCCACTCGGCCAGAAAGCGGTTCTGCGCCGCCAGGCTGTCGAACGTGCGGCCTTTGAGGCCGTTCTCCTGCACGTAATCGACACCGCGTTCAACCTTGCCTTTGTGACGTGGCGTGTACGGCTTGGTCGGCAGGATCACCGTGCCGCAGTGCTCGGCGAACGCCTGCAGCTTGGGGTTGAGCTCCGGCTCGAACCAGTCGGCCTTCGTCACCGCGGCCTTCAGGTTGTCGATCACCAGCGTCCTGGGTACGCCGCCGAACTGCTGGAACGCGTTCTCCAGGCAGCGGATGAAGTTGTCGGTGGTCTGGCGATCGACGGCTTCGCTGTAACCCTTGCGCGAGTGACTCAACACGACCCGCAGGACGTGCGGGCGGCGATAACGGGGCTTGCTGCTCTTGGATCCCGGCGCCAAAACCGGCGCGCCGCGCCCGAAATCGACCTGGGCTTCCTCGCCCGGAGCGACTTCAATGCGCCGGAACGGCAGCGGCTGGCTGAATTGCAGGCGCCGACAAAAGCGTTTGACCGCGTCGTAGCCGCCTTCAAAGCCCTGCTCGACCCGCAGGTCCTGCCAGATGCGCTTGGCCGAGAGACCGTGCTGCAGCGCACTGCCAATCCGCTCGCGAAACGGTTCGCAGCGGCTGACGGGACCGCTCGACCCGGCGGGCGGGTTTGGCTGGTTTTGGTCTGTCGGCGGATCGTGATGCCCGTCCGACCCGGTGGGCGGGTTTGGCTGGTTTTGATCGCCGGCCGCGTCAGCGCGGACGTACCGGGCGACTGTCTCACGATCGACGCCCAACGCCCGCGCGATCCGCCGCTGCGACCAGCCCCGCGCATGTAAAGTCTGAATGGAGTGAATCTTGGCCATCCTGAGCCGATTCGCCATGCACAGCCTCCTGCAGCCAACCACTGGCTGCGCCGGCTGTCGCCGCGAAACGGAATCTCCTCAAGTGGCTGGTATTGACCCGCCCCCGCATGGCTGGTTTTGCTCGCCCGCTGACACTTGATCTCGGTCTTCTCTACCAGCTCGCTGTTCGCCCGGTACGAGTACCACGCACCATAGTCCGACCCGCTGCCCGTCGGCAGGCCCGGGCCTGTGACGCGCGTCATGCGCGCGGTCGGGCCGTCGTAGGCGTACGCCGCGGCGTAGTCGGCGTCGAGGTCGCCGCTCGTGCCGACCTGCAGGTTCTCCAGCCGATTCGGGGCAATCTCGCTGTAGCCGCGGGTGATGACCTTTTCGTAAAGCACGCCGGCCGTCAGCTCGCTGATCGTCTCGGTTTCAAGCTGGAGCAAGGCAGTCGTAGTCGTAGTCATGCGTGGCTTCGAGCCGGTTGTCGGTGACGACGTCGGTCAAGCCGGTGCGGGTGTAGGTGAACTCGATGTCCGGCTCCCGCGTCGTGTGAGAGTATTTCTGCGTGTGCGCATTCAGATCAGGTATCCGGCACGGAGTGGCGAATCGTACTCATACTCGTACTCGTAAGGGGCTTTTTCTCAACCCCGACGTTACTTACCGAGCATGCCATCCGCCCGTACTCAATCGCTGCACAGGACGGCTACGGCCCATGCTAATACAACCAACATCACCAGCACAACGGCACCACCAATACCGACAATAACAACCTCCCACGGACCTAGTCTAGCTAGTGCATGCCATTGCGACAGGCGGTGCATTACGCGCCGTGCGATGCTGGGGTCGGGATCATTCCAATCGTACCCGCAGTCGCAGTACCTGTATTTCTCCTCTGTGTGCAGGCCACAGAGTGGGCACTTTTTGAGCATATCGCACTACTGTGGGCGACAGTGCTTGTTGAAGTCCTCTTCATCATGAGTGGAGGGTCCAGGATCATCGCCGGAGCCGTGTGGCGGAAGGCCGCTTGTCGAACCGGATGTCTGGAGCACTAGTCCACAATCCTTGAACACATCTTCTAATGCGCTTGTCGAGTTTGGGCCAAGGGGGTTGTAGGCAGCAGTGTATTGGCGCATCGCATTTGCGACGAGGCAATTAGCTATGCAGCAAGGGATGGCAACAGCCTGCGTCAGCGTGTCGGCATTTGTGAGCGGAGCGTCCGTACCTCCGAGGCGCGGCCATTCGCCCGGCTGTGTTCTAACGGGACCGTATGTGATGACGTTTGGCGCATCAATAAGCGCTCCGACTTCGCCAGAGCACTTGCATCCGAGTCGCCAGACGCGGGCTGAGAAGTGAATATCTTGGCGATGCGTCCGCTCTCCCGGAACAAATGGGGTATCTCCAGTGATATTCCGAAGCACTACCCGCATAGCAATCTCGACCTCGCAGCGATCACAGCATTCGGGATTTGCCGTTATTGGTCTGCCCGGATCCGGAACCACAATACGTGGGGTCGGGCGAGCTGGTGCAACGCGGCGTGGGGGCGGGCGCATAATTTGTCTGCCGTCTGGATCGACAAGGTCCAATGGTGCGTTCATGGCAAACACATACGCGTGCGATCGTGTTCCGTCCGGACTCGGTTCCAGAGGCTCCCGACTCACCCACCTGCCCGCCCTCGGATCGTAAGGCCGGTACAACCACGCGCCGAAGCCGGTTTCAGCATCAAACGGTCGCGTGCTGAATTTCATCGGCTGGTCGAGTTCGCCGCTCGTCGCCGTGTTCACGCAATTTCCGTACGGGTCATACTCGTACTTGACCGCGATCGCGCCGTCGTCGGCGTCGAGCAACTGCGTCACGTTGCCGTTAGCATCGTAGCAGTAGAGATAGCCGCCGGAGTAGCCGGATTGGACGCCGGAGGCTTGTTCCATCGCCAGCAGGCCGCCGATGCCGCCGGCGGAAGACCGGCCGTCGTCAGATGACCGGCCGGAGGCCGATCCCACAGAGCCGCCGCTCAGGCCGCTGAGGTCCAGCCCCCACGTGTACTTGCGGATAACCGCGTTCTCGTCCAGGCCGTCAAGTTCCAATAGCAGCAGCCAGCCGTCGTAGACGAACCGGCGATCGAGGGTCAGCGACCACGAGCCGGGTGAGCCGGTTGTCCACGTGTAGACGCGCTTGATGACCCGCCGGCCGAGATAATCATAAACATACTCGCTGCGAAGCGTGTCGTCAGGCCAATCCGCCCCGTTCGCGGCTGGCCATACTTCGATCAGCCGGTTCTCGGCGTTCCAGACGTAGCGCGTGTAGGTGCCGTTGTTTGCACCGACCAGGTAGACGAACGTGTTCACGTCCAGAATGTCCACTTCGCCGTCGCCGTTCATATCGCCGTTGCCGATGCGGCAGTCGGGGTACAACTCGATGTACTGCTCCGGGTCGAGGATCGCCATCGTAAAGATGTTGATGTCGAGCACGTTTAATTGCCCGTCGCAGTTCATGTCGCCGGCAACGTGTGTCAGCGAGAGGTTGCCGTCTTCGTCATGCTCGATCCAGTTCGAAATGCTCGGCGACTCCTCGATGCCCGAGACGGTCGCGACGCGCTCGTACTGATTCAGGCCGTTGGTCGGATTGTATTCCGAGCCGACCAGCGGATCCTCGCCTTCCGGCCCCATCCACGCCCCGCGGCGGTTGCCGATCGGATCGTAATCGTACTTGAAATGCTCGTTGGGCACGGGATCGTCCGTCTCAAACTCGCTCGGATCGTCGCCGAGATAGCGATACGCCGTCGTCAGCTCGTTGCGGTCGTTGTAGCCGTACCGATTATACGCCGCCGTGTGCGGCGACGGCAGCGAAAACGCCGTGCCCTCGTTCAACACCGATGTCCGACGGGCCAGGCGGTCGTTCGTGTAGGTATACCTCGACTTCACCACCGGCGTCCCGGCCGGGTCCCACTTGTTCTCGATCGTTGTGAGCAGGTCGCGGTCAGCTTCGAAGCTGCGTGTCGTCCGCAGCAGGACGGCGTTGGCGGCGCTCTTGATCTCGGTCTTCTCGAGCAGCTCGCTGCTGGCGAGGTAGCTGTACCACGCGCCGAAGTCCGACCCGCCGCCGCTGGGCAGGCCGGGGCCGGTGACGCGCGTCATGCGCGCGGTCGGGCCGTTGTAGGCATACGCCGCGGCGTAGTCGGCGTCGAGGTCGCCGGTCGTGCCGACCTGCAGGCTCTCCAGCCGGCCGGGGGCGATCTCGCTGTAGCCGCGGGTGATGACTTTCTCGTACAGAACGCCGGCGGTCAGCTCGCTGATCGTCTCGGTTTCAAGCTGGAGCAGTGCGTCGTAGTCGTAGTCATGCGTGATTTCGAGGCGGTTGTCGGTGACGACGTCGGTCAGGCCGGTGCGGGTGTAGGTGAAGACGGCATCCGGGCTGGCGGCCGTGTCGGAGTAGTTGATGGTCGCGAGCTCGCCCGTGTTTTCGTCGTAGGTGTAGGTCGTGACAAGCGGGTTGCCGTTGACGAGCCGCGCCCAGGTGCGCGTGTAGAGCCGGCCTTCGGGCGTGTAGCTGTACTTCGTCTGAGTCGCGTCGTCGTACGTCTTGGCGGTCAGCAGGCCGGTGGCGGGGTCGAAGGCCCACTCGGTTTCGTCGCCGTCGCCCGCGCCGCTGGGCCAGGTCGTGCCGTTCCAGTCCGGCCCGCCGCCGGGACCATTGGCGTCGATCCGGTAAGTGTGCAGGCCGACGCGCTCGCCCAGGCTGTTGAAATCGAACTGCACCGGCTGCGGCACGTGGCCCCAGACACGGTAGAGCGGGTGGCCGGGCTTGTTGGTGTCGTATGCGTAGCGCGTCCAGACGTAGGACTCGTCGTCGTCGAGCAGGTTGCCGACGGCGATCAGCCGGCCCGCTTCCTCGTCGTAGACGTAGTCGGCCACGTCGCCGTTGGCGTTGGCGACGAAGTCCACGCGCGTCGTTCCTTCGTCGTAGGCGGTCGTCGTCGTGTTGTCGCGGCCGTCAGTTACATCGGCTCGGCGCTCCAGGGCGTCGTAGCCGTAATCCGTCACGATGCCGGCCCGGCTGGTCGTGGACTGCAGCAAGCCGTTGATCGTGACGCTCGCGGCAAAGGGTGTCGATTGGCCTGGGTACTGCATGTACTGCGTGACGGTTTTTGTCGCCGCGTTGATGTGTGTTTTCGAGGTGGTGACGTTCTGGTCCGCGTCCTCGGTCTCGGTCCAGCGCACGGTGCCGCTGGGAAGCGCCGTGAGGTACTCGCGTTGAACGGTGGCAACAGTGTCGGTCTCGTCGACGGTCGTGTAGACGGTCGTGGTCGTTTCTCGACAGATGGACGAGCCGCACAACTGGTAGAGCGCTTCAGTGTCAGTGATGCGGTCTTCGCTCTGCAAGTTCAGGCCGTCGTTTCCCACGTCCAATCCCGTTCGGCTAAGGCTGCCTAAAACGTCATAGACGTAGACAGTTGGAGCCCGCCCTGGCTGGCTGACCTTTTTGAGTTGCCCGGCGCCAGTGCCGGAGTCGTAGTACTCGTAGGTGCTCACCAACGGCTCAAGCGGGTTTTCCACGTCCGGCGAGAAGGCCGGCCGCTCTTCCTCGACCACGCGGCCAAGCGCGTCGTACAACGTCTTGACGTAACGCGTGGAGTTCGACGCGCCCGTGACGACCTTGGTCCAGGTCCGGCCGCTGCTCTCGACGCCATACGTGTAGTGCTGCTCGATCACGTCGCCCGTGACCGACTTGACGCGTCCGTCGCGGTAGTACTCGGTGACCTCGGTCAGCCCGCCGGGACGCGTGATGGTCCTTGTTCTTCCAGCACTGGTATACGCGAGCTCCGTGGGCAATCCCGCGTCGTCGACGTCAGCCACGAGACGGCCCGCTCGGTCGAATTTGCGCACGGTTTCCAGCGACAGCGCGCCGGCTGACGTGGTCGTCAACTCGACGCGGAGGATGGTCCCTTCTACATCTTCCGCCAGGTATTGGATGACGCGGACCACGTTGGTGTCCGCTGTTTTGACGGTTTGCGTCAGTCTTCCGAGGACGTCGTAGTGATACGATGTGACAATGCCGGAACTGTCGGTGACGGTGCGCGTATCACAGCAGGTAGAGGAGCCGTAGCTGACGCTCGACTGCTCTCCATTCAACGAGATCGTTGATGTGACTCTGCCCAACCCATCATATTCTCTGGCCGTCCACGACACGCGCGCGGTGCCGCTTGCCGTGACTGCCAGGGTTTCATTCAGCACGACCCGGCCGCTCGCATCTTCAATGGTCCCATCAATCGTAGTCTTGCCCGTAACGCTGGCTCCACCGTGTGCCAGTTTGGCGACTGAATGACGCGAGAACGTGCCGCTCGAAGACGGGGTGAACGTGGGGTTTCCGCCGCTGAAAGAGTATGTGCCCTGCTCATACGCATGGTCGCTACGCGTACCGTCGGGATAGACAACCAGGTCAACGTGCCGCCGATCAGCGGCCGTCCACGTCGTCGTAGTGACAAGAACGTCATTACAAGCCGCATCGACGCATCGCAATTCGATCTGCTGAGTCGCGGACTGTTGGAAGTCCGCCTGAGCGACAATCGCGCCTTCGATCCGCTCGACAATGCTGACGAGCTGACCATTCGAGTTCGTAGTCGTTTCAATGGCGCGCATCCCTGGATCGTCTGGATCGGGATCGGAGACGAAGCTTTGATCCAAGATGCCCGTAATTTCGGTGACAGTGACATTCCCACCGCCGGACGCATAATTGTACCAGGCCCAGGCGCCGTCTGGATTCCGCCTTGATTTCAGGCGCAGAACAGAGAGGTTGTCTGTGTAGTACTCATATTGCGTGGCGAGATTCAGCCCATTCGGGTCGACGACGTGCTCGATAACGGCCTCGTTGCCGCCGTAGTTCTGGATGATCTCGCGCACATGCTCAACGATCTCGTCGTCTTCTGTGCGGACGTAGTTCGTTGTCTCCGTGTGTGCTTCGCTGTCAACCTCATGAGTGACGCCTTCGGTGCGCAGCGTCTCTGAGCCATCGCTGGTTGTCAGCGTCCATGACCACGCCAGATCCGGAGTCGGCAGGATGTCGTCGTACTCGAAGTCATAGACAACCTGAGTGGTTGTACCGACCGTCTTGGTCGCTCGAAGATGATGGAAGTCTGGTGCACCGTCAGCACTTTCAATCGTCCACACGACGGCCGGAGTGCCCGTCGTGTCCCAAGGGCCGACCGGATCGCTCGACCAGTCAGACACCTCTCCGGGAAGAAAATACTCGATATAATACGTGTCATCATCCGGATCATCGTCGCGGATGTTGGCGAGCACATCGAGCGATCGCACTTGCTCAATCTGCCCGGTCGTCCCGTTGCGTCGCACCGTTACGCCTTCCGGCTCGAAGGCGTACTGCAGGGATGCCGGCTTGGAGAGGGCTTCCGTCGGGGTTTCCGCGAAAACACGAAGAAAGCCGGCGCTCTGGTCGTCGGATGCCGCGCCCATTGCGAAGCGGAGCTCAACGCTGCTCTTAACGCTGGCGCTTCCAGCACCGGGGACACCGCCGCTTCCACACCCGCCGCTTGGACACCCGCCGGCGTCGCCGCAGCCAACGGTGACGACCACGTTTGCGGAACAGCTCCCCTTGGTGACCTGCACAACGACGGTGCATGGCTTATCACCTGCCACGAGCATCGCACCAGTGAGGGCATCGTTACAATCGTCAGCGTAGGTGATCAGCCGGCAGCCGTTACTAGCACCTTGTATCGACCACTTCGCCTGTGTGCACGCGATGGCGAGAAGATCGGCAGTGCCGCGCGGGCAGATTTGTGGTGTCGGCGTCCAGGCATACTCAACTCCGCACAAAGCAGCTGGCTCGGGCGTGTCGCATGTGCCGGCCGGCGGAGCCGGTGGGCCGCAGTCCGATGGCGGCGGCGGGGGATCTGGCGTGCAGCCGCAGGTGCAGAAGCAGAAATCAAAATCAGTGAGTTCCTCGTCACCGCTTGTGGGATCCCACCAAACCAAGTCGCACTCTGGAAAGCCGGGACCGCCGTTAAGTACATCCAATATCCAGTCATAGTCAAGGCAGTTAACGACCCCATCGCAATTCGCGTCACATGGAAGACCTTGCGGCGGATCGGCGACACTGAGTGACGGTCGCGAAAGCAGAAGCATACCGAATAGGAGGGTCGGGCGGAGAAACGGGAGGTGACGCAGTGCGTTGAATGGACGTGGGTGCATTGGAGCTCTCCGTACGTTGTGTGTCCCAGCGATCGTCGCGAATCTCCGGCAGGCGATGTCCACTGCCCTGGCGGTCATCTGCCCGCGGACGCACACCACGCGTTGGCGCTGCCTCGTGACCGCCGCACCGCCGCCCGACCGCGCAGGGCTCATCAGATCGTCAGGCAATCCTCGTTCCCGTACAAGTTGTGACAAGTGGAGACTGGGAGTGTCGTGCGGTCGGTTGAATGGGCTCAAACGTACGCACGGTGCGGAAAATGCCCCAATTCCCGACGCGATCCTTGACGAACGCGCGATTGCGGCCGGGGAAAATGACCCCAGTAACCCAGGACCGGGCTGATCAATCCGAAGCGTGTTAGTGCTATGACGTCAAACGAGTTACGACACCCCTCTGATGCTGACGAGTAAGCCCGTTGGATATCGACGTGATCCGGCGTCGTGGTTGGCTGCCGCGCGCGTCGCTCAGCGCCCATGGAGTAGCCGAGACTCATCCCGCGCGTAACTGGCTTTCTCGTGGGTGCTTACACCGGGCCTGTGGAATTCTGCGCGCTGTTGCGCGAGTTGACCCAGCCGCGGGCTCAAAGTAGGTAGCTGACCGCCAACCGCTCTCGCCATCATGGCTCGTTGCGCGGTTCGTACGCTGCTCCCCAAGCCGCCGGCCGTAGCAGCCGCAGGAACATCCGGGACTCTGTCCGGAGCTCATAGCGCGGGTGCGCGAGCTTCCGCACGTGCACGCGCCGCACGATCGCGTCGTCGCGTGCGAACAAATTCCGTTGCTTTGGGGGTTCGCAGCCGCGAACAGCCTCGGTTAGCCGTGGAAACGAAGCGGAAAGCTCTCGTGGCCGGAAAAGGTCTGCGCCTGGATGGGTTCCGTCGATGGCATCCAGGCAGTAGAACGCCGACCCGGCGTGGGAAAAGTAAGCGATCTGCTCAACTCCAGGAGATTAAACGACGTGAGAAGAACCCGCAACGCGCGCCTGCACGAGGACGTGACAATCAGACAAGCCGCGTCGATGCCGGTCGGCCTCCGCTGAGGAATCGCTGTGCCCACGCCGAACAAAGCTACCACACTCGAACCCGCCGAGAATTCGAGAGCCGATTACGCCGTGCTGCTACGCTCGCGCGATAGCGACACCTGACTGCTGCTCGGCTACCGACTCGCGAAACGTCCGTCGAGGATGCTCCGGTTGCGCTGCGGTTTCCGCCGGCCGTGGTGCCGGGGCATGACGACGAATGCGGGACGTCACAGGTTCCTCGGCATCGATGCGGCGGATGCCGGCACGCTCCGGCGCTGCGTCGATCGTGTGGCCGGCTTTGAGTGCCTTGATCCGGTCGGCGATGTCGGCAGGTGACGCTTGCGGCTCGGCCACGTCAGCCGGCGGCGTACCGCCGCCCGAATGTTGTCCCTTCCCCGCGAGGCTCGCCTTGAGACGGTCACGCAGGTCGGTAAGTTCGGCCTGATATGCATCGTGCCCGAAGGGTTTGCCGATCCGCGCCTGAAAGTCCCGCAGCTGTCCCTCGGCGATTGAGAGCTCCTGGCGCGTGCGAGCCACGTCGGTCGTGCATTCGGCCGTAAGGCGCTCCAGCGCGTTGAGCACGGCCCGCGGACCCGGCCGGTCGCGCAGGAAGCGTTCATGACGGACCGTGGCGCCTTCGAGATAGACCGCGCCGGAGTCGTGCGGGTCAACGATAAATCCGAATTGCAGTCCACGCCATGTGCCGATCGGCACGCGCCATTCGTGCGGCGCGTTGCGCGGCAGCCTTTCCGTTTCGCGGCCGAGCGCCGCAATCGCCTCGTCGCGGGACAGCTCGTGCCCGCCGATCGAAACCGGGTCGCGGGCATGTGCGGCGAGTGTCGCCTGGTCGGTGGACAGGTCGGCCAAGCGCTTGGACAGGCTCGCGATTTTCGCCGGCAGGTCACGCACCGCCCGGCGGGCGACATACTGTTCGTCGAGGTGGTTTTTCTTGAGCAGCGCCAGCCGCTGCAACTCGGCATCGGCCTCGGCGAGCGTGAGAACCGCCGGGTTCCCGGAGGCGATCGCTTTCACTTCGGCGTAGGAAAGCTCCTGCCCGCCGACATCCTCGGCGCCGCGGGCGGCGTTGTGGCCCGTGATGACCTGGCCGATGAATCGGGCTTTTGTTTCAAGGGCCTGCCACATATAGGCGTCGAACGATCCTTCGGTGACGTAGCGATAGACGGCTACCTCTTCGTTCGTGTTTCCCTGACGGAGAATCCGCCCTTCCCGCTGCTCCACCTCCGCCGGCTTCCAGGGGGCGTCGAGGTGATGTAGGGCTACCAGCCGCTGCTGGACGTTGGTGCCGGTACCCATCTTCTGCGTGCTGCCGATCAGCACGCGCACCGAACCGTTCCTCACCTTGTCGAATAGCGATTGCTTCTTGGCGTCGGACTCGGCGTCGCCGATCGCGGCGATCTGCGCGCGGGGAACGCCGCGGGCCACGAGCTTCGCAATCACGTCGTCATAGGCGGAGTAACCCCATGGCGTCGGATGGACGCCCATGTCGCAGAAAACCATCTGCGCGCCGCGCGTGTCGGCGGTCCTTTCCCAGATTTCGGCGACATTCTCGACGAGGCGGTTAATCTTGGAGCCTGCCATGTCCGGCGCGGTAGAGGAGAGCATTCTCGCATCGAGGGCAAGCTTGCGGCCGTCGGTCGTGATATTGAGCGCGTTGTCGAGGCGCGGGTCCACCTTCTGCGACCGCAGCCGCTCGTAGCGCGTCACGAGCGTTTGTTGCAGGTCGTTCTGCTCGGCGGACATTGGACAGGCCACGACGATCGCCTTGCCGGTTTCGAGCCTCGGCCGCGGCAGGTTGAGCATTTCGGCCGTCTGTACGTCGGAGAATGAGCGGAACATCTGCTGGAGTTCCGGCAGATTGGTGAACTTGGCGAAACGGCTGCGCGGGCGCAGCGACGCACCGTCCGGCGAAATCTCCATCGTGTCTATCACCTCGCCGAACGTCGCCGCCCAGGCGTCGAAATGCTCCAGCCCGCGGCTTTTCAGCCCCTCCGGGTCGAGGAAGCGCTGCATCGTGTACATCTCGACCATCGTGTTCGATATCGGCGTGCCGGTGGCGAACGTGACGCCGTGGCCGGGATGCTGCTCGCCGAGATAGCGGGCCTTCATGTACACGTCGAACGCCCGCTCGCTGCCGCCGGTCTGGATGCCGGCGACGCGGTCCATCTTGGTCGGCGTCTCCAGGTTCTTGAAGAAATGCGCCTCGTCGATGAAGACGTGGTCCACGCCAAGCTCGTCGAAGACCAGCCCGTCGTCCTTTTTCTCCTGCGCAAGCAGGGCTTTCAGCCGCTCCTCGCGGGCGGCTTTCTGCTTTTCGATCTGTTTGATGAGGTTGCGGTTGCTGCCCTTGGCGCCGGCGTGCTCGCGCAGCAGCTCGTCATATTCAGCGATCTGCTCGGTGAGGAATCTCTGCTGATAATCCCGGGACATGCCGATCCGCTCGAAGGATGAATGCGTGACCAGGATGCCGTCCCAGTCGCCGCTGGCGATCTTGGCCGTTAAGAGCTTCCGCCGGTCGCGGGCAAGGTCTTCCTTCGTGGCGACCAGCAGCCTGGCGTTGGGGTAGAGCTGCATGAACTCGCGGGCGAACTGCTCCAGCAGGTGGTTCGGCACGACATACATTGGCTTTTTGATAAGTCCGGCCTGCCGCATCTTCATGCCGGTGGTGGCCATTGTGAACGTCTTGCCGGCGCCGACGGCGTGGGCGAGCAGCGTGTTGCCCGAACTCATGCCGCGCCAGACGGCGTCGGCCTGGTGCGGCCGGAGCTTTACGGTCTGGTTCATGCCGGGGAAATCGAGATGCGAGCCGTCGAAGAGCCGCGGCCGCAGATTGTTGTAGGTGTCGTTATAGACGCGGACCAGCCGCTCCGTGCGTTCGGGGTCGGAGAACACCCAAGCGCGGAAGCGTTCCTTGATGAGTTTCTGTTTCTCGCGCGCGGCAAGCGTCTCGTCCTGGTTGACGATCCGCTCCTCGCGGTCGCCGTCGTCGATCACGTCATAGATGACCGGCGACTTCATGTTGAGGGCGAGTTCCAGCAGCCATGTGCCGTTGGCGCGGCCGGTGCCGTACTCCGACATGGCGGCAACCGACGCCTTGGCGGCGTGTCCGGCCTCGAAACTCCACACCGCGTCCTTCGCTAGGTGGCCGACCGGCACGGCGGACGGATCGACGTTAAACAACTCCGCCGCGAAAGCCTGAATGTCGCTTGCCGGAATCCACGGCGCGCCGAGATTGGCGTCGATATCGCCGGGCAGCACGTCCTCCGGCTGCACGCGCTTAAGGGCCTCTGCATTACGAACGTAAGCTGCCCCTGCCCTTACCGCCTCTGCCAACTTGGCGCGGACGTTGCCCGACAGGTAGTCGTCGGCGGTCTTCCATTCCTTCGATTCCGGGTCGCGGTAAATGAGGTCGCCGAGTTCGCGGACGATGTCATCTTCGGGTTTGCCGTACAGCCCGGCGATGCACGCAAGGTCCACCCGGCCCCGCTGGTTAAGCGAAACGAGCAACCCCTCCTCGGCGTTTTGCACTTTTGTGACGGGCGGCGTCCGGCCCACCACGTCCTTGGTCATGATGGCGGCCTTCGCCGCCTTGCCCGTCACTTCGTCGTAATCCTCCAGCGACATCACCAGCATCGCATCGGGGTCTTCGATGAATTTCACCAGGTTGGGGCGGCGTCGTATCACGCTTCCGTCGCGGGCCTCGCTGAAGGTCGTCTTGTTGATCGGCCCGTAGGCGCGCACGAACCGGTCATAAGCGCTGTTCAACTCGCGGCGGGCTTCGTCGCGATGCCCGGCCGGCCAATCCTCATTCTGCGATTGCAGCACGCGGCGGGCGCGGTCGCGCAGCTCGATCAGGGCGGCAAAACGCCTGCCGGTCAGCGTGCCGTTCGCCTTGAGCGCGGCGCCGCCGTAGGTGACAGGCACGGACTGGCCGCCGGCAACCTGGTTGATCTGCCGGTCGGTTCCGACCAAGAAACTCCCCTCGTTGATGTGCTTCTCGGGCGGTGGCGGAGTGAATATCGCCTCGACCGTCGATGCGCCCGGGCGCTCCTGCGGTGCGTTGAACTGCGGCAGGCGGCCGATAGCGGTTCGCAGCTGCGCGGCCAGGTCGCCGTTGTTCTTGAGGCTGTAGCCCTCGCCGCCATACAGCGTGTCCTTGCGGCTCCACTCGCCGAGGACCATCTCCGGGTGGTTGAGGAAGTAGCGGTTGACGGCGACTTCGGCGCCGTCCACTACAAGCGGCGCGGTACGAAGCCAGTCGGCGTCGGCGTGATGAGCCGGCTCATCACCGGCGCGCTTGCGAAGCAACAGGATGTCGGTGACGACCGCCGTCCCTTCCCGCTTGAAGGCGTCCGACGGCAGACGGATCGCCCCGACGAAATCCGCCTTCGAGCCGAGATACTCGCGAATCGCCGCGTTCTGCTTGTCGAGCGTGTAGTGCGAGGTGACGAGCGCCATCACACCGCCGGGCTTGAGCGCGTCCACGGACTTGGCCAGGAAATAATCATGCAGGGCGAGCTTCTGGCCGTGATAGTCGAGCTTCACGTCGGCGAACGGCACGTTGCCGACGACCGCCCCGATGCGGCCTTCGGGGATCTGCGTGTCGCGGAAATTCTCGATGCGGATGTCGTGGCCGGGATGCAGCGCCCTGGCGATCCGTCCCGATACCGAGTCCAGCTCGACGCCGATGAAGCGGTGGCGGCCGCTCCCGTGGCCCATGAAATTGCCGATGCCGCATCCGGGTTCCAGGATCGTCGCATCGTCCGGTACTCCGAGTCGTGCAATCGCGTCGTGAATCGCACCGATGACAATGGGAGACGTGTAGAAAGCGTTGAACGTCGTGCGCTTGGCGCTGTCATACTCGGCGGGCGCAAGCAGGGCCTTCAGCTCGTCGCCGAGTACGCGCCAGCCCTCATTTCTGTAGCGGCCCGTCACCGGGTCGGGAAACAGTGAGAGTGCGACCGCCCCGAACCCAGTGAAGCGGGACAGCACCTGCTTCTCTTCCGCCGTCGCCGCCCGGTGCTCGTGCTCGATCTGCCTGAGCGTGCGTATCGCCGCGATAATGTCGCGGGCCTTGCCTTTCTCGCCGCCGGAAATCGGTGCCGTCGCCACCGCTTGCGCGGGCCTGGTCGTTTCATCCGCGGGCGCGAACGGTTGAACAGGGACAGGCGGCGGTGCGGCCGCTGTAAAGAACTCGAAGAGGGTCGGTCCTTCGTTTCGCATCAGGCGTGCGACGTGAGACGGCGCAGAAAGGCCATGCTGGCGGCCAGCGTGTGCGGACCCTGCCCGTCCGGCGGAAATGCGAGCTGTAAATGACGTTCCATCTCCGAAAGCGCCGTTTCCATCGCCGCGCTCGGAAGCTGGATCGGGTCGAGATCGGGCTGCGCTGCCGCCAGCGTCCGTGTCCAGGCCGCGTGCCGCTCCTTGAGTTCGGCCGCCAGGAAATTGATCGTCGAAAGCAGCGCCCGCTGGCGGCGCAGGCGCGCGTGCAGCGTCGGCTGTCGGTGCAGAAGTTCGAGGGCGATGGTCTTGTACTGCATGGCTGTCTCCGTCAGGTGATTGCGGCGGATCGGCTACCGCCACGCCGGCACCGTCGGGTGCGTCTGAGAACGGCAGGAGAGGATGGTGCGGTTGGCGCGTGGTCCGGCGGGGCATAGGTCAACGGTGACAACTCGCAGGACATGCGTCGGTGAGCGATTCGGGCATTGGCATCATGGAAGAGGACTTCGAAACGGGATTGCATTATCCCTCCTACAGCATTCGCGGCGCAGGCGTCAATCACAACTTTATGTAGCGTCTATCCGCCGGTTCTGACACCACGGGTTGAGCAAAGCCGTGCCGCATTCATCCTGAATGCAATGCAGCCTTGCCACGATCACAAAAGGGCCTGTTTGGTACGTGCGGGCTGCGCCCGCGCGCTTCTTTCGATGGGTGAGTTGAGCCGCCGCCTGCGCCAGCGCTGTGGGATGCGCGCTTGGCGGTCGGCCAATGCACTGGTTTTTAATATAAGAAAGAGAGCCCCCCCTAACCGATTGAATTCGCTCAATCCGAAACGACAGATTCTGTCGGGCAACCGTCAGGATCAGTCGGAGAACCGACACAAATTGCTTGCGCTATTGTCGTTCATCTGCCAGTGTGCTGTCTGTCAAACACCAAAAACGGAGGCACAAAATGACGGAACCCCGACAAGATTCGGTCCTCGTCGCAAATCAGGTAGGCGAGAAGCGCGGCTTCCCGGTTTACCGCACAAATCCGAGCGTCCCGAGTACAAGCGGCATGTCCACGCGCACGAAACGCTTCCATGTTCCGGGAGGCAAGGCGTCCGTCATCGTGGACAACAGCAGCGGCGAGATCAAGGGCCTGGGCGGCATGGGCTTCTGGTGGGAGGAGGAGGTGGACAGCAGCCGCTTCGTCAAGCTCTTCCTCGACGGCATCAAGCAGGCAGCCGACCTCTCGAAGACCGGGATGCAGGTCTTCGAACTGGTCTACCACGAGATGCGGGCCAATCCCGGCTCCGACGAAATCAAGCTCAACCAGTATCTCGCCAAGGATCACGGGATCAGCGACCGCACCTACCAGCGGGGCGTGCGCGAGCTGCTCGAAAAGGAGTTCCTGTACCGAAGCGCGAGCGACGGCGTGTTCTTCGTCAATATCCGCTTCATGTTCAACGGCGACAGGCTTGCGTTCGTGCGCTCGTACCATCTGAAGGACTCAGGGCGCCAGCAGGAGCTGCAGCTGGGCGACCCGGCGGGACTTCTTCCCCCTCCGGCTACTGGCGAATAGGCGGCCGAACTGCCCCGTATCCTCATGCGCGCATCCGCACCGCAGGTGCCGAGTCGGGTGCAATGGTCATACAGGTTGACACAGGCGTCACCGCAACGATAATACGATCTAACATCTCGTTCATTATCAGCTACTCCGTACATGCTCCGCCGTGGCTTCAGCCTCCTTGAACTGTCTGTGGTGCTGGTCATCATCGGGGTCATTACCGCGATGGGTGTTGTTACCGCCACAGGCGCGATTGAGTCTGCCCGCCGGGTTGCGACGGAGCGAAAACTTGACGCGCTGGAGGCCGCCCTGATGGCATTCAGGGAGCACAATGATCGACTACCCTGCCCCGCTCAGCCCGCGACTGCGAGTACGCACTACGATTTCGGCGTGGAAGCGGATTCGGCGGGCATCTGCACGGGTGGCGCGCGCAGCGCTGTCATCTGGGACGCGACCTATGCCGAGGGCGACATACCGGTCAGAACGCTCGGCCTTCCAAATGAGTTCGCGTTCGATGGCTGGGGCAGGAAGTTCAGCTACACAGTGCCGCAGTATTTCACGTCGCACCGCGCATTCAGCACGCATCATCCCACGCAGAAGTGCGGCACATCCGTTTACGGCGGAGGCGGTGCATCGGACGTGATAAGCGATGGCAACGCCGCCTATACGATCGTCAGTTTCGGCCGTAACGGGCATGGCGCATATCTGGGCAACGGAGCCAGAATGAGCAGCGGTTCCGCTGAAGCGGACGAGCTGCGTAACTGCCGCTGCAACAGCGCCTCTCCCCCCGCGGCAACGGCATATGACCGTACGGTGCAGAAATCAGCGGCCGGGGATATCGGCAGTGCAACCGCGTTCGACGATGCCGTCCGCTACAAGGAGCGCTGGCAACTGCAGACGGAAACGGATTCCCGGTACTGGGCCAGCTTCGTCAACGTACAGGCCGTGATCGGGTACTGGTTCAGCGATCTGAGTGTCGATGGAAATGCCTCCGTTGCATACAAGAAAAACTGCTCCGGGCTGGACGTCAATCAGGATGTGGGATCACCCGTTGCGCCGAAGACCGTCTCGCAGATGTCCTTCACGCCCGACAATACTCACCTGTTTCTCTATTCGACGCCTACGGGATGCGAACTGTGGAAGGTCAACGCCGACACGTTTACTGACGTAACCGTCGGCGCGCTGACCGGCTGCCCCGCCTATAACGCGGCACACAAGGCGCTGATTACCGACAACGGCTACCTGTTCATGACAGACACCTCCGGAACCGCGAAGGACAACCTGTCCGGCAAGACGATCTATCTCAGGATGTGGAAGTACGATCCCGTCAACGCGAAGTTCGCTGCGCAGCCCATTGCCTTTCCACAGCGGACGCTGCCGGTGGGCGGCACCTGGAACAACCTGGCAATTCCGACACATATGGCGGTATCGCCGCTCGGCGAATATGTCGCGCTGGGCAACGCGGTTGCAACCTACCTCTACCGGCGCGTGAACGGGACGGAGTTTGTCCAGCTGGGACCGCTGAGCGCGGTACTCGCGCCCAGCAGCGACATTCGTTTCGCCGAAGCAGGCAACCTGCTCGCCCAAGCCGACACGGTCGGCGACGTGCGCTTATGGCGGTTGTCGGATAACGCGCTGGCCCCGCTGACGGAGTTTCCGGACATGCCGGACTATTCCGGGTTGGCCGGACCGGTGACTGTAACGGCGTTGTCCGCCGATGGCGGATACCTGGCATCCGCGATTGCGACCGCCGACGCCACTATCGACGCGATGATTGGGATTTACCGCATCGACAGTACCCCGGCCGGCGAGACCCTGTCCGCGGTAACGATCGACGGTGGCTTCGATACCTACTTTCCAGGCAGCGGCATCGCCGGGATGGCGTTCTCTCCCGACAACAAATTCCTGTACGCCATTGAGCGCGATGCGTCGGATTCCTGCGGGATGCTGGTTTTGGAGCAGATGGACACGCTCACCTATTCCTACAGGGAGTGTGCCGCGAACGACGTGGCTGGATCGGTGTATCAGATGAAGACGTTGACGGTAAAGCACATGACGCGACAATGAGCGCGGTCGGCCCATCAATCAGGACAGGTATCCGTTCTGCCTGAGCCACGGCTCGACCGCGGCTTCGAGAATGTCCTGAAGCGAGTTCGGCTCGATCGCCTTCAACTGCCGTTCGAGCGACGCGCGTTTGAGCGCCACCGCGAAGTCGGTTCGCATCCGTGTGCTGATCGGCACGCGGGTCACGGCGGATGTCTGCCCGGCGACCGGCTGCAACGGCGGTCGCGTGGTGTTGGGTGCCTTCCCGCCATGCACAAACTCGCGGGCGATGGCTGCATCGACGGTCGGCGTTGCCTTTAATCCGTCGGTTAGTGAGCGTCGTTCAGCCATGCTCCTTCTCCTACGTCGCTGCAAGATGTCGCATTGGAGCGGGTGCGCGCGCCGCCTTGCTTTCGGCCTCCGGGAGCAACTCGTGGAAGAGCCGGTCTACTTCGATGGCGGCTTCGCGGGCGCGCGATCCCATGTTCCACACGACGGCCGCCTGGCCGGGCGCATCGGCGTAAATCTGGCGGAGCGTCATGACGGTCGGCGTAATCGGGAGTTTGAGGACCGCGGCGGCTTCCCGCATATCCTGCGTAAGGCGGTAGTTCTTGCCGACCATGCTGAGCACGATCTTCGCCCTGGGCATCCCGGAACGAATCTGCTGTGCCTGTCGCAGCACCTTGGTGGCGGAATCGAGAGCCCGAATCTCCAGCATGGATGCCTTGCACGGGACAATCGCCGAATCGGCAACCAGCAGCAGCGCACGGCTGGTTTCAGCGAGGCTGCCCGGGCCGTCGGCCACGACATAATCCGTGTCCTGGGCCAGCATCGGCAGCTCGGTGATGATCTCGTCCGGGTCGCGCAGGCAGAGCGCCCTGACCTGCGGTGCCGCCTCCCGAATCCACTGCGATGATGATTGCTGCGTGTCGCAGTCGGCCAGCGTCACCCGGTGGCCCTGCTTGTCGAGCCAGGCGGCCAGATGTACGGCGAGCGTCGATTTTCCGACGCCGCCCTTTGAGTTTGCTACCGCGATAATCATGCAAGACTGCTAGCATGATTTCCTGCTGGCTGGCAAGCACTATTTCATGCTGGCCTGCTCACAGGCTGTCATGCCGGCATGAATGACTGCAAGCCGGCCAGATTGCCAGCAAGCAATCACTCTGACACTCCGTCTGTCATTCATGCTTTCATGTTGGCTGGATGGACTGCAAGCTTGCAATCATGAAATCATGAATGATGGCTGGATTGCTTTCATGCCAGCTTTCACGGTGAAAGATCGTCCTAAGCACTGCTTAGGGGAGACGTCTGAGTCAACTTATCTTCAACGGACGTGTTTCAACGCCACTGGTACGGAGTGACGCAACGCGTGATAAGCGCGGCTGAGTCAACCGACTAACTCAGTGTCCTGCCGGGCGTGGGCGGGTTCATGCCTCGTCCCTCATTTCGTGCGTGAAAGCCCGCCTGAGCGTTCACGTTCGAGGCACGCGATACGACCTTTCCGCCAGGCTGCCTGCTGGAATAGCAAGGCGAGCGTGCCGGCCCGCGCCATCTCGTCGTTGCCGCCGTAAGCGATCTCACGGTCATAGCGGCTGAGTGCTGCGGTGCCGCGGTCGATGATCTCCTGGTAGCGGACGCGGGCGGCGTCGAGTTCGCGTCTTTCCGATTCAAGCTGCTCCCGGACTGCGATGATCCGCTTTACACGGGGCATCGGCAGCTCCTGCGCCATCGCACGCGTCGATTCTTCGCTGGCGGGAATGTCGTCGAATGCGACCGGCTGCGCATTGTCGCCTTGCAGGAGGTAATGCCAGGGATGGCCAGGTCCGTACGAACATCCCGAGGGAGCGGACAGATTTGAATTCTCCTGCGGCGGATCGCCGTCGGTCGGCCTCGATTCGGACCAGCCAAAATAAAGCTGGCCGATGGCGTGTGTCTGCTTGCCGGAACTCATGTAGACGAAGCCTTCAGGCGGCGTGCATCGTTGCGAACATCCGGTCAGGATGCCTCAGCGCGTTGAAGCTGTAAATCGGAATGTTCATCTGCCGTCTAAGGCCGTCGCCGTCGGGTTCTCGCAAGAACCGGGACCCGACGCGATCGGCCAGGCTGCCCACCCCACCTGCCGGTAAGGTCCTGAGCCCGAGGGTTCATGAGGTGCAGGGTTCGTGACAGGCCGCAGTACCGCCGTGCGCGGACCGTGCCTCATGGGCTCCGGCCCGCATACGACCGCATTACTCTTCGATCTGCTGGGCGTAGTATTCTTCCGGTTCGGCCGGTTCCCAGCCTTCAGCTTCGATGAGTGTGTCGAAGGGAACGTCCGGTAGGTGTCCGCACTTCCGAAGAAACCGCAGATGCCCAATATGATAATAGGCGTTTGATGCGGCTGCAACGAGGTCCATCAGTTCGTCCTGGCCGAGAGAGTAGAACCCGCCCTCCAAGGCAAGGTCGCCCACATCACGTCGGAACACAACGCTGTATCGCCGTGCTCCATCGATAAACCGCGTTTCGTAGACGGTTGCGCCGATCCCGCCGTAGGTATCGTGATATCGCTTGAGTGACTTGGCCGGAGTTGGCTCTCGAAAGTCGCGTGGATAGCTTTTGTGTGCTTTACATTTCTTGCGTTCAGTCATGATATGTCTCCATTCTTTGAGTGAGGGCCGCGACCATCGCGGCCTTACGGCACGTGATCAAGAGCCGGCAAGCCGGAGCGAAGCGCACGGAGCAAGCGAAAAGCCGAAGGCTTCCGCGATCAGCGGAAAGCGGCTTTGGCAGCTTGCCCGGACCGGCGACGGCTCTAGCGTGCCGATGAGAAGGCCGCGGGCGCGGCTGAGAAGAAGCGGTGAGACCCGCGACGCACTGAAGCTCGATGTCAGGGCTTGCGGCGATTCCGGGCGGCAAGTTCGACTTCGTAGATGCGACAGGCCAAGGCGTTGGTGGCTTTCGGGTCCGGCCAGCCCTTCTCGACGATGGCCCGCTCCACGAACGCGGCCAGGGCACAGCCGTGGAACAAGTCATCAAGGATCGATTCGTCGGTGCTCATGATGGCGATCCGGTTCCTTTCTCAAACACCACGCACACATCGTGCAGGCCGGGGATGAACGCGGAGCGATACACCTTGCGGCTGCTGCTCGCTCCGTGGCTGAATCGGATGATGTCCGTGCAACATTGCCGCAACCCCGTCTCGAAGGCAAGCTGTTTCGTGTGATAGACGAGGGGCACGAATCCGACCTCCCGATCCGAGTAATCGCCCATGAGAATCGCAAGGCGGCCACCTGGGACAATTGCGGTGGCGCAGTTGGCGATCAGTTTCCGGTAACGGTTCAGGAACGCACCGAGCGTCGGCGTTCGCGACAGGTCGCGCGGGTCGTCGGTGTAGAGCTTCTGCCGCCAGTACGGCGGATGCAGCCAGCAGAAGTCGAACGACTCCGCGGGGAAGACGGAAGGCGAGCAGGCATCAACATCCTCGTGCAGATCGCTGGACCAGCACAGAACGCCGAGTTCCTGGCACACGTCACGGCAAGTGCCGCTGCCCGTCATCAGGTCGAGCACCGTCGTCGGTCCGAAGAAGCGGAGGAGGTCGCGGATGAGATTGCCGCCGCAATTGCCGGGATAATCGCGGCGCCCGTAGTTGCCGGCATCCGCGTTGTGATAGAGACTCGTCAGGTGAGGGACGGGGCTCGCGTTGATCGGGGCAAGCGGGAGCTTCGCGTACAGCGGTCGCGTATCTCGCCGTGACAGGCGCGGTTGACGGTGACGGGAGGCGTAGAAGGGGTTCGCAATGGACGTGTGCATGGTTGCCTCCTATATATGCGCATCGACGACGACGACGCGCTCATCCGGGAATCCGGCAAAGATGCAGCGGGCCTGTTCATCCCAATTCTCGTTCTCGGTAAGCAGGGTTCCCCACCAGCCCATTTGACCGCGTTCGTGCCATTCGCCATCCGGCGTGATGATGGCGTGCGGGATTTTGTTTCGCTCGATGGCCTCGCGGGTGGAGGCGATGTTGTCATCAATCCGCTCCCGGCTGGTCTCCAGGTCATTGATCCAGCCGTCCCACCGTCCGCCGATCACGTACCAATCCCATTTGCTGTCCGGGTTGTACGTTGAAAGCGGCTCGCCGCTCTCGTTGAAGGTCTCGTAGGTCTTGCTCCGTTCCTGGTAGCGTTGCTCAGGCGTGGTGCTACGCAACTCATCAAGGTTCTGACGGCATTTGTCGATGTCGTAGCCGTCCTCATTGCGGCTGATGATGAGTTCGAGACGGTGGATGCTTGACGCGATATCCGCGGCAGCCTGTTCCGGCGTGTAGCAGACGTACGGTTCGACTTCGGTATTTTCGCTGAACGGGTCCATCTGATGCACGATGAAGGCATCGATGTCGTTAACACGCGGAGGGATGATGATGGCGACAGTGAAGTGTGTCATGGTGAGATTCCTTTCTCGATGAAATGGGCGGGCCTTGCGGCCCGCCCGTGGGTTGGCGAATCAGTCTTTCTTTTCGGTCGCGACGCGGAGCGTTACGCGGCCGTCGAGCGGCACGACTTCAAGCTGGATGTTGAAGCCCTTGCCGTCGGCGTGCTGCCAGGCGGCCCCGATGCGGGTCCAGAAGCCTTTCTTGCCTTCGCGGTCGCGCACCTGGTAGGCGACGTGGCTGGGAGCCTTGGAAGCGGTGTTGTTCGTGTCGGTCATGGTGATGTCTCCTTTTCTTCGTTTCCGGCCGCGACCATCGCGGCCTGATGGCACGCGGAAGAAAGCCGCTACAGGCGGGGCGAGCGCGAGCGAAGCGCACCGGTCACAGCGGAAAATGGTGGGTCCCTTCAGGGGAAACGATTTTCTGCTTGACCGGACCGGCGGCGGCTTTAGCGATGCCTTCAATCAGGCCGTGAGGATGCGGGAAACGACGGAAGAAGAGGGGACAATCCAGCCGCACGACCCGCAAACGGGCGACCGCTTGCGCCGGCTGTGCATAGCGAACGAAGGGCGACACGCTCCCGCGAGCCGATGCCGACAGCAAGGCTGAACCCTGCACTTCCGTGCCGCGCCCGGCGATTCGCTGTCGTGGCCGGACTGATTCGCCGGCGGGACGCGGGCGCATGTGCCTCATGCAATGGAAAGAAGATGACACATACACGGCAAAGTCCCTGCAACAACTGCCGATACCGACGCAATACTTAGGGTGAGGAACTGGCGAATCGTCGTCGAATGGGTCGTTAACCCATTCGCCGGAGTTCTGTGGCAGGATGCCGCCCCATGCTTCGCATTACCCAAAGCAACAGCGCATCCCGCGCCAAGAGCTACTACAGCACCGCCGATTACTACTCCGAGGGCCAGGAACTGGTCGGCTTCTGGCGCGGCGAGGGCGCGAAACGACTCGGATTGTCCGGAATCGTCGATCGGGCGGATTGGGACCGGCTGTGCGACAATTGCGTGCCGCAGTCGGGCGAGCCACTTACGGTACGTCGTAAAGCCGATCGCCGCGTCGGTTATGACTTCAATTTCCATTGCCCGAAGAGCGTGTCGCTGCTTTACGGAATTACTCAGGACGAGCGCATCCTGACGGCGTTCCGCGACTCGGTCGAGGACACGATGCAGGACATCGAGGCGGAGAGCAAGGCCCGCGTGCGCGCAGGCGGGCGCAACGAGGACCGCGTTACCGGCAACATGGTCTGGGGCGAGTTCGTCCATTTCACGGCGCGCCCGGAAGACGGGGTTCCCGACCCGCATCTTCATGCCCACTGCTTTGCCTTCAACGCAACGTTCGACGCCGAAGAGCAACGCTGGAAGGCCGGGCAATTCGGCGATCTCAAACGCGACGCCCCGTACTTCGAGGCGGTGTTTCACGCGCGGCTGGCGCGCCGGATGGAAGAGCTGGGGCTTGCGACGGAGCGCACCGCGAAAGGATGGGAACTCAAGGGTATCGGCGCGGATACGCTCGCCGGTTTCTCGCGGCGAACTACGCGGATCGAAAAGCTCGCGCGCGAGCGGGGCATCACCGATCCGGACGCGAAGGCGGCACTCGGAGCGCAGACGCGCTCGGGCAAGGCGAAGGAACTGACCATGCCTGAACTGAAAGCCGCCTGGGCGGAGCGGCTCGATGAGAAGGAATCGGGCGATCTCGATGCGCTGGCGAAACGCATCGGCCAAGCCGGGTATGGCGAGAACGGAGACGCGGCGCGGGAGGCCGTGCAGCGGGCAATCGAGCATACCTTCGAGCGTGCCTCGGTGGTGCCGGAGCGGACGCTGCTCACCGCGGCGCTCAGGCAGGGCACGGGAAAGGCGTCGCAACGCACGATTGAATCGCTGGTCGGCCAGCAGCCGATGCTTCGCGGCGTCCGCCGCGGCCGGCGCATGATCAGCACACAGCAGGTGCTCGAAGAGGAAAGCCGGATGCTGTCTTTCGCCCGCAGCGGGCGCGGCGCTTGCCGTCCACTCAATCCCGGGCTAACACGGTTCAATCGCGAATGGCTCAATCCCGGCCAGAAAGCCGCCGTCCGCCACGTCGTCGAATCGAGGGACCGGGTAATCCTGGTGCGCGGCGTCGCCGGCTCGGGCAAAACCACGATGATGGAAGAGGCCCGTGAGGCCATCGAGACCGGCGGGCAGCGGGTGCTCGCGTTCGCGCCGTCGGCGAGCGCAAGCCGCGACGTGCTGCGCGCGGCGGGCTTCCCGACTGCGGAAACGGTGGCGCGCCTCCTTGTCGACCGCGAGTTGCAGCAGGAGGCGAGGGGCGGCGTCATCTGGATCGATGAGGCAGGCCAGATGGGCACGCGGACCATGCGCGAGGTGTTCGAGCTGGCGGATGCGCTCGATGCCCGTGTCGTGCTGTCCGGGGATCGCAGGCAGCACGGTTCGGTTGAGCGCGGCGCGGCGCTGCGCCTTTTGGAACAGGAGGCGGGACTCAGGCCGGCGGAGATAAGGGAAATCCAGCGGCAGAAAGACAAATACAGGGCCGCCGTGAAGGATCTGAGCGAGGACCGGACGGAGGAGGGGTTCCGCCGGCTCGACGATCTCGGCTGGATTCGCGAGGTGGCCGACGAGGAGCGCGACGGCGCGCTCGCCGCGGCGTACGTGGAGACGGTGACGCAGGGCAAATCGGCGCTTGTAGTGTCGCCGACCCACGCAGAGGGCAATCGCATCACCGCGGAGATTCGCAGCCAGCTTCGCAAGCGCGGGCTGATTGGCAGCGAAGAGCGCCGGTTCCTGGAACTGATCCCGGCGAACCTCACGCTTGGCGAGCGCCGCGATCCGGTCAATTACCGGCAAGGCGACGTGCTGGTGTTTCACCAGAATTCCAAGGGATTTCGCAAGGGACAGCGCGTGCTGGTGGGAGAGGGGCCGCTTCCGCTCGACCAGGCCGAGCGTTTCTCGGTATTCCGAAGCGCCGAGATCGATCTGTCGGCGGGCGATGATATCCGCATCACCAAAGGCGGCACCGGCGAGGGCGGCGCGCGCCGGCTCAATAACGGCGACATCTTCCGGGTGAGGGGATTCACGGATAACGGCGACCTGCTGGTCGCGCCGCGTGACGAGAAAAACCCGGCCAAGGCGTTTGTCATCGGCCGGCACTACGGGCATCTGACGCATGGCATTGTGGTTACCAGCCACGCGAGCCAGGGCAAAACCGTCGATCGCGTGTTGATCGGCCAGTCGTCGCAGAGTTTTCCGGCATCGAGCCGTGAGCAGTTTTATGTGTCGGCCTCGCGCGGCCGCGAGCAGGCGCTGGTGTTTACCGACGACAAGGAATCGCTGCTTGCCGCGGTCAGCCGCAGCGACGAGCGGCTGAGCGCGACCGAGCTTGCGGCCGACTGCGCGGCGATCAGGAGCCGCATGGCGCGCGAGCGTGTTGCTGAGGGCGTGGCGACCTGGACGCGCGGCGCGGAACGTGAGTACGGAAGGGAGCGGCCAGACTATGACCGATAGGATGCTCGACCGGCTCACGCGCCGGACCGCCGCCAATTCCAACGAGGAGCCCGACCACGACGACGCGGAGAATCTCGGCTGCTTCGGCTGGCTCCGCGGCGTGCGCGACCGCTCGATCATGCTGGAACTCCGAAAGAAGGACGGCCATGTCCTGGCGATCGGCTACGCCTGGATTGAGCGGGTAGAGTTTGCACCGGACGACGGGATCACGCTGCACCTGCCCGGTCGCACCGTCCGGATTGCCGGCTCAGGTCTGAACTCGGAAGCACGTCCGACCGTGCGGCTGTTCGATGGCATCATCCGGCATCGTGTGCCGTGGATTCGAGAAGCGGACCGCGCGGAATCGCTTCAGGCCGCCCCGAATGCCGTGACCATCGATCAGATTGCGTGGGATGAGTGAACCATTCAGCGTCCGCGACCGTGGTCGTCCCCGTACATCTGCTTGCTGCGCTTGCCATTCAGATCGCGCAGGAATGGCTGAAGCACTTGAAGCACTGACGCCGCCGCCATCACTCCCATCGAAATCATGGCCACCTTGTTGAAGATGACGGCGTCCGAGGCGGGCGCTGAGCGGGCCATCTGTTGGGCGGTGTTGGCAAGATGCAGGGGGTTGGGTGCTGTCATGTGATCTCCTGTCGCTTGCCCGACCGTAGCACAACCACATCAGCCTTGTATGACAATTGTGTTACAATCGCGATTGCGACACGGGCTCGCCGGCGATCCTATCAGCGCTCCAGGACAAACATCATTGTACAGGCGGAGAGGTTTGACGTGTAATTGTAGTTCTGATCGGGCGCCATGTCGTAGATGTCGTCGGAACAGGCGTTGGGCGGATACACCGTAAGAAGGTCGCGGGTCATGCCCGTCAGTCCGATCACGCCGCCGCTGTAGGCGATCGCGTCGTCGATCTTGGCGTCGATGGCCCATGCGTCGCGCGGGAACACGGCACCCGACAGGGGTGCCCAGACGCTGTTGACCGGCTCCTGTCTCGCCGACAGCACCAGGCACTTGGTGCGCGAACCCGCATGGCAGGGCCACAGCACTCCGGCGAGGGCATTCTGCGTGTTGTCCCATAATGCGTAACCTGCGGTCGCATCGTATCGCGATCGAAAAAGATTGATGCCCGGCTCGTGAAGCGCGTAGGTGGGTGGCGTATTGGGAATTCCCGTATACTCGCCGCTGATCATGTGCGCGAGCGCCAGGTGCTGCCACAGATACAGGTGTTCGCCCGTGGCATCGATATTGATTGAAATCACGCCGTTCTGGTTGCCGTCGTAGGCGGTACCCCATACCCTGCTTGCCGCTGCATAGTCGCCGGGCCATACATTGTATTTGAGCCGGAAGGTCTGAATCGATAGCGCGAGCTTCTCCTGCTCGTCAATGATCGCGCGCAGCTCCGCGTTGCGTATGAGGTCCCGGCCAATCAGGATAAACGCCGCCAGTAAGGCAATGATGGTCAGTACGACCGACAGTTCGACGAGTGTAAAGGCTGTCTGGCCTGCGCATCGTCGACGCTCACATCCGGCGCACCCGGTGCCCAGTGCATGGCGACTCAGTGCTGACAGGCTCATGTCTTGTCTATATATTACCAGCGCGTCTATTGTCACCCTGTATGTGTAGTGTCACCCGTTCGCCGTGCCGTCAGGTACGATCACATCCGGGTGACAGCAAATCCGGTCGATCCTCCGCGGCGCATGTGCGCCGCTGACCGGTGCCCCAATGGACTATGGAGCGCCGCACGCGGCCGGGCAGGTGCAGGTGCCGCCCTCATCCGGCGGATTGCTCATCAAGTACGACCCGCTTGAGCCGCTGCACGCCCAGACGCACAGGTACCCCGCTTCGGGTCCGCCTTCGATCTGGCCAAACAATATGTTGGTTGAGCAGACCGGACCCGGGTAGATTCCGACGGCGTGATCAATATAGAACCCGCCATACGTTGATCGCCACCAGTCGCCTCCCGACTTGCCGCCGAGTCCATCCAGAAATGGCTCACCGCCGGGCTGTACCCAGGCGCGCGCGTCCGTTGCTGGCATACATAACACGCATATTGTGGCTGCCATTAGTAACTGTCTGATCATAATACTCTCCATTGCTATACATATGCCGCACCTTGCGTGCACACGCAGTTTATCATATGGTATTTATGTGACAGTATTGTGACAATGCCGTGACACTTTGATGAAGATCGAGCCTCAGGCCGACCGCGACGGCTGCCGCCACGGTCCTATCGAGAGTTGCCCGGACCGGAAGTACCGGCCCCGGTGTGCTCGCGGCACCTGCTTAAGGCCCTCTCGACCCTCTGCTGGGCATTCTGAAGCGTTATGCCCAGCTTCGCGCCGATGTCCTTGTAGGTGTGCTCGATCCCATCTGCCAGGCCAAACCGTAGTTCGAGGATGCGTCGTGATAAGGGCTCTAGGGAATCGAGCATCTGGCGTAGCCGCTCGATATCCTCGGTGACGCAGATTCTTGCATCCGGTGGTTGTGCCGCTGCCCGATCAGCGGCGGTCCAGTTCACCGAGTATACGGTGTTGCGCTGAACGCGAGCCGCGCCCTTCAGCTGGCGCAGTTTCTGCTGCACGAAGTTCCGGATACCGCCGGTAAGAAAGCTCCCGAATTGTGCGCCGCGGCTGGGATCGTACGAGAAGAGCGTCCGATGAAACACGTCCTCAACCAGCACCGGGACCCGCTCTTCATCGTCCCGGCCACGGACGCGTAGCCGATGTAGTTCGGCGCCCAGAATCCGATCGAACGCCATTCTCAGGGAGCCCGCCAGAAGTCCCCCGACGGGCGATTTGATCGCGGCGGCAGCGCTGGCTGCCAGCGCACTGTGCTCTGTCTCCGTGAGGCCAGGGCCGGTGGGAGAGGCGTAAACGCCATGCTGCGTCCGAACGTCCACCCATTGATCCAGGAGGCTCGTGACAATTGTCTTGTGCAGCAGCCGCATCGGCGCCAAACGTTCGGTGAGATTGCCGAGGGTGAGAATGGCGTCCTCCACGTTCCGCCGCAGCCGGGTGAGCCCATCGGGATCGCCGGAATACTCGCGCGTCAGCGCCGCCGCGCCGCCGTCGCCGAAAGCCACTGCATTGAGAAGCGCGGCGTTTCGCGCGTTATAGGCGCTGGTGCCTTGATGCGTGTAGGTCTGGACAAACTGTCTCCAGCTCTCCTCCAACTCAGCCGGACCGTGATAGGGAACGACCTTCGGATCAATGAGATTCGGCGTCGGCGACATGGCCGGCCTTCTGAGCGGGTGCAGAATGCCGACGCTGCTCACCGACTGTGTCCCTTCGCTGCCGATGTTCCGACTCTGGTGGCGGTGGCCAGCTGCGGGGCCAGCACAGCCGGCCCATTCGCTCTTGCCTCATCGCTTACGTCTGCGCTGACGCGCATACGATTGAGATGTATCATCGGCACTCCCATGTGACCCCCCTGATGTGATTGGCGTTCCGCCTCATGCCCGCTACAGACATGTATGTGACGATTCCGTGACACTTTGCACCCCGGCGCGGCGCGGGCGGGCCGAGTCGTTGCGTTTAGAAAGTGTGATCATATATCCTCCATGACGATCGGTTGTGACACGGCCCGGCAAGGCAACAATCGCTGCGGTATTCGGGCGCGTCTTCACACTATACCAGTGATATGTGACAGTATTATGACAGTATGGTGACAGTTGCGTGACTATCGCGCCGTCACATATCAGGTGCGACCTGGATAGCCGCTAAGGCGCGCATGTAGTGTGGTATCACCGCTTCACTATCCGCTTCATACAGCCAGCGCAGCAGCAGAGCGTCGCGCAGCACCGCCGCGTCGGGAATGTGGTCCGGCGCTCCTGGCGCTGGCTCGGCTGCCGTTGGGTCGAGACAGAGTGCATAATCCACGATTAGCGCAACGCGTTCGGCGTGCTTGGGTTCTAGCTGCCAGTACTGGACCACGTGCTCAAGGGCAGCATCGGGCGACATGCACGCCGACAGCAACAATGCCCCCAGCCGCACCTGCCAGCCGGACGGGACGCCGAGAATCCGCTCGATTCGGGCTAGGCGTTCCAGCCAGTCTGTGCCCTCAATCGCGACACCAAGTGCGTATTTGAGGACGCCGCGCTGATGCATCAGCGAAAGCACGTCGTAAGGCCGGGGAGCGCTGAGAAGCTTGATCGCTTCGTTGCGGGCCCTCTCGCTGTCGGTGTCAGCCATGTGCCGCGCGTCGGCAATTGCTGCTTCCAGGCTTGGGCCGTGCGGCGTTCCCTTGCCGTACCATGCGAGAAATCGAAAATACCGCACGATTTGCCGTATGTTGGCTCGAAGTGCCTCGCAGGGATCGCCCATGAATCGGACGATACCGGCGTCAAGGTCAGCAGCACCGCCATGCCGGTCGGTCAGCCCGCCTTCCGTCGTCAAGTACATGGCATTGATAGTAAAATCCGCCTGATCAACATACCAGTCGACCGACTGCGCGAATGACAGGGTCGGGCAGCCGGGCCAGGCATGTATGAGATCGAACTGCTCCCCTCGCACGAGCGTCCGCACTGGTCCAAGCCAGGATGCCAGTATATTGGAAGGGAACCCGGCCGCGCTCAGAAGAGCCTGCGCGTCAGGCAGCGGGGCAGCTATCAGCATATCGAAATCGGCGGGCCAGGTGCCGAGTAGTCCGTCGCGAACGCATCCACCAACATAAACCGTTTCGATGCCGGCGCCCCTGAGTAGCCGCAACATCTGTTCGACTCCGGTATTCGCCGCAAACCGGGCCGCGATATCGCGGCCTGGCGTATGGCGTAACATCGGCACGCGGCTGGACTCTATCGTGCCGACGCGTCGTCGCCGGAAGGGCACGGTACCGTAAAGGACGATTGACACACGGGGCTTGGAAGGCCGGGGAGCCTCGGGAGTGCCTTGTAGCCCAGGTCATCACAAAAACTCGATACACGAATAACGGTGCAGCCGTCTCCGAGTCGCCTCGACAGAGAGCACACCGCTTCCGCTACCGCCGCCTGGCAACGTGAGTGCAACTGGTCAAATAACCACGCCCATTCAATCGGCCCGAGCGAAGTCTGCCACTCGCGCCCAGTAGCCCGGCTACGATAGGCAAGCCGGCCTTCTGCTGTTGGCGAATCATACCAGCAGCGAGCGGCGCACTCGCCGGTGTCGGTGTCCCACGCGCGCGCCTCGGACGCTTGTGCAAGCGTGAGCAGCGCAAGTGTCGCCAGCGCAGATGTACGACGCAGGGCCTGCGTCGATAATGTTCGTGTGTTCATTGTCTCCTCCCCAAGAGTGGTTGCTTGTGATGTACTCAAGCGTCGTCCGGCGGCATGTATTGATGCTGCAGATGTGAGCTTATTGATCCAGCATAACAGCACAATGTTGCCGTTTGATGACAATTGTGTGACATTTATGTGACAAGTGGCTGCGCACTGATGGCGGGTTGCGGGTAACCGGTGGGGTCCTTCATCGGGTAACCCGCTGAATGAGCGTGTCTTTGTCAGTTACCGTTGGCTGCGCTACGCCCCTCTCACGGAATCAGGCCCATGCGACTATTCAGAAGAAGCAGCGGCCTTGTGGCGGATTGTCGGTTACGAGTACGACACCTTGAATGTCGGTGAATCCTTTGGCCGGCTCTCGCGCTTGTCGTAGAGCCGCGTCGTCGCAACGCTCGCATGGCCAAGCCATGCCTGCACCTTGGCGATGTCCGCGCCGTGCTCCAGCGCGTTCGTCGCAGCGGTCGCCCGCAGGCCATGCACGCGGAATTCGCAGTCAGTGATGCCGGCAGCGTGTATGTTACAGTTGCGTGACAGAATCGTGGCAGTTTGATGAAACTGTGGCACTGATCGGCTTGTATGCTTCACGGTGGTGTGTATCATGGTGTATAGTAGGGTGGTAACAACATGGAGGGGAGCATGAATCACATGAGTACATATGCGCTGCTTGCAGCAGCGCTCATCGGCAGTGCGAAGCCCGCGCAGGCATGGCCTCGCTGCCTTGGCACCGTGAACCATCGGTGCGAACTGCCCGGTCTGATCAATATCTGTCTCAACGACTTCGGGGAGGAGAGACGAATCGCATCTGATGCCAATGGGTATTGGAGATATGAAGACTGGACGTGGAGGCCCGCGCCGGGCGGACGGCCCGCTGAGACCGAGGGCATCCTGGGAGTTCCGGCCGGCTGATCTTCGGTTTCGTGGTTGGCGGGAAAATGGACAGTCAACCTAGCCCGATACAAAACTGGATCGGCATGCGCTTGACGATATTGCGAGTGATCTCTCTTCGATGGCGATCGTAAAGCCGCGTCGTACGCGATTCGGCATGGCCAAGCAGGTACTGCACGTCTTTCAGCGGCACTCCATGGCCAAGCAAATCAGTTGCCTTAGTCGCGCGGAAGACATGCGACGATAGGTTGTCGGGTCGCCCGGCCGCCCGCAACCGACGCTTCTGCATTTCATGCACTTCGACGCGACGCAGGCCGCAGGCCGAGATGCAGCGGCCTTGTGGCGGATTGTCGGTTACGAGTACGACACCTTGAATGTCGGTGAATCCTCCGGCCGGCTCTCGCGCTTGTCGTAGAGCCGCGTCGTCGCAACGCTCGCATGGCCAAGCCACGCCTGCACTTTGGCAATGTCGGCGCCGTGCTCCAGAGCGTTCGTCGCAGCGGTTGCCCGCAGGCTATGCACGCGGAATTCGCAGTCGCTGATGCCGGCGGCGCGGGCATAGTGTTTTGCCACGCATATATATATAGCGCCCGCGGTCAACGGCTGGTTCACGTTCCCGCGATTCCGCATCGGCCGAAACAGCGGCCCGTCCATGTCCTCGCCGTGACCGGCAAGCGTGAGATATTCGGCGATGCGCTCCAGCGCCGCCGGATGGGCTTCGACATAGCGAATCTTCGCTCCGTGGCGGCCCTTGCCGTGAACGCGGAGGCATTTGACGCCGCGTCGCTCCTGAAGGTCGCGGACCCGAAGCTTGCACAATTCGTCGCGGCGCAGCCCGTGATAAAGCAGCACGGCGAGAATAGCCCGGTCGCGGATGCCCTTTAGCGTATGTTTCGATGGTGCGTCCAGCAGGCGGTGGGCCTGGGCATCGCCGATCGCCGGCGTCTTGCCCTCGTTGACGCCTTCGTTGGGACGCTCGATGCCGTCTACCGGGTTGTGAGTGACGGCGTTCCTGTCGCACAGATAGTCGAACAGCGAACCCAGCGCCGAGAGCCTGCGGCGGATGGATGCCGGCGACAGGCATCGATCCCCGTTGCCGCCCTCCACCGGCTGCGCGCGGAGCGTATCCCGCCATGCGATGACGTGCGCCCGCGTCACCTGCCGGAACTCTCCCGGCCGCACGATGCCGGCGAATGCCATGAAGTCGCGCACGTCGTTCTCGTAGGCGCGGCGCGTGTTCGGATTGGTGAGGTTGGCGAACCATTCCACTTCCGGCGGAACTGCGGCCAGACGGAGAAACTGGTCATCGGTCAGCCGGCGGGTAGTTTGAACGGGATGGACGGTCTGGGGAGTGGGGACATCGAACGGCATAAGGACATCTGGGTTGGAGTGGTGAAGTGCCGCGAGGATAGCACGATAAAATATATTATCAATAGGAATCGGACCGTGTGAGCGTCTGCGGACACGGCTGTTGCCGTGGACGCAGATTGTTGTTGCGCCCATTCACCCGCTGTGCCATTATCAAAGAAACAACCATGAGAAGGCAATATGTATGGGAGAACTACGTGTCCGCAACATCAATAAAGACATCATCGACATGCTTCGCGCACGGGCGGCGAGAGAAGGGCGCAGCCTGGCGAGCTTGATTGACGCGGTGTTAACCGCGGAAGCCATGCGGCCGCGTCGCGAGCTCGTCGAGCGGCTTGATAAACATCACGAAGAAATGCGTGCCAAGTACGGCGAACTGCCGGATTCGACGCCCGGTATCCGCGAGGAGCGGGATCGTTGGTCGTGATCGTCGTGGACGCGAGCGTGGCGGCAAAATGGGTGCTCGCCGAATCTGACCGCGAAGCCGCGAAAGCCCTGCTTATCAACGGCGAAAAGCTGATTGCTCCCTCCCTCATCCGCTTTGAAGTCACCGGCGCGATCGTTCGTCGATTCCGCAATAACGCTCTCGACGAAGGCGCCGCCCGCGTGGCCTGTGCCCAGTGGGATGATCTGTTGCGGAATGAGGCCCTGGACCTTCTTCCCGCCGAAGAGCTACTGCCGCAAGCTCTCGACTTTGCGCTTGGCGCGCGGCATGGACTCGCGGACTGCTTGTATGTCGCTGCCGCGAAGACCTACGCGGCTGAGATGATTACCGCGGATGTCACGTTGCGTGAGCGGGGCTTGAAACTCTATCCGCGAATCGCGCTGCTGACGCCATCGCCGCACTGAACGCCGGGCCGGGGTCACCCCAACTGCCGGATCATCTTGCCCGGATCGGCTCCGCAGGCGCGGCACCAGTCGGCGAATTCCACCGGATCGATTCGTCGATCGCCTATTTCCGAACGATGAACCATCGTGTTGTGCATCCGGAGCCGCTCGGCCAGGTCGCGCTGGGTCAGGCCGGCGTCCGTCCGCATCTGGCGCAGCATCCCGCACATCCGCCGATATGCCGCCTTGTGCTGGGGCCTTGCTGCCATTTGAGCAGCACGCTAAGCTCCCCGGTGGCTGCTGCTAGTTGAGCAGCAAGGACGGTTGTGCTGCACCATGATCGCGCTTGCTCCGCCACTTGCCACGAATCGCCATGAAGCGCCTCTGCGGCTCGACGAAGCGACGTGGGCTCATATTTGCCTGTCTCTCAAGATTCCGCGCCAGCAGCAGAGGATTCTGTCTCTGGTACTTCAGGGGCTCAGCGACAAAGAAATCGCCGCCGAGCTTGCGCTCCGCGTGCCTACCGTGCGGACCTATCTCACGCGCATCTATCAGCGTACCGGCGTTGCGGATCGCGTCACCCTGATTCTGCGCGTGTTCGCCATCGCCCAGAACTACTGGCGGGAGAGCTGTCCTCGCCAGCGATGACATCGGAGCCGATGTCATCGTTCCCGGTGCTTTCCGGGCAAGGTCGAGGCGACCTACGCTCTGATGGGTGACAGACTTTTCATAACACAACGATGCCCGGGACAAGGGCAGGAGCGCGCATGAAACCTGCGATGAAACTGGCGTGGCTGCCGCTGGCGATGTGCGTGAGCGAAGCGGCGCTGGGCGATCCGATACTCTGGATCAGCGACATCACCGGCCGCCTGGGAACGGTAGACGTTGCGACGGGGCAGTCACAGGTGATCGGTCCGGAGGGTGTGTTTATCACCGACATCGCCTTTGACGCGCAGGGCGATCTGTGGGGCGTCAGCTTCACGAATCTCTACCGCATCAACACGGATACGGGTGCGGCGACGCTGGTGGGCGCCACGGGAATTCCGGGAGGCAATGCGCTCGTCTTCGGCAGCGACGGCACGCTGTACGCCTGCGGCGCGCAATCCACGTCGCTTTACACCGTCAACACGACGACCGGCGCCGCCAGCGCCATCGGTGACGTAGGAGCGCAGTCGTCCGGCGATCTCGCCTTCTTCGCGGGAGATATGTACCTGAGCAGCGCAACCGACCAGCTGGTGCGTATTGATCTCCGACCCGTGTCGGGCACGCCGATCGGCCCGTTCGGGTTTCATAACGTGTTCGGCATGGCCCGTGGCGATGACGGCGTGCTATACGGCGTGGCAGGCACCGATGTGTTCTCCATCGACGTGGCGACGGGACAGGGCACGCTGGTGGTTGATTACGCGGGCGGCGCTCTCAGGGGCGCATCCGGCACGGCATTTGTTCTCGAAGCTCCGGAGCCCGGGACGGCCGTCCTGCTTCTCGCCGCCACGTTGATCGGGCTGCGCCGACGGCAGCGCTGACGTTGGTGACCGACTCATCAGCACATTTACGCGCTCCTCAGCGGGCTGTTCGGGTTCTGTTACTATCCGCGATGATCTAAGCCGTGCTCGGGTTCTTCGCGTAGCCATCGGGAACGTGATATCGTAGAATGCTCCTCCGTCGAGTGCTTCCAAATATCCGAGACGGAGATTCGCCATGCCCGCTTGCGGCCACTCAGTTTCACGCCATGTGCGCTCACGGCTTCTCGCGCAATTGGTGCTTACTCTGATGGTTGTCTGCACCTGCACGGAGACCCTTGCCCAAGACGGGCGTCCCAACAAACGGGCGCGCAAGCCGGCCACGCAGCCTGCCCCGAGAGCGGCGAAAGATCAGTCGCCTGAGCGGGCCGGCCCCACCGGCGGCGAAACAAAGAAATCATCGGTATCTCTCGTCCCCACACGTCCCGTGCGACAACCAGTCGACGTCTCGGACCTCAACGCGTGCTGGCTTGAACTTGCAGCGCTTGCCAGCTTCGAGTGTACGACCGATGAATACCGGGAGCCCGCCGTCGGGTTTTATCCGTATCCGAACCGGATTACAGCGCTTGATCGCGCGGTGCGCTTCGATCATCTAATGAAGTGTGCTGACCCGGAACTTCGCGGTGCCACGGCCCGCCTGCGCGCCATAGTATTCGATAACTGGGCGGTCAACCGCCTAGAGGAGATTTATGGCGACACTCCTGAGTCGCGAAAAGAGCAGTTGGCAGAGATGATGGTGTCGGGATTTGAGGCGGCGACGCAGATGTGGCTTGACGCGGAGCGTCCGCGATCCGATACATACCAGTATTACGACTCCCAAGGTGCATTGCGAGAACTCCAGGTTACACGCGATGATGATTATTCACAAAGCGAGAATGCACTCGCTGAGCAGGGCCGACTGTCAACCGCGCTGAAACAGGACCGCCTTGAACGTAGTGGCGTCTCGTCCGCCGCCAACATCGCTCGGGAGTTGCTTGCCGTCGAGTTGCTTGCTTTCTGGAGCAATGTACTGCTGCACAAACTCCCCCAGGGAACAAACGGGACACTCGACTTCCAACTGCATCGCGCTCTGATTGAAACGAGTGATACCGGCCTTGCTACCGCCGTGGGCGTTGAGATTGTTCATCGGGAGAGGGCCTTGTTGCACAATGTTCTCGTTCGCGTTGATGCAAAAGACGAGTTCGGTCAAGAGTTGACGGTGTTTGCGTTTCAGCCGGAGTTGGCGCCCAATAGTGGGTTCTTCGTCGGCCTGTTCGGCGAGCACTGGAGGTGGTTTGGTCACGCACCAAAAGCGTCGTTTCAAATCGCTGTCCAGGCACAGCAAGGGAAATGGACTAGCGAGATTGTGCATCCTGAGTTCGTCGGTATGGGCGCTGGGCGCATCACCGCCGCCACGGCCAAGAAGCACGCTGATCAGCGGGCCCGGCTCCAAGCAGCGTCCGCTACGGAGCGTGCGCGCGGCGGCGGATTGCTTCGAGTTGCACGGGAACGCTTTCCTTTACCAGTAAACCCAGAGTTTGCACGGAAGAAGCTTAGCGGAGCCGCGGTTGCCGGGAGAACATACACCACCGTGTTTCGCCAAAACGGCGAGACATACAATGTCGCACTGACGATCGACTCATTCGATGAGCAATCAGAGCTTTTCAGAGGTCACGTGAAGCTCACCGGTGACGTGAAGAAGGACTCGAGGGTGTACGGACGTTTTTGCGAGGAAGTCGAGCGCGGTACCGTCGTCGGATTCCTGTTGTCGGAAGAGTCTGAGCACGGCGAGTCCGACGACAAGCTGGATCGAATGATCGAGGTTATGAAGCGGCGCCAGATCCCCATCACGCCCGAAAAAGAGGCTGAACTGCGCGGCCGCAAGCAACAGGGCAACGAGAATCGCAAGTCCAAAGAGGAGACGAATTGGGCCGAAGGGAAAATATGGCTACTCACTTCGCCGATCGAGATCGCATTGCACGAACAACACCCTGTAACTTCGGAAGGTGCCCTCACAATGGCGCTCGGAATAACGGATCGGCACAAACCGGGCTTGACGCTAAAGGCCCGGGCCAAACGTGCGCGCGCCGCTCAACTTGTGCTCTTTCAGGACGCATCCGGTAACCTTATGTTGCAGAGTGCGCCGCACAACAAGGCTGTAGTGACGGCAGCAGTGCAGGTGTCAAAGCAACGAAAATAATGTGCTGTAAGAAGCTGGTATTGTCTTATCAGGCAAGCGGGGGTTCGACGACAGCAAGACACTCCCACTCAGGGCCCGTGTCCCAGTCATATACACATTCACACAGATAGACTGTGCCCGAAGCAGGGCATTCCAGTATGTCGTATTCGCCGAGTTCGAATGACGAGCACTCACCGCCGCCACCACCCGGCAGGCATTGTGGTCTAGGGCCAGGGGGCCGCGGAGGAAGGTGAATGACCCAGCCCGGTGTAGCTGGCGCATTGAATCCAATGTCGCGTGTAGGCTTGGTCAAGCTCAGGGCGTTAGCGGGGTGACAAATAGCGACGATTCCCATTGCCATTACAGTGGCAAGACGCACGAGGCTGTACGACCTTGTGTTGTGCATGTGACTGCTCCCTATCGAAACATGTGTCAGATGTGAATTACACAATAACAATATCAGTTCTATGTGACAGTATTGTGACGAACACATGACAATTGTGTGACATGTGCGAATGCACATAGCGACTGTCCTAATAGAGCTGTCGCTGCGTCGTCGCTGGGAAAGATGGCTGTGGTATGTCCGCTACCACTTTTGCCACGAGCCCGGACGCGCGGCGCTTGCGCCTGTCCTCACCCTGTGCTACGGGTTGCAGGACATGGGGCACGTCATGCAAGCGCAACAGCAACTTCTGAAAGCAATCGAATCTGGCGACGCCGCCGGGCTGAAGGCCGCTCTGGCGGAAGGCGGCGACCCAAACATGCGGATCAACGGGTTTCCCGTGCTACACGTTGCAGCGATTAACGGTGAAACCGAGCTTGTCGATGCGCTATTGCGGGCCGGGGCGGATGCGAACGCGGTAGACGAGAAGGCAGGCTGCAGCGCGGTCATGTATCTCGCCTTTTTGAATTGCCGTCCGGAGCAGAGCGACTCCCTGAAACGACTGTTGGATGCGGGAGCGGACGCCAATCTACGGCACGGAACGGGGGGGCATACGGCATTGGATATGGCCGGGGACTGGCTGAACGAGCGCAGCGGAGCGATTCTTGTAAACGCGGGCGCGGTCGCAACGGGCCGCGCTGCGCAACGCTGGGCGCAGAAGTTTCAGGGGCGGCTTGGCCAAGGGCGGGGGTAGCCCGTTAGGCGGGTGGCTCGTCTTCAAGCTCGTGACTAAGCATATGAATGAAGGAATGCGCCAGAAAGTCCGTGCCATCGCGCTCCAACGTTCGCACCAGGAACTCGACACCTGTCGTGTGCATGTATTTTCCGGTCGGCTTGAAGCCGTAGGCGATCAGACGCTTGCGCGCGAGCGGGCTGGGAGCAAACGACAAGAGGTGTATCGGGGTTCGGGGTGGGAGTTGCCAGCAGCGTGTTTGGGCCGCAACCTGCGCCAGCAAGGCATAGAACAGAGGCCGCGTCCCGCCCGCCGGCCCGCTGGAGTGTTCTGTAGGCCGCTCCGCCACGGCCTCAACGAGTACGCGATCCGTCGGAGAATCAAGCTGCTCGGCTGCGCAGGCGTAGGTGGGGAACTGCCCGTCCAGCAACGCATCGTAAGTCTGGTTCGACAGCGGGAGTACGATAGACAGGCCGCTTGGCCCGGCCGAGCCTCGAACCAGCACGATGCTCCACGGGCAATGTTCGAGCCATTCGAGCGCGCGTTTTGCGTACTCATCTTCGGATATGCGAATCAGTTCGCGCGCGACGAGGCTGGCATCACGAAACGGAAGCGCCGGCTTGTCCGCAGCATAGCGCCCGGCCGCGATGTACACCCATTGAATCATGGTTGGCACTTCGTCGGCACTACAGGCCCGAATTGTCTTGAGCACGTGCCGAACAAAGCGTCGTTTGATAAACTCGACAACGCCGTCGAAACCTCGTTGCAGAAAGTCAAAGCGTGCTCCCGTGCTCAGTGCGCGCGGAGCGTCTTCGTCGGACAGGCGGGATAGAATCACGTCGTCGGTGAGCGTTTCAGGCGCGAGTTCAAAGTCCCGACCGAGGTATTCCTCAAGTCCGTCTCGCGCGGCGTTCCGCTCCAGCGAACCGTGCGGCGTCCGAAGAATAGCGCGCACGATTTCCACGATCAGCTTGGCGGGAACGGCCCCACCTCTCTTCATGTCGCTGTAGGTGTCATTCTTGAATTTGAGGCCCAGCGCCCGGAACTGCTTGGGATCGGGCCACCGTCGCTCCATGAACCGAACGAATGACTCGGAAAGCGCACGATAGTCGTGGGGCACGGCCGTTCTCCGCCTTTCACATTCGACCTCTGTCGGCTGTCGTTTCTTTATAGCCGCCTCGGCCCGCGAGCGGAGGTGGGGTCGCCATCCCTTTTCTCCCCGCTTCCGTGAATCCGCTTTCTCCCCCAGCGCGGCGCGATCCGCGGCCCGCGCAAGAGGTAAGGACAGGCACGGCTCATCCGCGCTACCGGACCGTGGCCTACTGGATATGCGCGGCCGGTTGATTCGTGGCGTGTCCCTTTTCTCCCGCCCAAGAGGATTGGGATGGCGTGGCGCAAGATCAAGATAGAGAGGTAGTGCACATGAATGCCGCGACAACCAGCACGAGAACCAGGCCGGGGGCCGAAGCATTCTGTCGTGCTCCCGAACGGCCGCAGACATGGGCCGCGCGTGCTCCGTGGGACGCAAGCTCGCTTGCCCGCCGTGTCCTTCGGCAATTCGGGATGCATACATGGCGGGAACGCTGCGAGGACGCAGCCCAGGAATGGTATCTCATTGCGATACAGCGCGGGGAGCTGTTCGACCGCAATGGCGGTCTCGATGCCAGGGCCGCCCATTGCCTCATGATGCGCGTCTGCGGTCGGCAGGCCCAGCGCGGCAAGCGTCGTCATATCTCGCTCGATTCTCAACCGAGCTTCGCCGACGGGTTGGAGGCGCGCGGGGACGAGCGGCTTCCGGGGTCAGTTGCGGAACAGGTTGTGGTGGCCGTCGAATCGCTGGAGGCGGACCTTCAAAACGCGATCCTGCTTCGGTTCTACCGCGACATGGGAATCCGTCAGATTGCCGCCGAACTCGACGTTCCGGTCGCCGAGGTCCGCAGACGGATCGCGGCGGCGCTGGAACAACTGCGGGCCGACTTGGAAATCGCGCTGACCACATTGATGTAGCGGACCATAAGCCAGAGGCGCAGAAAGGAAACGCCATGAAACTCCCGCTCGGCGGCGTTCTGGAACGCTGCAAAACCGGCTTCCCGCTCTGGCAAAAGATGCTGATGACGTGTGGCGTCGTTCTCTACGCCGTTAGTCCATTGGACATCCTGCCAGATGTTTTTGTGCCGGTCGGATTCGCCGACGACGTGTACCTGCTCTACGTGCTGGTCAGGGTGTGGCGCAGCCCCACGCTGTCCCCGTACCGCGGCAGCTACTCGCAGACAGGACAGCCATCCTCCGGCAACGGAACGACACACCCCGTGGGTCGCAGAGCCATTGATGAGGTGCTGCGATGAATCTGACGCTTCAATCCGTTCCGCTCGATCGTATCACGGTCGCGCCGCAGGTGCGTACGCAGTTTTCGGCCGAGTCGATCGCCGGCTTGGCCGAAAGCATCGCCGAGTCGGGATTGCAGCAGCCGGTGCTCTGCGCCCAGGAAAAGGACACGCTGCGATTGATCGATGGGGAGCGCCGGTTTCGCGCGTGCCATACGCTCGGCTGGAAGACGATTCCCGTGCTCATCGCTGCCGACCGCGTGACGGCGGTCGATGCGCTTGCAAGCAGCCTGGTGTCGAATCTCCAACGCGAGGATCTGAGTCCGCTCGATCGCGCGGAGGGAATGCGCCAACTCATGGAAAAAGGCGCGATGACGGCGGACCAGGTCGCAAAGCGACTCGGCCAGAGTCCCGCTACGGTCTCGCGCCAACTTGCCCTGCTCAAGCTGCCCGACGCGATCAAAGCGAAACTCGCAAGCGGCGAGCTATCGGCGGACTCGGCCTATCTCCTCGCCCGCGTCGATGATCCGGCGCGGCAAGCGTCGCTTGCGCAGGAGGCGGCGGACGGCAAGCTGTCGCGAGACGGATTGCAGCGCAAGCTCCGGCGGGCGCGTCGCGCGGAAGCGGGCGGAAGTGTCGGGCCGAACCGCGTGACGGCGCTGCTCGGCGCCGGTCGGTCTATCACGGTCGCCGGCAAAGCGCTGTCGCTCGACAGCTTGATCGAAACCCTCGAACAACTGCTGTCGAGAGCAAAGAGGTCGAAATCTCAGGGCCTGTCGTTAGCAACCTTCGTCCGCACGCTTCGTGACCAGGCGAACTAAGGAGTTGGGTTATGGGCTGGCTCATCAAAACCCGTGCGCGTTCTGCTGCGAAATCGAGATGGGATCGGTCGTCGCCGCTCCTGTACTGGGCCGACGGCGTGCCTTGGAACGTGGAGTCGGCCTTTTCCGGAACGCAGATTTGGGGCTCCACCGGTTCCGGAAAAACTTCCGGCTCACTTGCCGCGATCTGCCGCGCCTTTCTGGCGGCGGGATTTGGAGGGCTGTTTCTCTGTGCGAAGCGAGAAGACCGCGACACCTACACGCGATATGCCAGGGAGGCGGGCCGCCTTGACGACCTGATGGTGTTCTCGCCGGAGACGAATGAGCTTCGTTACAACTTCATCGAGTCGGAGCGAAGGCAGAGCGCAGGCGCTGTCGGCCTTGTCGAGAACCTGACGGCCCTGCTTATGACCGTCACCGAACTGACTGAGCGCGGTAACGGTGGCGGCGGCGGCCGTGACAACGAGCGTTATTTCCGGTTGGAATCGACGCGATTAGCGCGAAACGGTCTGCTCGCACTGGTCCTGGGACGCGAACGCGTCACCGTCCCCGACCTGCATCGGCTAATCACGACGGCGCCCGTTTCTCTCGAACAGGTGGCCAGCACCGACTGGCAGAACAGCTCGTTCTGTTTCCAGTGCCTGCACGCAGCGGACCAGGCGTCAAAGAACGACTCGCAACGCGCCGACTTCGACCTGGCGCTTACATACTTCCTGAACGAGTGGCCCGCCCTCAGTTCGCGCACGAGATCGGTTGTGCAGAGCACCCTGACCTCCGCGACGGATGCGCTGAGTCGCGGTGCGGCGAGAGACCTCCTTTCATCTCCAAACCCGAATGTCTCGCCCGAGATGATGTATGACGGCAAGGTCTTGATCGCCGATTTTCCGGTGCTCGTGTACCGCGACATCGGACAGCTCATCCAGGTGATTCTGAAATTCTGCTGGCAGCGCTCGCACAGCCAGCGCAATGTCGCAGCAAACCCGCGCCCAACCTTCATCGTCTGCGACGAGAGTCATCTGCTCGCGGTGGACGCCGACCAGACGTTCCAGACCATCGCGCGCAGCACCCGCACCGCCGTCGTGTACGCCACGCAGTCGATTTCGACGTATCTCGACGTGTTTGGCGCGCAGGCGGAGCCGAAGGTTCATACGCTGCTTGGGAATCTGCAAACGCAGGTGTTTCACCAGCAGACCGATGTGAAGACGATCCAGTACGTGCAGGAACTCATCGGCCGATCGCGGCAGTTCGTGATGAACGGCAACAGCACCCGTGACAACGACTGGCTGTCGCCGCTGTTCGGCGGCACCCCCGGCGGCGCATCCGCGGGCTTCTCCGAGACATACGAATTTGAATTACAGGCGTCCGACCTGAACTCGCTCGCCAAGGGTCAACCGCCGCTCTGGGAAACTCACGCGATTGTCTATCAGGGCGGCAGACGCTTTCCAAACGGACGCACCTGGTTTCCCGTGGCGTTCCGGCAGACACACTGATCGCAAGCGAAAGGAACTGGTCATGCAGGACAATCACATGCAGGGCGGCGGCGGACCGATTCAGAAGGCGCAGCAGGCTGCTCACATCGTTCTCTTCGTAGCGCGCGTGCTCGCAACGCCGCTGGAAGTCGGGTTGCGAAACGGCTTTGGACCCAGGTACTTCGGGTTCCAGGCGCTGGTCGCCGTCATCGTGGTGCCGTTGTGGATGGCCCTGTGGCCCGGTCACAGCGCGGCTTTGCTGAACGGCTTCTGGATTCTGATGCTCATCATGTTTTTACGCGCCCGAATCCAGAGCATGAGGATGGTGGCCAAGGGAGACATTGTTCATACCCGGTTCAATGGCACGCCTATCCTCGGGCGTTACTTCAAGCGGATGTCCGAAGCGAAGATCAAGGCCATGTGTGAACCCGGTTTCGGTTTGCTTGCCGGCGGGCTGATCTCGCAGGTGGACAAGCCCCTCGGCAGCCTGTTGATCGCCTCCGCGTTCGCGCTCTTCATCGTCCAGGCGACGATGCAGAGCGCAGAACACGCCCGCGCATCAGAACTCAACGACGCATTGATCGAGCAGCAGTCGCTGTCGGAGCGTTTCCGCGCGATGCAGCGAGACCGGATGCGATAACCCAAGGAGTCGGTGATGAACTGGAAAGAAAACATGAGTCGAAGCAAGGAAGTGCTCGGGGCCTACTTCCGCCACGGGCTGCACGAGCTGGGCTCGGTGTTCTACGGCCACGGCACGGCAACGCAACATGCGGAGTATGGAATGATCGGCACACGTTTACCCTCGCAGATCGCAGAGGGCATGAGCGCCGAGCCGAATCCTGAAGCCGAGAAGAATACACCGGCGCCGTCGGCGCTCGAATCTCATGTGCAGCACGCGAAGGAACAAAGCGAGGCGGCTCGTGAACCCGAGCGGGATGACCGCGAGCCCGAGCGCGAATAGCAACCACAACCCGAACAGAGGAGCATGACATGTCAGTCCCCAACGAATACTTCCTGCCAACATGCTGGGCAGTCGCGCTCGTGGTACTCAGCCTTCTGCTGAGCAAGTATCTTCATAAGCGCAATGTGGCCTGCGGTAACACATTGGCGATATCGCTGCCGCCGGCGCAGGCGCTTGTGACCATCGATCGAGTGCTCGCGGACAAGCACGGGTGCAAGCTCCTCGGCAAAGAGGAGATGCTCAGAATCTATACGCGCGGTAATCGCGGTGTTCTGAAAGCGAAGAACCACCAGATGCAGCCGTGGCAGGAACTCCCGGTTGTGATCATCGTGCGCTGCTATTCTGAGGAGCCAGGCCGCACACATGTTCGGATGACGCATCTCTCCTGGGACGGCGTATCGATGACGCTCGAAGCCGTCGCAACGTTCTGCAAAATGGCTAAGCGAGAGTGCCTCGAAGTCCGGCAGCAGGCGGAGGACGAGGCCGCACGCGCCGCGTCTCCGCCGGCCGCCTCGAAGTCGCCTGATCTTGGGGCCGCATATGCCGCGTTGGGACTGGAACCCGGTGCGCCCTGGGCCGACGTTCAGGCGGCCTATCGCACCGTGCTTAATAACTATCGCCCCGGCACGCTCGCTGAACTGAAACTCCCGGCGCACCTGGCGGAGCTTGCCGTAAGAGAAGGCAACGCCAAGGCCGCGGCGTTTCGAGCGATCAAAGCGCATTACAGCGCGCAACACGGTCGCCTCTCCGGCATGAACGGTCGGGAAAGCAATCAGGAACTCCACACGTCGTCGTGAGGGTGCTGTTATGTGTATGACGGGCGAAGACGCTCTAATCACGCTGTTTGTCGCGCTTGTGCTGCTGATTGTCGTGGGCATCAGCAAGAAGATCATCCAGGTGCTTCGGCGCAAGCGGGATCTGCGGTGGTGGGACGAGTTCCAGCTGACTGTGCCCGCTCAACAGGCACTCGAGGTCATCGGCCGTGTTCTTTCCGACCTGCACGCCTGCGAACTGATGCACGTGACGAGCGACAAGCAGGTCTTTTCTCGGCGTGGTGCGCCCGGCATCCGGGCGGTGCCGGGCAGCGGCGGAATGGCATGGGGCGACATTCCCCTCATGGTCGTGGCTTGGTGTATTCCACTTAGTTCTGAACGGACGCGCGCTCGCATCATGTTTTCGTCAAATGAGAACGTGCATTTCGCCCCAGCCGCGGCCGAGTGGTTCCGCCAAACAGCGGATCAGGAGTTCCGCGAAATCATCGGCGAGGTACGGCAGGCGACAAGCCAAACGTCAACCTCGGTAGCTCCGCCGCGGACGCCGGACATCGACGCTGCTTACGCGGTGCTGAAACTGAACCCCGGCGCATCGTGGCCGGAAGTGCAGGCTGCCTACCGGGAAGCCTGCAAGCAGTATCACCCGGACCGGTACTCGGGGCAGAACCTGCCGGCGCCCGTCGGCGATCTGATCCAGCGTGAGTTCAAGGTCAAGACAGAGGCTTACCAGCTGCTCAAGAAGCATCTTTCACAGTGAAGCGGTGCTCGATTGCGACGCCGAAAAGCCCAACCTGTCGCCGAAAACTCGCCGGCCGGCGGCGGCGCGCCGGGGCTCGCTGCCGAATCCTCTGCGGACGCCTCGCGCGCCGCCCTCGATGAGCGTATAGTGGTGCGCGACCAGCAGGCCGCCCGCCGGTGGCTGGTCAGCATCATCTCCGCGCGAGCGGTGACGCTGTACCGCGAACGCCGGAAGCGGCTGGACGAGCGGGCACTCGATTCGGACGGGCATCATGGTCACGACCAATCGGCACAGGATGAGCGGGAGCGTCGGGCACGAGCGGGATAGCGGCCGCAGATACGATGCGATGTACGCCCGCTACTCAAGCCACGCTCAGGATGACGGCACAAGCATCGCGGTGCAGATTGAGTCCTGCGAGCGGGCGGCGGGAACGTCGCTTAAGCACTTCATCGATCAGGCGAAAACCGGCCGCACCACGGGCGGTCGGACGGAGCTTCTGCGATTGATGGAAGAGGCCGAATCCGGCCGAATCAATCGCCTCTACGTGTACAAATACGATCGCCTCGGCCGTGCCGCCGAAACCCATGTGCTGGTCGAGGATCTCGAACAGCACGGCGTCGAGGTGGTAAGCGTCACGGAAGGGACGAACGCGCTCGCCCGCGGCGTGCAGCTCGTTGTTGCCGCGGACTACAGCCGCGTGCTTGCCGAGCGGACGCGCGAGGGCCTTGTTCAGCGGCACAAGCAAGGCTGCTGGACAGGCGGACCGCCGCCCTACGGTTATCGCGTCGTTGAAGGTGCTGACGGGAAGAAGCGCCTGGCAATCCATCCCGAAGAGGCGGCGACGGTCCGGTTCATCTTTGAGTCGTATCTTTCGGAGTCGATCAGTCTCAAGGAAGTCGCCAGCCGGGTCCGCGCGCGCGGCGTGCCAACGCGCCTCGGTGGACCGTGGGGTTTTACGACGGTGCGCAGCATCCTGACGAATCGGATGCTGCTGGGAGAGGTCCGCTTTCTGCGGCGCTGCTACAAGCTCAATCGGACAACCGGAAAACGCGTGCCGCGATGGAGCGATGAAAGCCGGCACCTGGTCACGCGCGACGGGTCGCTGCGGATCATCGACGATGCGGCGTTCGAGCGCGTCCAGGCGCGTCTCGCCGAGAACTCGGTCGATCTGCCGCGCGATGTGGCGGAGCTAAGGCCGTTCACCCGGCATCTGTTCTGCGCCGGCTGCGGCGGCGTGTACTACAGCCGCAAGAGCAAGAACGCCAAGGGCGAATACCGGTACTACGCCTGCGGCCATCGTATGCGCCAAGGTCCGCAAGCCTGCGGCAACGCGGCGACGGTTCGCGAAGATCTGCTTATGGATCGCATTCAGGCGGCGATGAGCGCCGTCTTTGACGATATGGACGGCGTGCTCGATGAAGTCGCGGCCATGGCGCGGGAAGCGCTGGAGCTGAACCGAAGCCAATCGACCCGGCTGAAGGCTGAGATCGCGGAGGCAGACACGTTCGTCGCCAACCTGACGCGGTTGCTGGTCGATCGCGACATCGAGGCCGGGGCGAAGAAGGCCGTTGCCCGGCAGCTTTCCGAGCAGGAAGCGAAGCGGGACGAGCTGAGGAAGGCGTTGGAGGCCGTTGCCGTCCAGGCGGTTGACGACATGGACGATCTGATGGCCGACTGCCGTCAGGCGCTTCTGGAGGCCAAGGCGAACTTCGCCGGGCTGGTGTCGTCCGCTCAGTTCAACCGGTTCGTGGGCGATGTGATTGGGCCGATCGCGGTGCTGCCGGACGGACGAATAGCGAAAAAAGAGGCCGTCCTCACAGCGGAAGCCATGAGGACGGCCGGCATAGCGGGGGCAGGACTCGAACCTGCGACCTCCGGGTTATGAGCCCGACGAGCTACCAACTGCTCTACCCCGCAACAGGGTATCCTGACACTAGTCGACCAACCCCGCCCCGTCAACCCGCCGCTCGATTTCAGCCACGCTAAACACGCGGCATTGGTAAAACTTTGCCAGTACCGAACACGCCACCCCGTCCACCCTTCCCGATACACTCGCCCCATGCAGATTCTCGGCCACGGCGTCGACATCGTCGTCTGCCAGCGGATTGAGCGAATCTGGCGCGAGCATGGCGAGCGATTCCTCGACCGGATCTTCACCGCGGACGAGCGCCGCTACTGCGTCGGCAACCGGTCGGAACTCGTCCGCCTCGCCGGCCGGTTCGCCGCAAAAGAGGCCGTGCTGAAGGTGCTCGGCACCGGCTGGCGCGGCGGGATCGAGTGGACCGACATCGAAGTACTGCCCGATCCGCTCGGCAGGCCGCTGGTCAGCCTGCACGGCCAGACCGCAAAGCTGGCCGCCGCGCTCGGCATCCGCACGGTCCTCGTCTCGATTTCCCACGCCGGCGACTACGCCGTCGCCTCGGCGATCGCCGTCGGCGATGCGGGCGCGACATGAGCTACGTCTGGACGACGGCCCTCACCATCAACTACCTGGCCGCGCTGGGTGTGGTGGTCTCGGTCCTGCGAAGACGAAAAGAGCCGGGATCCATGGTGGCGTGGGTCTTCGCCGCCATGCTCTTTCCGTTTCTGGGGCCGCTGGCGTACTGGTTGTTCAGCGCCGACCGGGTCGTATGGAGCGCGCGGCGGCGGCGGCGGCGCGTCGCGCGAATCGTGCACCTGATCCGTGAGCGCGTCGAACGGCATACAGGCGTGCATCGCTCCGACGATGCGCTGCCGGCAGATCTGCGAAATATCGAGCGCATGGCCCGGCACCTGGCGCGCTTTCCCGCCACCCCGGGGAACGACGTGCGCGTGTATGACGAGGCCAACGAAACCTACGCGGCGATCGAGGAGGCGCTGCGGACCGCGCAGCGGCACATCCACCTCGAATACTACATCTGGAACGCCGACGACACCGGACGGCAGTTTCGCGACCTGCTGATTGAAAAAGCGCGGCAGGGGGTTGAGGTGCGGCTCCTGCTCGACTCGGTCGGCTGCTTCGGCCTGTCGCGCCGCTTCCTGGCGCCGCTCCGCGCGGCCGGGGCCGAGGTGGCGTGGTTCATGCCGCTCCGGCCGACCAGCCGCCGCTGGAGCCTGCATCTGCGAAATCATCGCAAGATCGTGGTGGTCGACGGCGCCGTCGCCTTCACGGGCAGCCAGAACATCGGCGATGAATACCGCGGGCGGCTGGCGCGGCTCAGCCCCTGGTACGACACGCACCTGCGCGTCAGCGGGCCGGCGGCGCTGTTTCTTCAGGAAGTGTTCGTCGAAGACTGGTACTTCGCGACCCGCCGCGAACTGAGCGATGATGCGTACTTCCCCGCGCCGACGGAGCAGGGCTCATCGTGGGTGCAGATCCTCCCGACCGGGCCGGATCAGCCGGTCAACACGCTCGAGCAGGTGGTCTTCGCAACCGCCGCCGCCGCGACGCACACCCTGCGCATCGCCACGCCCTACTTCGTACCGCATGCCGCGCTGCGCACGGCGCTGACGCATGCCTGTTACCGCGGCGTGGAGGTTGATATCGTCGTTCCGACGCGGACGGACGCGCCGCTGGCGCTGTGGGCCGGGCGGAGCTTCTACGAAGAGATCGTCAGCGCGGGGGCCGGCGTGTACGAATTCGATCACGGCGTGCTGCATTCGAAGACGTTCACCATCGACGACCGCTGGTGCATGATCGGTTCGGCCAACATGGACGCCCGCAGCTTTCGGCTGAACTTCGAAATCTCGGCGCTGATCTACGACGAACAGGTGGCGCGCGGATTGTCGGACTCAATTCAGATCCACTGCGCTCGCTCGCGGCGGATCACGCTGGACGGGCTGCGGAGCACAAGCCTGCCGCAGAAGCTGTTGGAGGGCGGCGCCCGGCTCTTTTCGCCGCTGGTGTAGCGTCGGACCTCTGCGTCCGACGGCGATTTCAGCGTCTGACGCAGTGAGCCGAGCCGCGCGCGTAAGCAAGCGGGTGTCCGTCCGAGCCGCGCGCGTAAGCAAGCGGTTCTTATGCCTCCGCTCCCTCACGGTCGCGGCGCGGAAAGAGCTCTGGGAACGCTGTAGCGTCGGACCTCTGTGTCCGACGGCGATTTCAGCGTCGGACGCAGTGAACCGAGCCGCGCGCGTTCTCACGCGGGTGTCCGTCCGAGCCGCGCGCGTAAGCAAGCGGTTCTTATGCCTCCGCTCCCTCACGGTCGCGGCTCGGAAAGAGCTCTGGGAACGCTGTAGCGTCGGACCTCTGTGTCCGACGGCGATTTCAGCGTCGGACGCAGTGAACCGAGCCGCGCGCGTTCTCACGCGGGTGTCCGTCCGAGCCGCGCGCGTAAGCAAGCGGTTCTTATGCCTCCGCTCCCTCACGGTCGCGGCGCGGAAAGAGCTCTGGGAACGCTGTAGCGTCGGACCTCTGTGTCCGACGGCGATTTCAGCGTCGGACGCAGTGAACCGAGCCGCGCGCGTTCTCACGCGGGTGTCCGTCCGAGCCGCGCGCGTAAGCAAGCGGTTCTTATGCCTCCGCTCCCTCACGGTCGCGGCGCGGAAAGAGCTCTGGGAACGCTGTAGCGTCGGACCTCTGTGTCCGACGGCGATTTCAGCGTCGGACGCAGTGACACGAGCAGCGCGGCGGTATAGTCACGCCGATGCCTCCCCTCCTCGCCGCCGCTCTCATCGTCCTCTTCGAAGCCCTCGCCTTCGGCGCCGTCCTGCCGGTGATGAGCTACTACTGCCAGCAGCTCGGCGGCGGGCCGGCCATGGTCGGAATCCTGTTCGCACTCGTCAGCGCCCCCAAGATCATCACCAACCCGCTCTTCGGCTGGCTGTCCGACCGCTTCGGCCGAAAGCCGATTCTGGCGGTCAACACGGTCGGCACGCTCGCCGGCTCGCTCCTGTGGGGCTTGTCGCCCAGTCTCGCCTGGCTGGCCGTGTCGCGCGCCACCGTCGGCGTGTTCGGCGCCCAGGCCGGAATCGCGCAGGCCATCGCCGCGGATTCCAGTCCGCCGGACCGGCGCGCGGCGAGCGTCGGCTTGCTCGGCGCGATGTTCGGGCTGGCCATCGCCTTCGGCCCGCCTCTGGGCGGGTGGGTCGGATCGCACGTTTCCTACGCGGCGGTCGGCTGGCTCTGCGCCGGAATGCAGGCCGCGTCGCTGGCCGTGATTCTCTTCGCTCTGCCGGAAACACGACCGCGATCGGCGGGTCGCTGCACATCGTGCGGCTACAACCTGCGCGGCCTGCCGGCGAATCGCTGTCCGGAGTGCGGCACGCCATTCGACGCGACCGCCGAGGCAGGGCCGGCCAGCGCCGGCGCGCGAATAGCGAACGCGGAAGCCGCGGAAGGCGACGACGAACGGCCGGCGACGCCCGTCTGGGCCCGCGGCCCGGTCGTCTATCTGCTGATCGTGACGCTGGCGCTCACGCTGGCGCAATCGATCATGATCTGCGCCTACCCGCTCACCGGACAACACGTCTATGGATTCTCCGTCCGGCAAACGAGCTACGCGTTTGCCCTCTTCGGCCTCGTCGGCGTGATCGTGCAGGGCGGCGTCGTTCGCGTCCTGACCGCCAAAATCGGCGATCGCCGCACCCTGCTCACCGGCCTGCTGATTCTCGCTTGCGGGTTTGCGTGGCTCGCGCTGCGGCCGGACCTGGCGGGGTTCTGGATTTCCACGGTGCTGATGGGGATCGGCTCGTCGCTGGCGACGCCGTGCGTCACGGCGCTGCTGTCGCGCCGCGTCGGTTCGCATGAGCAGGGCGCGCTGATGGGTGTGAGCCAGGCCGTGCTCGGGCTGGGCCGGGCCGCGGGAAACAGCGCGGGAGGCGCGCTCTTCAACGTCGGCAGCAGTCCGGCGGCGTTCGCGGCCGCCGCGGGCATGTCGGTCGTGACGCTGGGGCTCACGGCGGCGATGCGGCGTCGCGATGGGGCCTCGCGCGATGGCGGGGCGCCTGTTCGATCCGAGCCGCGCGCGTGAGCAAGCGGTTCCCAGGCCTCCACCCCTGATGGTCCGTCACGCTCGCTCACGGTCGCGGCTCGGAAAGAAATCACGCCGTTGCCGGAACACGCTCCAGCGCAATCCGCGGCCGCTCCTCTTCCTCGTAGGCGATCGTGTCGATGTTCTCGCCTTCGCGCACGAGCCGCGCCGAATTGAAGACAACGAAAATCGAACTGACCGCCTGCAAGAGCGCCGCGAAGACCGGATGTACATATCCCGCCGCGCTCAGCACCAGCAGCAGCACGATGTACGCGACCGAGAAGATCATGTTCTGGCGGATGACGCCGACAGTGTTGTTCGACAGCTTCACCAGAAAAGGAATGCGGTTCAGGTTGTTGTTCATCAGCGCGATCGACGCGGAGTGAATCGCCACGTCGCTTCCGGCGGCGCCCATCGCGATGGCGACGTGTCCCGCCGCCAGGGCCGGCGCGTCGTTCACGCCGTCACCCACCACTGCCACCAGATGTCCGTCGCGCTTGAGCTGATCGACGATATCCAGCTTCTCGGCCGGCAGCACCTCGGCCTGCACCTCGGTGCAGTGCATCTCAGACGCCACCTTGCGCGCCACGGACCAGCGGTCGCCCGTCACCATCACCAGGTTCCGCAGGCCGCTCTCGCGCAGGTCATCCATCGCCTTGGCCGCGTCCGGCCGCGTCTTGTCCTCCAGCCCGATCCACCCCAGAACGCGCCCGCCGCGGGCGACGTAAAGCAAGCTCAGCCCCTCGTCGCCCGACGTGTCCACGCCGCTGATGTCGAGGCCCTTCTCGACCAGCCACGTTCCACGCCCGACGAGAATCTCCTCGCTCCCGAGCACAGCGCGAACGCCCTTGCCTGAGACTTCTTCAAAAGTCTCGGGATGATCCGCATGAACACGCGCCTTGCGGGCGACGTCCATCACCGCCCGCGCCACCGGATGTCGCGAGTTCTGCTCCGCGATGGTCGCCGTCAACAGCAACGCCGCCGGATCGACGTTCGCCGCGGGCTTCAGCCGCGTGACGGTGAGTCTGCCGGTCGTCAGCGTGCCGGTCTTGTCGAAGACCATCGCGGTAAGGTTCCGCGCCAGTTCCAGGTCTGTGACGTTCTTGATAAGCACGCCCAGCCGAGCCGCCGCCGAGAGCGCCGCAACCAGCGCCGTCGGCGTGGCGAGTATGATCGAAAACGGGCAGGCGATCAGCAGCATCGAGATCGCCCGGTTCAGGTCCTTCGACAGAAACAGCACGATCCCCGCCAGCATCAGCACCGTCGGCGTGTACCAGCTCGCGTACTGATCGGCCAGCCGCATGATCGGCGTGCGCGTCTGCTCAGCCTGCAGGATCAGTTCCTGCACGCGACCCAGCGTCGTGTCCTTGCCGGCCTTGGTGATCTGAATGTCCAGCACGCCGGTCAGATTGATCGTGCCGCCGAACACGTCGTCGCCGCCGGTCTTCTCGGCGGGCAGGGATTCGCCGGTAATGCTGGCCTGGTTGACGGTGCTGGCGCCGGTAAGCACCTGGCCGTCGCCGGGAATGTTGTCGCCGGGGCGAACACGGACCACGTCGCCGGGGCGAAGCTCCTTGGCCTCGATCTCGACTTCGCCGGCGGGCGTGACCTTGTGCGCCCGCGTGGGCGTAATGCGCACCAGCGACTCGATGCTTTTGCGGGCACCCAGGGCGGTGCGCGTCTCAACCAGCATCGAGATAATCATGAAAAACGAGATGCCGCCGGCCGCGAAGTAGTCCCCGTTGGCGAACGCCGCCACCACGCCCAGCGCCACCAGCTCGTTCATCTGGCTCTTGCCAAGCCACAGATCTTTGACGGCCTGCCAGATGAGCGGGGCGCCCAGCAGGATGGCCGCCAGCATCGCCAGCCCGCCCGAGTAGAGCGGTTCGTGAAAAACAAACCGGGCGACCAAGGCGTTCAGCAGCAACATGCCGCCGATGAACGTCGCGATGATGCCGGCGCTGGCGCGGCCGGTCTCGTGTTGGATGGATTTCTCGATCTCGCCGGCGGATGCCGCGGCGGGCTGTGCAGCCATGAACGCATTCCTCAAGCCAAGAGGCAGTTCTTTGCGCGGGCACGGCGGACGAACACGATACCCCTTACGTTCCTGCGTCCGCTTGGTTCAAGTTTAGCCGCCGCCGGCGCTTCTGTCGCTCCAAGCTCCCGGGCGCCCCGGGCGAGAGGCGTCGTCAGGTTTGACCGAAGACCTTGGCCGGCTCGGCGGGCAAATCCTTCCGAACCCGCCGCGCCAAGCGGCAGGTCGACGTCCCCGGCCCGGCGGCGTCAATTCCCTAACGATCATCACCTCGCCGCTTGGCGCGGCGGGTTCGGAAAAGCGGCCCGGCCGGCGGCCAAGCCAACCGTCAGCAACGCTAGACCTGCGGTCCGGCCGCGCGAATCTCCGCCGCGGCGCTGGGGAATTTCTCGAAGTTCTTTGCGAACGAACCCGCCAGCATCCTGGCCTTCGCGTCGTACGCGCCCCCGTCGCTCCAGGTGCTCCGCGGATCGAGCACGCTCTCCGGCACATCCGGACACGTCGTCGGAATATGCAGGCCGAAGACCGGGTGCGGCCAGGTCGGAAGGTGCTCCAGGCTGCCGCCCAGCGCCGCTGTGACCATCGCCCGCGTCAACGAAAGCTTCATCCGTTTCCCCACGCCCACACCGCCGCCGCTCCAGCCCGTGTTCAGCAGCCAGACGTGTGAATGGTGCCGGGCAATTTTCTTGCCGAGCAGGTCGGCGTAGACCGCCGGATCGAGCACCATGAAGGGCGCCCCGAAACAGGTCGAGAAGGTCATCTGCGGCTCTTTGCCCATGCCGGCTTCCGTGCCGGCCACCTTGGCGGTGTAGCCCGAAAGGAAGTGGTACATCGCCTGCTGCGGCGTGAGCTTGGAGATGGGCGGCAGGACTCCGAACGCGTCGCACGTGAGAAACACGATGTTGCGCGGATGGCCGCCAAGCGCCGGCTCGACCGCGCCCGGGATGAAGTCGAGCGGGTACGCGACGCGCGTGTTTTCGGTGAGCGAGCCGTCCTCATACAGCGGGCGATGCGTGTGCGCGTCGATCACCACGTTTTCGGCGACGCTGCCGAACCGAATCGCCGAGTAGATCTGCGGCTCGGCCTCGGCCGAGAGGTTGATCGCCTTGGCGTAGCAGCCGCCTTCGAAGTTGAACACGCCGTGGTCGGACCAGCCGTGCTCGTCGTCGCCGATCAGGCGGCGTTTGGGATCAGCCGAGAGCGTGGTCTTGCCCGTGCCGGAGAGGCCGAAGAAGAGTGCGACGTCGCCGGCCTGCCCGATGTTGGCCGAGCAGTGCATCGACATCACGCCTTCAAGCGGCAGCAGGAAGTTCAGGATGGTGAAGACCGACTTCTTGATTTCGCCGGCGTAGTGCGTGCCGCCGATGAGCACCAGCCTTCGCGAGAAGCTCAACAGCACGAAGGCCTCGCTGTTGGTTCCATCTGCTTTCGGGTCGGCCAGGCAGCCGGGCGCGGCGACAATGGTGAACTCGGGCTTGTGCTCGGCGGTGGCCTCGGCCGGGGGACGGATGAAGAGCTGCCGCGCGAACAGGCTGTGCCACGCGAATTCGGTGACGACGCGCACGGGCAGCCGATGATCGGGGTTCGCCCCGGCCCACAGGTCCTGCACGAACACGTCACGCTGCGCGAGGTACGCAAACACCTTCTTTTCAAGCGCTTCGAACTTGTCGGCCGGAAACGCGACGTTCACCTCGCCCCAGTGAACGCGCTCGGCCGACGACGGCTCCCGCACGATGAACTTGTCCTTGGGTGAGCGGCCGGTGCGTTTGCCGGTGCGGCACACCAGGGCCCCGTTGTCGCTGAGCTGCCCTTCGCCGCGTTGCACGGCCATCTCGACCAGTGTTGCGGGGCGGAGATTCCAGAGCTGCCGGCCGGCGTGTTTCAGGCCGATGGCGTCGAGGCCGTGCCGGCTGGGGGCGATGCGAATGTCGCTCACGTGCGCACTCCTACGGGGACAGGCAAAAACGACGGGCCGGTGCCGCGATGCTGCCGCGTAATTTATCGGGTTTGGGGATTGACGCCAATCTTCCTGCGACTTGCGCCGATGTCGGTGTGCGGTCCATTCGATACTCACAGTAGCCGGCGGTCGGCCGGCGCGACGGCGAGCGGTTGCTCCGCGCGAAAACGAAGGGACGACGCATGAACGGACCTCAGGTCGGGCACGATCCGCTGAAGATCGGACACGTCATCGCCGTCGAGGGCGATACCGTCGAAGTCCAGATAGGAATCGAGGATCTGCTTCTGGAGTATCACGGCACGACGTATCGCGTCGGCCGCCTCGGCACGTACGTCACCATCCCGCTCGAACGCTGCACGCTCATCGGCTACGTCACGCGCATCGGCGCCGCCGGCGAACTCCAGCCGGGGCCCTATCCCGAGGCGCCGACGCGAATCACCATGTCGGTCCAGCTCCTCGGAACGGTCCGCAATGACAAGTTCACCCGCGGCGTCAACGAATACCCCACGCTGGGCGACCCCGTCCGGCTGGGCGTCGACGAGGACTTTGAGCTGATCTTCGGCTGCTTCGACGAGCTGGCGGCGGCGGGCGCCGGATCGCATCGAAAGTCGTTCGCCATGGGCCGTTTCGCCGTGGACACTGACTTCGAGGTGAAGGTGCTGGGCAAGGAGTTCTTCGCCAAGCACGTGGCCGTCATGGGCAATTCCGGCTCCGGAAAGAGCTGCACCACCGCAAAGATCGTCCACGAGGCCCTGCGCCTGCCGCACGCGCAAGTCGTCATGTTCGACATGCACGGCGAGTATCTCTCGGCTTTCAGCGGCGACGACGGCCGTCCCCTGCCGAACGTCACGTACCTCTCTGATCGCAACCTGGTGATGCCCTACTGGATGCTCCAGTACGAGGAGTTCGAGCAGCTCTTCCTCGATACGAACAACCCGATCAACGTCAACGCCCAGAAAATTTTCCTGCGGGCCGCGTTCGAGAAGCTCAAGCGCGCCGCGGCCGTCGACCTGGGGCTCGTCACCGAATACACGATCGACACGCCGCTGTACTACGCGATCGAAGACCTGAAGACCTACGCCGACAACATGAACGAAGCCCGCTTTGTTCTGAATACGCAGAATTACGCCTTCGCGCGCCTGCCTTTCCGGCAACTCCCCACCGATGAGCAGGAGGCCATGCTGCTGTCGCGCAGAATGGAGTTCAACAAGGGCAACGCCGAGGGCGAAGTCCCGCACGCGACCTTCTTTGGAAAACTGCTCGGGATGGTCAACCAGCTTGAGACGCGCCTGAACGACCGGCGCTACGACTTCATGCTGCGCCCCTTCGAACAGGCGCATCGCAACGCCGACCTCTCGGCCCGCTTCCGTCGCGAGGGCACTCCCGGCCGGCTCAGCCGCAACGTCTCTATGGTGATGAGCCAGATTCTGGGCCGCACGAACCCGCGGCGGAACCTGACGATCATCGACCTGTCCGGACTGCCGTTCGACGTGGTCGATACGACCGTCGCCGTGCTGACACGCGCCATTTTCGACTTCAATTTCTGGTCGCCCCCGGAAGTGCGCCAGCCCACGCTGATCGTCTACGAAGAAGCGCACAACTACCTGCCGCGCGTCGCCAAGCCCGGCCGCCGAACGTTCTCGCGCGACGCGGTCGAAAAGGTCGCCAAGGAAGGCCGCAAGTACGGCGTCTCGGCGATGGTCGTCAGCCAGCGGCCCAGCGAGCTGTCCGAAACCGTGCTCAGCCAGTGTAACTCGATGGTGCTGATGCGCATGAACAATCCCGACGACCAGGACTACGCCGCCCGCGTCGTCAGCGACCAGTTCCGCAGCCTCATCAACCTGCTGCCCAGCATGCGGCCAGGCGAGGGCTTCATCATCGGCGACGCCGTGCTGATGCCGATGCGCACGCTGATCGACCTGCCGCCGCGCCTGCCGCGCAGCAGCGACGTGGATTTCTTCAAGATGTGGTCGCAGGGTGTTCCGGGGGGCGATCCGGAGCAGATTCTGGACCGCTGGTGGCGGCAGGACCGCAGCAGCGCCCGGCGAAACGCCAACGGCGAGCGGGAGTTCACGCGCGCCACGGATCCACACCAGGCGCCGGCCTTCGTCCCCGAACCTGAAATACTCGGCGGCGCGGCGCGCGGCGCGGACGCGGTCGCCGATGCATCGCGGCCGCGATCGCTTTCGGGAGCAGAGAGGAAACTGGCGGATTTGGCGGCGCTGCTGGCCGAGCCGCCGGCAAGTGAGTAGACGCGGCGGGGGCGACTTCCAGTTCGGGTGGGACGGGCGTCTCGCCCGTCCCTTCGGTTCGACGAACACGCAAGCTTCCCGTTCCTGATGCGGCCGGACGGGCGAGACGCCCGTCCCACCGAATCACGGGACGCAGGTCCCACCGATCACGCCGGTTCGACGGCTTCGCCGGCCTGCCGCTGGCTCTCGCGGACGTGACGGTCGCGGACGGCGCCGTAGATGAACTCGAAGACGGGCGTGGCGCCGAGCGTGGTCACGATGGCCATGATGACCATGATCGAAAACAGCGTGGGCGTGATGAGGCCGCGTTCGAGGCCGATGTTGAGAATGATCAGCTCCATCAGCCCGCGCGAGTTCATCAGCGCGCCGATCGCGGCCGCCTCGCGCCGCGGCTCGCCGTTCAGGCGCGCGGCGGCGTAGCAGGCGCCGAATTTCCCGGCGCAGGCGATGAACAGCACGAGAGCGGCGATCATCCATAGGAACGGCGTGTTGACCAGCGTGATGCGCGTATTCAGACCGGAGTAGATGAAGAACAGCGGCAGCAGGAAGTTGGTCGTCAGCGGCTCGATTTTGGAATCCAGCTCGCGGGCGAATTTCCCGCGCGGCATCGCCAGGCCCATGATGAACGCGCCGAAGACGGCGTAAATCCCGATCGAGTCGGTGTACCACGCGCCGAGCATCACCAGCGTCAGCGTGAGCACCAGCTCCAGATTCACCATCGACCCGCGCCGCTCGACGGCTGCGCCGAGGGGGCGCAGGAACCACTTCAGGATCGTGAGCGTAAACACGGCATAGAGCACGCCGCCGCCGATGGCCTTGATGGCGATCATCGAATCGCCGGCGAAGCTGGCCAGCACCACCGCGAGCAAACACCAGGCCAGGGCGTCATCCATCGAGCCGGCCGCGAGCGCGAGCGTGCCGAGCGAGGTGCCGGTCATGCGGCGTTCGTACAGGATGCGGGCGAGCATGGGAAAGGCGGTGATCGACATGGCGGCGCCGAGGAAGAGGACGGCCTCGGCGTGGCTGACGCCCTCGGAGAAGAAGGTGCGGTCGCGGTTGAGATAGAGGGCCAGCAGGCCGCCGAGGGCGAAGGGGGTGATGATCCCCGCCAGCGAGACGGAGGCGGCGCTGCGGAGGCGCTGCACGACCAGCTCCGTGCGGAATTCGAGACCGACGATGAACATGTAGAGCGCCAGGGCGACCTGGCAGGCGCTGTAAATGATCGCCATCGACTGCTTGGGGAACAGGTAGGCAGAGATCTCAGGCGAGAGCGCGCCGAGCAGCGACGGCCCGAGCAGGACGCCGACGATCATCTCGGCGACGACCTGCGGCTGGCCGAAATAGCGGGCGACGGCGCCGACGAGCCGGCAGACGCCGAGGATGACGGCGAGCTGGAGGAAGAAGCGGACGGAGAGGTCGAAGTTGGTCATGCTCGATGGTACTGGCTCGCCGGCGAAGACACGGCCACCCGTCGCCCGTCCGGCGCGATCGCTCGGCCGTGCCCTTCGAGCTTACTGCGGCTCGGCCCGGTAAATCACCTGGATGTCGTCCGCCGTGTTGGCGGTGTTGTCCGGACCGGCGAGCGTCACCCGGAAGACGATCTGGTCCAGATCATTCAGCGCACCGCTGCGGCCGGGACGGTCGCGCTCCGGCGCGGTCAGCGTCGTGATGCCGACGATATTCGCGCCCAGCGAGCCGGTGACCGTGTCGGCGACAATGAACGCCTGCGAGCCGTTCCAGAAGGCGATGCCCGGAGCGCTGCTCGATCCGCCGCGATTATAGCGGAGCATGGCCCGGGCGTTGTGATTCACTGAGCCGCCGGACTCGACCCAGGTCGCCCCGGCGGCGACGAGCGGCGCGGCCAGGCTGGCGTCGATGCGCGTGCGGCCGTCGGGGCCGGCGATGTACGGATGATTGTCGCTGCCGACGAACACGAGCTGACCATCCTCGTTGACACCAGAGATCAGCGTGCGGGCGACCGCGCCGCCATCCGCGATCAGCTCCAACCACGTACCCGCCACCCAGTCGAACAGGATCACGGTTTCGCGCTCGACGTTGTTGAGCTTGATCTTGGTTTCAAGGGCGATGTAGTTGTTGCTGAGCGTGATAGCCGGGTAGCTCGGGCCGACGGTGATGCCGGCGGGCAGGCCGGGGAAGCTCGCGCCGCTGCGGTTGTCCACCACGCGGAACATCACGCCGCCGCGTGAAAGGTAGACGCCGCGGTTGCCGGAGCCGTCGGTGAAGCTGGCCTGGAAGAGAAAGTCGCCGGCGGCGCTGATGGCGGCGAGCTCGTTGTAGGTGGTGATGGTGATGTCTTCGGTCTGCTCGGGCAGGGAGTTGCCGGAGAGCAGGACGTCCGACACGAGGCTGACGGTCGATCCATTGCTGCTGAAGACGCCGGCGCCGCTGCGGAAGCCGCCGTCGCCGACGAGCGTGTAAGTGGCGACGAAGAGGGCCACGCCGTTGTCGCCGACGCCGGGCTGCTGGAAGTCGAAGATGCCGGTGAACGTGCCGTTGAATTGCGAATCCCAGACCGGGAGCATCTGCTCGATGTCGGCCACGCGGATGAGGTTCCGGTCGGTGGCGCGCCAGCGGTAGACGCCGCGGGAGAATTCTTCGCCGTCGACCGGCGAGTTGAAGAGCAGGCGGCCGTCCTTGCCCCAGGCGATCTCTAGATTGACCGGGTTGCCGTCGCCACCGACCTGGTCGGCCCGGCTGTAGGTGCCGAAGAAGTCGTCCGTGGTGCGGCCGGGCACGGATCCGGCGGTGGCGGGGTCGTCGTCGACGACGCTTTCGAGCGCGTTGTTCTGGAAGCAGTAGAGGCCGGCGGCGCCGACGCCGCCGGTGAAGCGGCCCCAGAAGGCGACGCGGCCGGCGGCGTCGATGATGGGCGTGCCGAATGAGGAGAACGTCGCACCGCTCTGGCCGGGGACGGTGTCGCCGGACTGCGCGATCTTTCGGAGCGTAAAGCTGGTCGGGGCGGTCCCGCCGTTGTCGTTGCCGTTGGTGTTGTCGTTACCGTTGCCGTTTCCGTTTCCGTTTCCGTTCGTATTCGAGTTGTTGTCGTTGCCGTTGTTGTCGTTTCCGTTCGTATTTCCGTTCGTATTTCCGTTTCCGTTCGTATTTCCGTTTCCGTTCGTATTGCCGTTGGCGTTGCCGTTCGTATTGCCGTTGGTGTTTCCGTTCGAATTCGCGTTGTTATCGTTCCCGGTATTGTCGTTGCTGTTGGCGTTCGTGTTGCCGTTGTTGTCGTTGCCGTTGTCGGAGTTGTCGTTGGAGTTGACGTTGCTGTTGTCGCCCGCGGGCGGGCAGCCGCCGACGACGCCGAGGGTGGTGAAACTCAGCGCAAAGAGACAACCCCAAGCACCCAGCAAACGCGACAGCGAGCAGCTTTTCATGCGACGAATCTCCGCCCCCATATCGATCGGCTTGAACGACGCGGCGGGCACCACAATTACGGCTCCAGGAGAAGTTTACGAGCCTACCGGGTGGAAGGCAAAGGTAAGCGGTCTCACTGCCGGTTGCGCGTCTGATAAGTGAATTCCGAGCCTCTCCAGCGCGGGGCGCTCAGTCTATGAGCGACGTCGCGCGGCGGCACTCACCGTTGCGGCGTGCCTGCGCGAATTGGCGCGGCGTTTCAGAACGCGAAGCGCAAGCGAGCGCCCACCGCGACTTGCGCTCGCTTGCGCTTCGCGTTCCGACGGTGGCGCGGAATCGCGCACAGTGGTTTGGGGCCCACAAACATCCGCGCGCTCGCGCGCGGGGCTCGGACTGCGATCCCACCAAGACTGCCGCTAGAACGCCGCCATCCGCGTTTCGGCGGCCTGAGCCATTTCAAGGAGCAGGGTGCGGGTGCTGGGCTCGTCGCGAAGGCCGAGCTTCTTGACGCAGGCCAGATTCAGGAAATCGTGCCCGACGTAAGCCGCGTAGCCGAGCATTTCGCCGGCCGCGTCGCACATGGCGAGGAGGTAACGGGTCGTCTTGAGCGGATCGTCGTCGCGCGGCTCGCGGTGGTGGCTTCCGATAAGCTCGGGGAGGGGGTCGGGCAGTCCCCAGGCATCCGCGAGACGCATGCCCAGGTGCTCGTGCCACTCGCGGTTGACGCGATCGAACGTGGCGCGCGAGGTTTCGGCGCCGCCGCTGACGCGGTGATCATAGAGCACTTTCAGAATCGCGAGCGAGCCGATGTCGTGCAGCAGGCCGACGAGGAAAGACTGGTCTTCGCTGAGGCCGAAGCGCTGCGCCGCGAAACCCATCATGACGGCCGAGGCCAGCGAACGCCGCCAGAGCTCTTCACCCAGCGATTTCTGCTTGCCGCCAACCTTGATGGCGATGCCCTTGACGCCGTCGGCGATGAGGAAGCTGCAGAGCGCCCGTCGCCCCAGGCGGGCGAAGGCGCGGTCGATCTGGGTCACTTCCGCCACCCCGCGGTACGCGACCGAGTTCACCAGCCGCAACAGGTTGGCGGTCAGGACAGGGTCCTGCCGCGCCAACTCGGCGGCTTTCTTGTAGTCGACGTCCTCGCTCTGCATGCGGGCCAGCAGTTGTTGCGTCACCTGCGGCAGGCGGGGCAGCTCGATGTTCGGATTGTCGAGCACGGCCACCAGGCGTGAATACAGCGTCTGGTCCACCGTACCTGCCGGACGGGCCGCCGCCGGATCGCACACGCGCGGCACCCACCAGCCGGGTGGCTCGGCCGAATCGGAGAGTTCGTCCATCGCCGGCGCGACCGTCATGGCGGGCGCGGCGCGCTCCAGCGTGACTTCCGGCGCGGGCGGAGGGGAAAGATCCAATTGACTAGACGAGGTCGTCCATCTTCTCAGGAATGACAGCAGTCCCATGTCGAAACCCCTTCGTGTTTCTGCTGAGAGTCTTCCAAATCAACCGGCGCGCGGCTACCACGAAAACCTCTTATTCGTTATCGGGCAGGTGGAGTGTTCGGTTTGAGGGGAGCATCGGCGTCGCGCCAATGCGGGACTGATAATGTCGGCGGGTCCGGGTGTGGGGGACCGGCCGCCGCGTGAGGGACCGGCCTCCCGGTGAGGGACCGGCCTCCCGGTGGGGGACCGGCCCCCCGGTGGGGGACCGGCCTCCGGCCGGTCTACGCCACCTTTGCAGCGGATTGGGCGCTGTCCGTCCGAACCCGCCGCGCCAAGCGGCGGGGTGATGTCCGCGGCCTGTGGGACGCCAACCGCTAACGATGGTCAACCCGCCGCTTGGCGCGGCGGGTTCGGAAAGACGCCGCCACTCGCGATCCATCGGCGTGCGCCCCGACTCGAACGGCAGGATAAATCCCGGTTGATCCTGCCGGGACCAAACGATAGGCTGGTATCGCAGTCGAGAGGCCGCAGTTGTTCGCTCGCGCTGGGAGCCCGCCGCTTTGATCTCCGGAGGCTGATAATGCGCCCGTTGCTATCCGCGATCGCGTTTGGCATTCTCGTTTCGTCGCCCCTGTCGGCCCGTGCGGATGAACCGCTGCTGGTCGGCGACCAGCTCGTGTTTCCGTCCGACGCCGAGATTCCGCGCTACCTGACCGACGCCGAGCGCGCATACCTGAAGCGTTTCGGCCCGATCGCCGCGCCGCGCGGCACGACCCCGCCGCCGACCGGCCCGATCCACTGCGTGGCCGAGTATGAACCGATGGCCGGACTGCTGCTCTCGCACCAGGGGAGCAGCGGCTGGCTGACGATCCTGAACCAGGTGGCCGCCAAGGCGACCACGGCCGGCAACGCGCTCTGCTGGTACGTGATCGACGTCGCCGGCGAGCAGACCACGATCACCAACGCCGTCGCCGCTAACGGCGGAGACACGAGCCGGCTGCGCTTCCTTAACCGCTTTACGGACACCATCTGGATCCGGGACTACGGTCCGCGCTACATCTACGAAGGCCAGTGCCGCGCCATCGTCGACCACACCTATAACCGGCCGCGGCCGAACGACGACGCGTTCTCGTCCTGGTGGTCCACGCAGATCAAGCACGCGTTCTATGAGCTGCCGCTGGTTCACGGCGGCGGAAATTACCAGTTGTCCGCGCTGGGCGACTCCAACTGCTCGCAGCTCATTCAAAATGAAAACCTGGGCCTCTCGGCGGCCCAGATCATCGGCTACTGGCAGAGCTACCAGAACGTCAACACGACCATCCGAACGGCTTTGCCCACCTCGGTCGACTCGACGCAGCACATCGACATGTGGATGCAGGTTTGCGGCGATCGCAAGGTGGTCATCAGCGACTGGCCGTTCAACGTCGGCTCGACGCAGGACAACATCTGCGACACGACCGCCGCCGCCATGGCCGCGGACGGCTACACGGTTTACCGCGTTCCGGCCCGCTCGCTTTCCGGCGTGCACTACACCTACACCAACGTCGTCATCTGCAACAACCTGATCCTGGTTCCGACGTACACAAACGCGACCATCGTCGCCGCCGGCCATAATACCGAAGCCCTCACCGCGTGGCAGACCGCCATGCCCGGCTACGACGTGCAGCAGATCAACTGCCAGGCGATCGTGAGCGCGGCGGGCATAATGCACTGCATCGTCATGCACGTCCCCGCGCACCTGGGCGGCGTCAATCCCACCGCCTACTTGAAGACGCTGCGCGGCGGCGAGGTGCTGACGCCCGCGTCCTCGGTCGAAATCCGCTGGATCAGCGACGACGATGTCGCCACTGCCAATGTCGATCTTCTGCTCTCGACCAACGGCGGCGTCTCCTACGACACGGTGATCGCCTCCGCGACGGCGGATGACGGGTCGCTTTTCTGGACCGTGCCAGACCGCTACACGCCCCTGGGCCGCATCAAAGTCGTCGCCCGCGACGGCCTGGGCAACACCGGCTTCGACGCATCGACCGGCAACATCACGATCAACGGCACACCCGGGCCGCTGGGCGACATGAACTGCGACGGCGTCACGGACATTCTGGATATCAACGCGTTCACGCTGGCGCTTTCCGACGTGGCGGCGTACGGCGCGGCGTATCCGAATTGCGACATCACCCGGGCCGACTGCAACCTGGACGGCAACATCGACGTGCTCGATATCAATCCGTTCATCGCGGAGCTCGCCGGCGCGCTGTAGCCCGGCCGCCCTCGGCCGGTCGCTGGGCACGGCCCGCCCTACGTTCTGACCCCGTCCCCCTCGGCCGGTCGGCCGAACGGGCGCGGATTTTGCATGCGCAGGGGTGAGCTGAGCCTGCCGCTCGCGGCACCGGGCCACTCCGAATGGGCGGGCAAGCCAACCGATAACAACTGAGTCTTGTGCCTGCGCGGATCGGGCCAGTCCCCCCGCGACCTGCCGGATTCGGAGAGCTGAGGCTCCATGTTCGTGCTGCGCCTTTCTCTTTGTCTGTCGCTGCTCATGCCCCCCGGCGAAGTGGAGCGCCAGGCGGGTGCACCCGAGCCGGCCGATACCGGCGAAGACGCCGTGGTCGTCGGCGAATCCGGGCTGATCGACGTGCGCTTCCGCGATGCGCACGTATTCGACGCGCTCGAGATGCTGAGCGAGAAGGCCCAGCGCAACGTCGTCGTGGCCAACGGCGTCAGCGGCACCATCAGCGTGGCGCTGCGCAAGGTGACCTTCGACGAGGCGCTGCGGGCGATCCTGGCCGCCGCCGACCTCACCTTCGAGCCGCGCGGCAACGCCATCTTCGTCACCGCCGTCAAGAAGGATGCGGCCCCGCAGGAGCCGGCGGTCGCACGGCTCTTTCGGCTGAAGTACATCGCGGCCGGCGAGGCCATGGCGTTTCTGAAGCCGCTGCTGGACGAGCGTTGCAACCTGACGCGGACCACCGACCCGCAGCAGGGCATCGGCTCGGACAAAAAGTCCGCCGGCGGGTTCAGCTCGGCCGGGGCGGATGTGCTGCTGCTTCTGGCGCCGAAGGAAAAAGTGGAGCTGGTGGCGGCGATTCTGAACGACATCGACGTGCGGCCGCAGCAGGTGCTGGTCGAGGCGACCATCATGCGCGCCACGCTGAGCGACGGCAACGCACTCGGGATCGACTTCAACACGCTCGGCGGCGTCGATTTCCAGAGCCTCGGCGCCGTCAGTCCCGAGGTGCGCAGCATCTCGGGCGGGACGGTGCCGCAGCACCGCCTGGACGACAGCAATTTCACGATCCGCACGGACTTCAAGGACGCGGTGCCCACCGGCGGATTCACCTTCGGCATCGTGAAGGACCAGGTGGCCGCGTTCATCCGCGCGCTGGAGCAGGTCACCGACGTTTCGATCATGGCGAATCCGAAAGTGCTGACGCTGAACAAGCAGCGCGGTGAAGTGATCGTCGGCCGGCGCGACGGTTACGTCACGACCACGGTCACGGAAACCGCCGCGGTCCAGAGCGTCGAGTATCTCGAGACGGGCACGAAGCTGATCTTTCGCCCGTTCATCGCCGGCGACGGCTATGTCCGCATGGAAGTGCATCCCGAGGACAGCAACGGCGGCCTGACCGCGGCCAACCTGCCGTTTCAGGAGACGACCGAGGCGACGACGAACATCATGCTCAAGGACGGCCACACGATTCTGATCGGCGGGCTGTTCCGCGAGCGCAGCACGGCCGGGCGCACGCAGGTGCCGCTGGTAGGCAACATCCCGGTGGTGGGCAAGTTCTTCGGCGTGACGCAGGATCAGACCACGCGCGAGGAGGTCATCATCCTCCTGACCGTGCATGTACTCACGGGCGACGAGAAGGAGACGACCGCTTTCGAGTCGCTCAAGGACGACATCGAGCGGCTTCGAATCGGCGCGCGCCGCGGCCTGATGGGCACCGGCCGCGAGCAACTGGCCGAATCACGCTATCGCGCGGCGGTAGAGGCGCTGCGTCGCGGCGAGATCGACCGCGCCATCTCCAACGCCGAAATGACGCTTCAACTGCACCCGCGGCACATGGAGGCCATTCGGCTGCGCGAGCGGTTGACCGCCGAGCGCTCGTGGAACGCGGAAGGCTCGGTGATGCGGTCATTCGTCACGGAGCTGCTTCGCAGCGAGGCGGGCTTGCCGCCGCGGCCGGTGTTCGACGAGCCGGACGTGGATGGGATGCTGGAGAGGGGCCGTGATGAGAAATAGCTTTGACGCTTCGCGACGACGTGACGGCGGAAATGGTGGGCTCGGCCCACGCCACAAGAATGGCGGGCAATCCCCACCCTGCGGGGTTACTGGGCGGTGCATCGCGAGTGTGCTGGTCACGCTCATCACGCTCGCGGGGTGCCAGGCGCCGCCGACGGACAGGGAACTTGCCTACCAGGCGTGGGATCAGCAGCGGGCCGCGCTGAAGCACGAGCTGGCGTCGTCCGAGCTGCGCGAGGGCCGCGCCGAGGCAGCCGCGACGCTGGCGCGCGAGGCGGTGGCGCTCTCTCCCCAGAACCCGGCGCACGCCGAGCTGCTGGCCGAAGCCTGCCTGGCGCGCGGCGATTTCGCCGCCGCCCGCAACGTGTTAACCACGGCGTGTCGCGTGAATCCGGACGCCGCGCAGGCCGCCTACATGCTCGGCACGCTGGACGAGCGCGAGCGGAACTGGCCGCTGGCGGTGGAGCACTTCGCGACGGCGGCCGCGGCGCGGCCGGAGGTCTTGGAGTATCAGCTCGCACTGGCCCAGGCCCGGGCGCAGGCGGAGGGTGTCGGGCCGGCGCGCGACGGGCTGCTGCGCTGCTACGACCGCTTCGGGTCGGAGCCGCTTTATCACGTCGGCTGCGCCGAGCTGGCGCGGCTGGAAGGCGACCTGCCCTCGGCCTGCGTCGCCTACGAGACGGCCCAGAGGCTCGGCTGCGACGATCCCACCATGCAGCAGTCGCTGGGACTGTGTTACTACTGGCTCGGCCGCCACGCCGCAGCCGTCGACCAGCTTCAGGCGCTCGTCTCCAAGACGCAGCCGCCCGAGCCGGCCGCGATGATCGCCTATGCCGGCGCGCTGCTGGCGCTGGGTCGGACGGCGTCGGCCGCGGACTGGCTGACGCGCTTCGTGACGCAGCGGCCCGACCATGAACAGCTCTGGCTGCTGCTGGCGCAGGCCCGCGCCCGCGGCGGAGATCAGCACGGCGCGGGGCAGGCCGTACGGGAAGCCCAGCGGCTGGCGCCGCGATCGGCGCGCGTCGCGCGGATGGCCGCCGCCGTCCTGCTCTCAGCGCAGCAGTGGGAAGCCGCCAGGAACGCGGCGCATGCCGCCGTGGCGCTCGACGACGAGAATGCGGATGCTCATCTGCTCCTGGGGCGCGCGTCGGAGCGGCTGGGCGAGTGTGACGTCGCGCTGGCCGCGTACGAGCAGGCGTTGGAGCTGGAACCGCTGAGTTCGGCGGCGGCGGCGCTGCTGGCCGGCGTGGACCGGTAGCGGTCGCTGCGAGCGAGAGATTGCCAGCCGTTACGGTGAGTCGGCGGGCGGCGGAGGGGTTGAAGAACTGTGGTCGTGGATGATGACCCAGCTTCCACCGGGGCCCTTCCGGGCAAACACAAGCGAGAAATTCCCTTCTGCCGGATCCGGTTCGCGATCCAGCCGCCAGCGGCCGAGCAACAGAGCCGCTTCGTTGCCCGCCAGTGGCGAGAGCTCCAGCCACGAGAATGTCAGCTTTCCCATCCGCTCGGGCGTCGGGTAGCGGGCCTTGTAGCGATCGCGCGTCGCGCTCCAGCCGCGCGTGGTCTGGCCGCCGGCGCTGAAGGTCAGGTCGTCTGATTTCCAGTAGATATCCATGAATGCGTCGAGATCGCCACGATTCCAGGCGGCGGCCTGATCCTCGAGCAGCGGCGCGAGCTGGTCGAGCGTCACTTCCGGCGTCGCGCAGGCGGTGCACAGCAGGAGCGCCGCGAGGGTGACTGGGAGGTGGGTCAGCTTGGGGGACCGGCCTCTGGCCGGTCTTGTTCTCGCCGAAGAACCAAAAATCGTCCAGAGGCCGGTCCCCCAGCAGATCGGACACGGATGGCACAACGCCGTCGAACACAACGCCGTCGGACACAGAGGTCCGACGCTACCAGGTACGCTACTGAGCAGGCACATTTGTCTTGCTCCCGGCGCCGCGCAGGGCGTTCCATAGTTCAGGCAAAGCCGTGGGGAGACTGATGAGGATGGCGACGATCGCCGACATCAGCGACTCGCCCGCCACCAGGCCCGACGCCACCGGCACGTTGAAGGTCTCCGCCGAACGCCGGTGCAGCCGCGTCCAGGCCCAGGTGAGCAGGGCGCCGATGGCAAACGAGAGCGTGTTCGAGAAGGACATCACCCACGAGAAACCCAGGCCGATGGCGGACGGCATCCAGGGCGCGAGCCGCGGGAAGCCTCGTGCCAGTACGGGAAGCGCGATCCCGACCAGCGCGCCAAAGAGTATCGAGTATTGCGCGGTGACCGGCACGCTGCCGAGGCCCTTGGTGAGCGCCTCGGCCACGGCTTTCCACACGAGCGTGGTGGGCGGGTTGGCGGCTTCCAGCGCGGCTTTGGTCGGGAACATCAGGTACCACGCGGGAACCACAGCAAGCGTGCCGAAGAACAGCCCGTAGAACTGGGCCAGGAACTGCTTGCGGGCGTTGGCCCCGAGGACGTAGCCGGACTTCAGGTCGGTCAGGAGATCAGCCGCGCTGCTGCCGGCGCCGGCGGTGACGCCGGCGGACATCAGATTCACGCTGCGCTCGCCGTGCGCCAGAAGCGAATAAGCGAGTTGCGTGAGCTGGCCGGTGGCGGTCATGGGGGTGGTGTCGGTTTCGCCGGTGGCGCGGCAGCAGACCAGCGCCACGACAAACGTCATCGCGACCGAGATCAGCCCCAGCGTGACCGACATCTTGAAGGCCCACCACTCGAGAAAAACCATGCCGATGCTGATCGGGATCATGCCGGCGACGAACCAGGAGAAGGGGACTTCGACGCTGGCGCGGCCGGCGTTGCGTGCGGCGCTCAGACGAAACGAACGGACCAGCATCGGCCAGGCCAGCGCCAGCGACGTGAGGCTGGCGAAGAGCATCACCGATGTGCCGCCCCACAGCGCCCAACTCGTCGGTCGAACGGCGCCGTCCGGGCCGACGACCAGCGACGGCGTGCGGCCGGCGACGTGCGCCAGCGATGCGTCGTGCTCGACCAGCAGCGGCGTCACGACGAAATACAGGATCGCCGAGCCCAGCAGCAAGGAAAGCGACACGCGCAGGCCCACGAGCATTCCCGCGCCGATCAGCAGCACGCTCGGATCGAAGGCGAAGCCCTGCAGCCGAAGCGTGCGCGAGCCGAACGTCAGCGCCGGGAAACTCAGGGCTTCGGGGATGCGCACGCTTCCCAGCAGCTTGTCGACATACCAGAGCGTCCCTTCCGCCGTGCGCAGCAGACCCAACAGCGCCCCAAACAGCAGCGAAGCCAGCAGCGCGTACGCCTGGTGCAGCGCGGTGCGGCCGCGGCTGTACAGGCTGCGCAGCGTCTGGGCCGCGGCGATGCCGCTGGGAAAAGGGAGCCGCTCAACGTTGATCATCTGCCGCTTCATCGGAATGGCGGCGAAGACGCCCAGCGCGGCGGTGAAAAGCGTGACGGGCAGGAGCACCTGCCACGGGACATGCGATCCGTTCAGCAGCAGCATCGCCCCGAAGGCGACGCCGATGGTGCCGCCGGTGCTGTAGCCCGCGGCGGAGGCGGTGGACTGCATGCAGTTGTTTTCGAGGATGCTCATGGGCGTCAGTCGGCCGAGGGAGAGGCCGCGTGCGCCGTTCCAGAGGACGTAGGAAAGCACGCAGGCGGTGATCGCCACGCCGAAGGACCAGCCGATCTTGACGGTGGTGTAGAGGTTGGCGATGGCCATGAACATGCCGAGGATGCCGCCCATGAGGACGGCGCGGAGCGTGAGCTGCGGCACGCGATCGCCCTGGTAGACGTGGGCGTACCAATGCTCTTCGTGCTGCTCGGGCGATGCATCAGGCGGAAGGGGGGGAATCTCGGGCGTTGGGTTCGGCTCAGCGGCGACTGCGTGCGCGTCCGGCATTCAAACCTGCTCCATGGCTCTAACGAGAGGGCTTTCCGAGCCGCGACCGTAAGGGAGCGGTTTGCGCGTGACGCCGCGTGACGCCATCTGACCGCTCCCTACGGTCGCGGCTCGGATGATTCAGTGCCGGATGAACTCGCGGCGAACGCGTCGAATCCCGGCCAGCGATGCACCGCGCGGGCGTCGAACTCGTCCAAGTCAGGCCAGCGTCGGGCGGCGCGCCCGTCGCTTTCCATGATCAACCACGGCGGTGTGAAGACCACGCTGGCCGGGCTGCCGCCGAGGTTCACCATTGCGCGGCCCAGGCCGTAGACCATGGCGAGCCAGTCTTCGCATCCAAGACGGTGATCGCTGCGGCCGCTGCCTTGTTCGACGAAGGGATTTTCAAACCAGAAGGGCAGGTGCTTGACCGCGCCGGACCGGGCGGCGTGAAAGGACGGGTCCTGCTCGCGAACGCGCTGCGGCGCGGGTTGATAGCGGGCGTACAACTCCTCGCCCGCGGGGGAGTTGGCGGGCATGTCGGTGGACGGGCCGTCATCGACGTATTGGTTCGGGCAGACGGCGCAGCCGGGGGCCATGAACGCGCCCAGGAGCGCCACGCCGATCAGTAGCGTCGGCCCTCTGTGGCCGACGGCGCTTCGCGCGACGCGTTTCTTCGTCGGCCGCAGAGGGCCGACGCTACTCGTCCATGTTGTATTCGATCGCATAGTTCGTCGGTTCCTTCGTTATCTGCACATCGTGCGGGTGGGATTCTACCACTCCCGCCGCCGTCACGCGCACGAACCGCCCGTTTTTTTGCAGCTCTTCGATGCTCCCGACGCCGCAGTAACCCATGCCCTGCCGCAGTCCGCCGACAAGCTGAAACGCGTATTCGCTCAGCGGTCCGCGATAGGGCACGCGCCCCTCGACGCCCTCGGGCACCATCTTCTTCGGCTGGTCGGCGGCTTGCGAGTAGCGCTCGGCGCTGCCGCGGACCATGGCGCCCAGCGAACCCATCCCGCGATACTCCTTGTATCGGCGGCCCTTCCACAACACGAGCTGCCCCGGCGACTCGTCCAGTCCGGCGAAGAGCGAGCCGAGCATGACGCAACTGGCGCCCGCCGCCAGCGCCTTGGTGATATCGCCGCTGAAGCGGATGCCGCCGTCGGCGATCAGCGGCACTTCGGCCACGGACGCGGCGTCCATGATGGCGGACACCTGCGGCACGCCGGCGCCGGTGACGACGCGCGTGGTGCAGATGGCGCCCGGCCCGATGCCGACTTTCACCGCGTCGGTGCCGGCTTCCTGGAGGTCCTTGACGCCAGCGGCGGTGGCGACGTTGCCGGCGATGATCTGGATCGTGTGCTTGGTGCGCAGGTTTCGGACGGTTTCGATGACGGCGTCGCTGTGGCCGTGGGCCGTGTCGACCACAAGCACGTCGACGTCGGCGCGGACGAGCTTTTCGGCCCGCTCGTAGTCCTGGACGCCGATCGCGGCCCCGACCCGCAGCCGGCCGCGCTCGTCGGAGCAGCGGTTCGGATACTCGCGTGATCGTCCGATGTCGCGCATGGTGATCAGCCCGGCCAGGCGGCCCTGCGCGTCGACCAGCAGCAGCTTTTCGACCTTGGCGCGGTTGAGAATCGCCTCGGCCTCGTCGAGCGTCGTGTTGGGCGGCGCGGTGACGAGGTTGTCTTTTGACATCACCTGTTCGATGCGCTGGGTCGAGCTCTCGTCGAGAAACTTGAGATCGCGGCGCGTCAGGATGCCCGCCAGCTTGCCGCCGGCGCGCGTAATCGGAATGCCGCTGACGTTGTGCAGCCGCATGACCATGCGCGCGTGCTGCACGGAATCCTCGGGCGGCAGCGTGACCGGGTCGGTGATGACGCCGCTCTCGGAGCGCTTGACCTTGTTGACTTCGCGCGTCTGGTCTTCGACGCTCAGATTGCGATGAATAATGCCGATGCCGCCTTCCTGGGCCAGCGCAATGGCCAGGCTGCTTTCGGTGACGGTGTCCATCGGGGCGCTGACCAGCGGGATGTTGAGCTTGATGCCGCGTGTCAGGCGCGAACTGACGTCGATCTCGCGCGGATGCATGCCGGCGCGGGCCGGAATAAGCAGGACATCGTCGTACGTGTAGCCTTCAAAGGCGATCTTGGAGGGAAAACGGTGGTCTGCCATGGGGAAATGATACGGGGCGTCGCGCGCGCGTCAATATCGCCGGGGGGACCGGCCTCTGGCCCGGTCTTGCCAGCCACGGTGAGAACTACCGACCGGCCGGAGGCCGGTCCCCCAGGGCGAGGCCGTCATCCGCGGCCCGTGTGCCCGAATCCGCCCGCACCGCGCGCGGTCTCACTCAGGTGCGTCGTCTCCTGAATGTCCACCATCTGAACCGGAGCAATGACTAGCTGCGCAATGCGCATGCCGCGCGTGATCGTAAAGGGCTCCCGGGCGCAGTTGCCGACGATCACCTGCACCTGGCCGCGATAGTCGGCGTCGATCGTCCCCGGCGCGTTCGGCACGATCAGGCCGTGCTTGAGCGCCATGCCGCTGCGGGCGCGAATCTGCCCCTCGAAGCCGATCGGAATCTCGACGAACAGACCGGTCGGAACCAGGCGCACGTCGCCGGGGTGAATCACCAGCGGCTCGTTAACCGCAGCGTGCAGGTCCAATCCGGCGGCGTGTTCGCTTTGGTAGCGGGGAAGCGGGATGTCGTCGCAGCCTTCGTCGCGGCGGATTTTCAGCGTCGGTCGCATGCGGCGCTCCAGTGCGTTGCCGGTAGCGGCCGGCCCCCGTGCCGGCCGTTGTGACTTAGAGACGTTCCCGGTGATCAACGGCCGGCACGGGGGCCGGCCGCTACCTTCGCCCACGTGTCCTTCAGCGTCACCGTGCGGTTGAAGACGAGTTTCCGTGTCGCGCCGCCGGACGGCTGCGGCGAAGCGGAGTCTGCATCGACGCAGAAATACCCCAGCCGCTCAAACTGGAACGACGCGCCGATCGGCGCGGTTGCGACGCTCGGCTCGATCTGCGCCGCCGTCACAACTTCAAGCGAATGGGGATTCAGGTTCACGCGCCAGTCCGCCGCCGTCGATCGCGCCGCCGAAGACGCCGCGGCGCTCGCGCCAGCCTGTGCGCCGCTCGCGGCCGCCGGCAGCCCGGTGGCGCGGGCCTCGGCCTCGACGGCGGCTTCGGAGACGTCTTCCGGGTCTTCCTTCGTGAACAGCGACTCGTACAGCCGCACCTCGGCCGGAATCGCGTGTGCCGCGGAAACCCAGTGAATGGTGGATTTCACCTTCCGTCCGTCGGGCGCGTCGCCGCCGCGCGTGGCGGGATCATACGTCGCGCGAATTTCGACCACCTGGCCGGCCGCGTCCTTCACGACGCCCGTGCACTTGATGAAATACGCGTAGCGGAGCCGCACCTCGTTGCCGGGGAAGAGCCGCCAGTACTTGGGCGGCGGCGTCTCGCGAAAATCGTCCTGCTCGATGTAGATGACCTTCGAGAAAGGCACCTTGCGCGTTCCAGCGCTCGGATCTTCCGGATTGTTGACCGCGTCAAGCCAGTCGGTGTGTCCGCCGAAGCTGCCCGCTCCAGCCGCCGCGCTCGCTTGCGCTGCGCGTTCTGACAGCGGCGTCGCGCCCTCTCCAAGGCCCTCCGGCCAGTTCTCAATGACCACGCGCAGCGGCCTCAGCACCGCCATTACGCGCGCCGCCCGGCGGTTCAGATCATCCCGAATGGCATTCTCCAGCCGGGCGATCTCGATCACGCCGCTGTACTTGCTCACGCCCACGTCGCCGACGAATGCGCGGATCGCCTCGGCCGTGTAGCCGCGGCGGCGGAAACCGGCCAGCGTCGGCATGCGCGGATCGTCCCAGCCGCGGACGTGCCCCTCCTGCACCAGCAGCAGCAGCTTGCGCTTACTCATCACGGTGTACGTGATGTTCAGCCGGTTGAATTCGATCTGCTGCGGGTGGTGAATCCGGCGACCCCATGGGCCGCTGCCGTCCTCCGTGCGGCCCTCGTTGACGGTCTGAATGAACCAGTCGTAGAGCGGGCGGTGGTTCTCGAATTCGAGCGTGCAGATACTGTGCGTGATGCCTTCAATCGAATCCTCGAAGCCGTGGGCCCAGTCGTACATCGGGTAGATGCACCACCGGCCGCCGGTGCGATGGTGCTCGGCGTGCAGGATGCGGTACAGCACCGGATCGCGCATGTTCAGGTTCGGGTGGGCCATGTCGATCTTCGCCCGCAGCGTGCGCGAGCCGTCGGGAAACTCGCCCGCCCGCATCCGCCGCAGCAGGTCGAGGTTCTCCTCCACACCGCGATTGCGGAACGGGCTGTCCTGGCCCGGCGCGGTGAGCGTGCCGCGCGTGCGGCTGACCTGTTCGGGTTTCAGGTCGCAGACGTAGGCTTTGCCCTTCTTCACCAGCTCCTCACCCCATCCGTACATCTGCTCGAAGTAATCGGATGCGAACAGCACGCCGGCGGAAAGGTCGTCGTCGCGCATGCCGGGCCAGCGCGCGCCCAGCCAGCGCACGTCGGCGATGATCGAATCGACGTACTCCTGCTCCTCTTTCACCGGGTTGGTGTCGTCGAAACGCAGGTTGAATTTCCCGCGATACTCCTCGGCCAGCCCGTAGTTCAGGCAGATGGACTTGGCGTGGCCGATGTGCAGGTATCCATTGGGCTCGGGCGGGAAGCGCGTGTGCACGCGCCCGCCGAAGCGGCCGCTGCGGTTGTGCTCGTCGATGATCTCGCGAATGAAGTCTCGCGGGCGGTCGGTGGCCATAGGCGGGGTATGGTACGGGCGAGAGGGGCTGGGGCGCAAGGGCGCGGGCGCAGACCGGCGCGAGTTGTCAGCGGTTCAGAATCGCGGTGACGAACGGGTTGATGTCCAGGATATCGGCGAGGCCGTCGCCGTTCATGTCGCAGCGCGCGACATCGCAAAAGGGATATTCGGCGGCGTAGGCCAGCGGGTCGCCGAGCGCGAGAATGAACGGGTTGATGTCCAGAATGTTGACCACTCCGTCGCAGTTGGCGTCGCCGAGGATCAGAGGCAGCGTCTGCGGCACGAACATCGCCATGATCTGGCCGCCTTCGACCAGCTCAAACGTGCTCGAATAGTGCGCCATCAGCGTCAACAGGAACCAGCCCGGACCCAGGACGCCGGACGCGTCGATGATCCCGGAGCTCTCCTCATCGATCGTCAGGAAATTCGCCCCGCCCGAAACAAACCGGGCCGGATCGGCGATGGCGACCTCGGTCATGCTGTCGGCCGCCAGGTCGTAGCGCCAGACCCGCGCCCGCCGCGAATCCTCTCCCACGTCCTCCTGAATCAGCAGGCAGCCGCTGGCGACGGCGCAGAGGTTGTCCAGCATGCGCACGTCGGTGGCGCCGCTGGCCGAGGTGATTCCGCCCGCGAACGTGGCGGCGCTGCTGCCGTCGCCCAGCATCGTCAGCACGCCGCCGAGCGCGGGCTGAGTGATGTCGTCGAAATCGAGTTTCCACAGCCGGCTGTTGCCCGGATCGTCGTCCGTGGTGGCGAAGTAGAACACGCTCGCGTCGTTCAGGTCCCAGGCCCCGTCCTCGGGTCGACGGAAGTTCAGCACAAGATTGGCATTGCTGGCGCTGTTCAGAACCGCGCCGGTCGTCGCCTGCACCGAGCCGAGATTGAACAGCGAGAACGGCTTGCTCTCGACCCGCACGCCGTTGCCCAGCACGTTCGTGCGGCTCTCGGTCGCCACGCCGCTGACCAGCGGCGGATCGGGCACGACGACGCCGTAGACCAGGCCGTGATTCAACCCCGCCCGGTCGGTGGTCGTGCCGGCGTTGCTCTTTTCGCCCACGTACACGTACACCTGCCCGGGTGACGAGTCGTCGAGACTGATGACGATCGTCTTGACCTGCGGAAATGGACAGGCCACGGCATTCTCGCGCGAGCAGTCGCCCAGCCAGGGCAGCTCGTAGGTCGTTCCGGCCTCGGCGCCGCCGGCGACGTGCGCAAACGACCGGCCGGGGCTGCCGATTTCTTCGCCGTTCAGGAAGATGCGGTCATCCGTGCCCAGTTCGCCAAAGCGATACGCCGCGGGCGCCGCCAGGTCGGCCGAGCAGAACCGCGCCATGCCCCAGAAGGGCGCGAACGCCGGCGGCGGGCTGAGCACGTTGTTGAAGTAGCGCGGCATCGGCGCGGCGGCGTCGTAGAAGTTGAAGTTGCCGCTGGTCGTGTTGTAGAGGAAGACGCCCTGAATCAGGTCCTGCCCGCCAATGACTGCGAGATTGGCCGGGTCGGCGTGGATGGTCCAGCGCGACACGAAAGCGCCGCGATTGCCGTGATCGCGAATCAAGCCGACGTTGTCGCTGAGTTCGTGATTGCACAGCAGCGTAAACGTGCCGTCCGCGAGGTCGTTGTCGCTCCGCAGCGCTCCCAGCCCGTCCGGCGCGCCGACCAGCCGATAGACCGCGGCCCCGTTCAGCCGCGGATGCGTCTCGTCCGGAGCCGCGACTCCGTTTCCGTTGCTGATGATCGAAATCACGCGTACGCCCGAGGAAGGATCGGACGGGAGCAGATAGGGCGGCTGCAGCGTGCTCGGCCCCTGGACCGCGGCGTCCCCGGCGGTCGCCAAGCTGCCGCCCATGATGGCCGTCGCCGCCGCGACGAACATCCGAAATCGCGCGAATGCCATGCGGCTCACCTTCCCGCCCCAGCATAGCAGATCGCGCAGGCTCAACAAAACGGCTCGGCGGCCGCCATCATCCACAAGCGGTGGCGCCACGCCACGCCGCCTGGAGCCAGCCGACGCCGTTCGCGGCGACCCGCCGGATAACCTGCGGATACAGCTCGCGCTCCGCCTGCATCACGCGCGCCGCCAGCGTGTCGGGCGTGTCCGCCGGAAGCACGGCGACGCGCGACTGGGCCACGATCGGCCCGTGGTCGTACTCATTATCCACCAGGTGCACGGTGCAGCCCGACTCGCGCTCGCTTGCCGCCAGCACCGCCTCATGCACGCGGCGCCCGAACATCCCCTGGCCGCCGAAACGCGGCAAGAGCGACGGGTGGATATTCAGCACGCGCCCCAGCCAGCGCGGCGATAGATGCCAGTAGCACAGAAACCCGGCCAGCAGCGCCAGGTCGCAGCGGCTCGCTTCCAGCCGGGCTTCGAGGGCGGCAGAGAATCTGAGATCGTCGGGGAAATCCCTGCGGCGGACGATGTCGACCGGAAGCTCCGCGTCACGCGCGATACGGACTCCCGCAACCGTGCCGCGCGAGCTGATCACTTGGACGATTTGTGCCCCGCCGAGGCGATCGGCGCGCTGCTCCTGAAAGAGATTGGATAGCGTCGTCCCGCCGCCGGAAATCAGCACACCCAGGCGCAGTCCGCCGCGGCGCGGGGCGGCGGCGAAGCTCACTTCGGGGGTTTGCATACCAGGCAGGCAGTGTAGCCGCGCTGCTTGGCCTCGGCGACGGTCACTGCCTCGGCCCCGGCGCTGATGTGCTTGCACTCTTTCAAGTGGTACTTCTTGCCGCTCTTCGTGACGTAGACGTGCAGCACGCCGCCGGCTCGCGGTTGCTCGCCGCGTGAGTCGCGCGCGGCGGGGGTCCCGTCGCGTTTTGCGTTCGGGTCCGGCGGATCGCTGGTCTTCCAGGCGCCTTTGCGCGCCTGTCGGGCGATGTGCTCGTAGTGCTTGAAGACCTTCTGATGGCGGAATTCCGCGGACTCGTCGACTTGCAGATATCCCAGCCGCACCAGTTCGAGATTGACGAAGGCGCCGTCCGGCGCCCGAAAGACGTAGACGCGCTGCCGTCCGTCCGCGTCCTTCGCGGGCGCCGACTCATCCTGAATAACGAAGACCGACTCGCCGGCCAGCAGGTTCTGCAGAAACGCCTGCGCCGAGTCCGCAGCCTCACCCGACGCCGCCGACACGCCGGTCAGCAGCAACTTCTGCTTCTTTCCGCCGCCGGTCACGTCGATGGCGGTGGGGCTGACGATTTCGATGACTTTCGCAACCGGAACGGCCTTGAAATCGTAGCTGGGCATGGGCGGCGGCAGTTCGTCATCGGCGCGCACGAGGCACGCCACTAGGAACAAGCCGACACTCAAGCGGATGGCGCGCCCGATACGGCGCGCGCCGGCGTTTCTCATAAGACTCTCGCTTGAAGTGAATTCAGCGTGAATCGTAGCCGTTCGCCGGTGCGCCGGGCAAGCCAATCCGCCCTACCTGGGCGCCTTCGCGACCAATTCCTCCGCGGCCTTGGCGACCTCGTCGTGCGACAGGTAGCCGCGCTTGAAGATTTTGCCCTCATGATCCAGCACGAACAGCGTGGGAAAACCGCGGACGTTCCACTTGCGGCAGATCTCGTTCTTGCGCGGTTCGCCGCCGATGATGTTGGGCCACGTGATCTGCTCTTTCTCGAACTTCTCTTTCAGGACCGACCGGTCCCGATCGCTGTTGATCCCGAGGAGCACGAACGGTTTGCCCTGCATGTGCTTCACCAGTTCGCGCTGCTCAGGCAGCATTTCCACGCAGCCGCCTCACCAGAACCCCCAGAAGTCGATCACCACCACTTTCCCGCGGAACTGCGACAGCTTGATGGTCTTTTCGTCCAGCCCCGGTCCCTCGAAGTCCGGCGCGGTCATGCCGACCTGAAGCCGGTCCAGCTCGAAAATAAACGGCTCCGCCTGCGCTGCGCCCGCCGTGCCGGCGTGCTCTTTCGCGACGGCGCGGAAAAGATCGACCGCCTTCTTGCGCCGCTCGTCGGCGTCCGGTTTCGCCTTGCCGTCGTCCGCGGGCCATTCGGCGTACTGATAGTGGATCAGCCCGACGTTGTATTTCGCGCCCGCGACGGCTTCCTTGTCCTTGTTCTCCCTGGCGACGCGCTCAAAGAACGCCAGCGCCGCATCGTCGCCGCACGTCCAGGATGCGGCGCCGAGCGCCTCGAACTGGGCCGCGATGCCGGCGTCGGCGGCGTGCTTCTCGGTCAGCGTCTTCAGCGCCTGCTGCGCCCCGGCCGAGGGCTTGCCCGGCGCGGGTTCCTCAAGCGGATTGGCGACCATCCAGACCAGCGCGGGGATCGCCTCGGGCTTGCCGGCGTGTTTCTCGGCGTACGCGGCGAACCTCGGCGCGAATTCCTTGACATGGGCCCGCGCGGCGTAGAGCTTCTGGCCCGCTTCGCGATCGCCCTTGTCGTGCAGGGCGCGCACCTCATCGTAGAACTTACGCTGAGCCTGCTCGAAGCCCTCGCGCAGCTTGTCGATTTCCTCGTCCGCCCATGCGGCAGGCGCGATCGCGACGGCGAACAGGGCCGCGAGCGCGACTCTCCGACGTCTCATGCAGGTGTCCTCCAAGGTCGTGGTTGCGAGATGCTGCGTACGCTAGCCGGACAGTCGTGTGGCCTCAAGGAAGACCGATGGCATTGAGGTCGACCCGCCGCTTGGCGCGGCGGGTTCGGGCGGATAACCCCGGCGGGCCGGGCGGGCATGCGGCGTGTGAAAATCCGCAGGGCTGCGTGATCTCCCACAGGTGCTGCGGTGGTGCGGGGCGCCGTCGTCGTCGGGTGGCCTGCGTAGTTACCTGGAAACGGGGTTGGATGCCCAGTCCGGGCCGCGCGCCGACGGACCGGGAAATATGCGCCGCGGCATACGGATTGCTTGTCAATCCGCCAAGCATCTCTGCGTCCGCGGAGGCGTTACGTACCCAGGCCTTCAAGCCGGCGCGCTTGGCTGCGCGCCCGGCTGCCTTCCGTCGGACGCTGGAAGAGGAGAAGGACATGACATCCGCAACTACACGTTCGGCACTGCGCGACTCACTGCACCTTGCGGTCCTGCTGTGTGCTCTGGTCCTGACGCCTTCCGCCGGCGCCAGATCGAACATCCGTTCGGCGTTCTTCGCCGTCTATCCGAACGCGGTCGGCAGCGTGCTCGACAGCGTCCCGAGCCATCCGGTGCACTGCGGCGTCTGCCATTACAACTTCAACGGCGGCGGAGCGCGAAACCCCTACGGCCAGCGCGTTGAGCTGGCCCTGCCGGGCTTCCCCAACAACAGCGCGGGGCGTGCCCAGGCGATTGCATCGGTCGCCGGCATCGACGCCGAGGGCGACAACTTCGGCACGCAGGTCGAGGCGACCGACACGACCAGCTACGTCAACACACCGACGTTTCCGGGGTTGAGCGCCGCGAACGTCGGCGGCGTGTCGAACGTGAATCAGGCAGAGTTGCTCGACTATCTGACGCCGGTAACCGGGGGCGACACGACTCCGCCGGTGGTCACGGTGATCAGCCCCAACGGCGGCGAGACGTACGTCGGCAACGCGAGCACGACCGTGCAATGGACCGCGACCGACCCGAGCGGCATCGGGGCGACGAGCATCTTCGTTTCGCTGGATAACGGCGGCACCTGGAAGCCGCTGGCCCTGAACCTCTTCGACACGAACAGCTTCACCTGGTTCGTCGCCAACCGGCCGACGACCCAGGCCAAAATCCGCGTCGTCGCACTCGACAATTATTTCAACGAAGGCAGCGACGAGAGCGACGCTGTCTTTAACGTCATCCGCCCGCCCGGCGGCATCGCGCCGACCACGCTGCGCGATTTCGACATGCCCGGCTCGCAGCCGCTGCAGTCGCCCGAGTTCTTCGGCCCGACCGCCTGCGACGGCTGTCACGGCAGCTACGACATGTTCGTCGAGCAGCTCTTCACCTGGCAGGGCGGCATGATGGCGCACGCCTCGCGCGACCCGCTCTTCCTGGCCTCGGTGTCCGTCGCCAACCAGGACGCGCCGGACTCCGGCGACCTCTGCCTGCGCTGCCACATGTCCTCCGGCTGGCTGCGCGGCCGATCCGTCCCCACCGACGGATCGCAATTGCTCGCGATCGACAAGCACGGCGTCTCCTGTGAGACCTGTCACTACCTGGTCGACCCGTTTTATGAGCCGGGCGTCAGCCCGCCGATCGACGCCGACATCCTCGCCGGTCTGACCAACCCGCCGACGGAGTCGGGCAACGGCATGTACGTGGTCGACCCGAACGGCACGCGCCGCGGCCCGTTCGCCGATGCCGCCGCCGCGCACGACTTCCTGTACTCGCCCTTCCACCGCGAGGCGGCGCTGTGCGGCACGTGCCACGACGTCAGCAACCCGGCCTTCGAGAAGAACGGCAACGGCAATTACGTTCCGAACGCCTTCGACACGCCGGCTTCCAACCTGTCGGCCAATCACCTGCTGCCCGTCGAGCGGACTTACAGCGAATGGCTGAACAGCGCCTACAACTCCCCCACGGGCGTCTACGCCCCGGCGTTCGGCGGGAACCGCGAGTATGTGCGCGTCTGCCAGGACTGCCACATGCGGGCCATCACCGGCTACGGGTGCAGCCTGGCCGGCACGCCGCTGCGCAGTGACCTGCCGTCGCACGACCAGGCGGGCGGCAGCACGTGGATGCTGGCGCGCATGCCGGAGCTTTATCCGAACGAGGTCAACGCCAACGCCATCGTGGTCGGCATCTCGCGGGCGCAGTACATGCTCCAGAACGCGGCCGACATGCTGGCGCTCCAGCAGGGCGACCAGTTGCACGTCAGCGTGACCAACAACACCGGTCACAAGCTGCCCACCGGCTACCCCGAGGGCCGGCGCATCTGGATCAACGTGCGCTTCTTCAACGCAGCCATGGAGCTGATCGCCGAATCCGCGGCCTACAACGCGGCGACGGGCGTGCTGACCGAAGACCCCACGGCGAAGGTCTACGAGACCAAGCCGGGCCTCGACAGCATCACCGCGCCGCTGGTCGGCGAACCCGAAGGCCCGTCGTTCCACTTTGTGCTCAACAACAGGATCTGGAAGGACAACCGCATCCCGCCGCGCGGCTTCAACAATGCGGCGTTCGCGAACTTCGGCGGGGCGCCCGTCGGGGCGGCGTATGCGGATGGTCAGTACTGGGACGACACGGATTACACGATTCCCGCCGGAACGGTGCACGCCGAGGTGCGGCTGTACTACCAGAGCATGAGCAAGGAGCTCGTCGAGTTCCTGCGCGACGAAAACGTGACCGACCTGAACGGCCAGTTCATGTATGACGTCTGGAACAACAACGGCAAGAGCCCACCCGAGCTGATGCGTCTTGCCGCGCTGGACCTGATCTCGTGGATCCTGGGCGACATGAACTGCGACGGCGAGCTGAACATTCTGGACATCAATCCATTCGTGCTGGCGCTGGGCGATCCGGCCGCCTACACCGCGGCCTTCCCGAACTGCAACATCGCGCTAGGCGACCTGAACAACGACGGAGAGGTGAACGTCCTGGACATTAACCCGTTCATCGCGGCGCTGGGAGGCTGACGGCGGCTGACCATGGGGTTGGGTGGGACGGGCGTCTCGCCCGTCCCGCGCGACGGGCGAGACGCCCGTCCCACCCATGATGCACCATTCTTGATCGGCTACGCTAGTTCCGCGCGGCGATCGCCGCGCCCAGCCGCTCCAGGCTGCGACGCACCACCGCATGATCCTCCGCGGCCGGCGAGCGCTGCAGATACAGCGACAGATAGCCGTATGCCGCGCGGATATCTCCCAGCCGGTAGCAGACCGCCGCCAGGTCCTGCAGGTGCCGGCCCTGTTCCGGCTCGACCGCGATCAACCGCCGCAGAACGTTCGCCAGCCGCGGCAAGTCGTTGCGGCCCAGGTAGATCTTGTGAAGATTATTGAGCATGCGCGCCAGGATGGCGCGCGTGTCGACCGGCGCCAGGTACGTCTGCGAGAACTCAACCTTGCCTTCAAGCTGCTTTTCGAGCACATCGCGGCAGTCGTCGTAGGACATCGAGCGGCCGGCGTGAAATGCGTCGCAGATGACGAAGCGCTCCGGGTCGTCGATCCGCACCAGGAAGTGCCCGGGAAACGCCACGCCGGAGACGGGCCATTTCAACCGCCGGCCGACCTCGATCCACACGACGGCCAGCGTGATTGGTATGCCGCGGTGACGCTCGATCACACGGTTCAGGTAGCTGTTTTGCGGGTCGTGGTAGTTCTTCTGATTGCCCGTCAGGCGGTACTCCCCGACCAGCACGTCGCGCAGGGCCTCGTAGCGCAGCGTCGCCGACAGCCCCGGCCGGCGGCGGGCGACGGCGGCGGCCATTTCGTCCAGTCGCGCGAGATAGGCGTCCAGGTTGAGCTGCGGATACACGTCGCGCGCCAGGTGCAGCGCCGCGCAGTCGAGGCGGATGTACTCCGACTCCATTTCCAGCAGCAAATCGAACGGATGACAACGCATGCGAGAAGACCCGTGGAGGACGACGCCGACGGCTGCATCATAGCATTTCGCCCGACCGCGATGCGAGCGCAGAAACGCGCGCTTCCGCTTCCGCGCGGGATCGACGGCCTTATGAGACGCTCCGCCGCTCGCGTAGCATGATGCGCATGTCGCTCCCGCCGAAATCCACGGCCGTCCGGCCGGCGCGCCGCCTTTCGGTCGGCGCGTGTCTGATTATCGCCACCCTGCTGGTCTGCGGCGCTGCGCTTTTTTTTCGCGGACCGATCCGGGCGCGCTACTGGGCGGAGATGATCGAACGCGCGCCGGATGCCGCACAGCGCGCCCGCTACGTCACCGCGCTCTGCAACGCCGGCGACGACGCCGCCTGGGGGATCGACCGCCTGCTCCGCAGCGCATCGAGCGAGTCGCGCCAGCTCGCGGCGATCGTGCTTCAGCATCAGAAAACCGCCGCGGCCCGCGAGCGGCTGCTGACGCTGCTGTCGGACCACGACGACGCCGTCCGCGAGCTGGCCGCGCTGGGGCTGGCGATGCGCGGCGATGCGTCAATCATCCCGCGGCTGGAGTCGATGTACGCCTCGGCCGATTGGCGTTCCGGAAGCGCGGCGTGCGTCGCGCTGGAACGACTGGGAACGCCGGGCGCGATCGCGGCGCTGGAGCGGCTCGCGCATCTGTCTGCCGAGCCGCCCGCACGCGCCGCGCTGATCGACGCGCTGGACGGCATCCGCGACCGCGCCTGCGGGCCGGCGCTGCTCATCCTGCTGGCGGACGATCGGCTGTGCGCCACGCCGGCACGGTCGCAGCAGCGCCTGGATCGGCTGTTTGCGTCCGGCGTCACGCTGCCCGGCGGCTTGGCGCTGCCGGGCGACGCCGGCCCGCCGGACTCGCAGCCGTCCTCCGCGCCGACCACGCACACGCTGAGCGACCGCGCCGCCGCAGCGCTGGCTCGCCTGACCGGCCTGGACCCGGAGCGCGCGACGCCGGCCCAGCGCGACGCGGCCGCGGCCGCGTGGCGCGGCTGGATTGAGGCGCGCCGGCCGTCAAGTGCGCCCGGACCCTGATGGGGGCGCGTGACGGTCTTGGCGGTGACCCACTGGGAACCGAGCCCCAAGCGCAAGCGCGCGGGCATTCTCAGGGTTGGGTGACACTGGCGCAAACACCCGCGCGCTCGCGCTTGGGGCTCGGATTGCGACCCCACCAACACTGTCACGCACCCCCCCCTGACTATCGGCGCGGTCGGTCACTTCGCTTTTTCTCGACATGCGGCGTAAGATTCACCTTTACCGCGGGTGTCGGACGCACGTCAGGCGAAGGGAGTGCCGCCGGGCGGCCGGCTAGATCGAAGGGACGTTTCGGATGCGATCGGCTTCCCAGATTCGGCAGGAATTCATCGACTTTTTCGTCGAGCGCGGGCACCGCTTCGTCCCCAGTTCGCCGGTCGTGCCTCTGGACGACCCGACGCTGCTCTTCACCAACGCCGGGATGAACCAGTTCAAGGACGTGTTTCTGGGGGCGGGCGAGCGCGACTATCGGCGAGCCGCCAACACGCAGAAGTGCATCCGCGCCGGGGGCAAACACAATGACCTCGACGACGTCGGCCACGACACGTATCACCACACGTTCTTCGAGATGCTCGGCAACTGGTCCTTCGGCGACTACTTCAAGAAGGAGGCGATCGAGTGGGCCTGGACATTGCTGACGAAGGTTTGGGGCATTGACGGCTCGCGGCTGCACGCGACCTACTTTCAGGGCGACGCCGATGAGGGGCTTGAGCCGGACCTGGAAGCCAAGCAGCTTTGGGCGAGCGTGACGGACATTGACCGGTCGCACATTCACCCCGGCAACAAGAAGGACAACTTCTGGGAGATGGGCGACACGGGGCCGTGCGGGCCGTGCAGCGAAATCCACATCGACCTGACGCCTGACAAGAGCGGCGCGGCGCTGGTCAACGGCGGCGATCCGCGCGTCATCGAAATCTGGAACCTGGTTTTCATTCAGTTCAACCGCGTTCCGGGCGGCAAGTTGACGATTCTGCCCTCCAAGCACGTCGACACGGGCATGGGCTTCGAGCGCGTCACCGCCGTTCTGCAAGGCAAACGCAGCAACTATGACACGGACGTGTTCGCGCCGCTCTTTCAGGCCGTTCGCGAAGTGACCCGCGCCCCGGCCTACACCGGACTGCTGGAGAGCGACAACGGCGACCGGACACAGACGCTCATCGACGTGGCGTATCGCGTCGTAGCCGATCACGCTCGCACGCTGACTTTCGCGCTCACGGACGGGGCGCTGCCCGACAAGGAGGGCCGCGGCTACGTCCTGCGGCGGATTCTGCGGCGGGCGGTGCGTTATGGCTGGCAATATCTGAACATGCATGAGCCGTTCGTGCATCGACTCGTGCCGGCGGTGGTTCAGACCATGGGGGCGGCGTTCCCGGAACTGACGCAGGACCCGGGCCGCGTGGCCGAGGTGCTGCGCGACGAGGAGGAGTCGTTCGGGCGCACGCTCGAGCGCGGCCTGGCGCTGTTCGAAGAAGCCGCGGCCCACGCGCGCCGCGATCACCGCGGCGAGATTCAGGGGTTGGACGCCTTTCGGCTGCATGACACGTTTGGCTTCCCGATCGACCTGACGCAGATCATGGCCCAGGAAAAAGGGCTGCAGGTCGACATCGGCGAGTATGAGCGGCTGATGGACGAGGCGCGCGAGCGGGCCCGCGCCGGCGGCAAGAGCGCCGAGCGCTGGTTTGAGCAGTCGCCTTTCACCGATACCGCGACGCTGCGGACCAAGTTTGTCGGCTATCACGAGCTGACGCACGAGGCCCGCGTCGTGCTCAGCGCCCGCTGGTCGGAAGGCTGGCACTACGACGGCCTGCGCAGCGGCGACGAGGGCGCGCTGATCCTCGACGAGACGCCCTTCTACGCCGAAATGGGCGGACAGGTCGGCGACGTGGGCGTCGTCCGCGGGCGCGACGGCGACTGGGAATTCCTCGTCGAGGCGACGCGCAGGAGCGGCGACGCCTACGTGCACTACGGCCGCGTCGCCTCCGGCGAAATCGCGGCGCTGGGCGCCGCCGAAGGGCCGCGCACCCGCGGCGGGCGGCCCGGACGAACCGTGCTGGCCGAGGGCGTCGTGCAGCACGAAACGCGGCATCGCGTCATGCGCAACCACACCGCCACGCACGTGCTGAACTGGGCCCTGCGCGAGACGCTGGGCGACGGCGTGAACCAGCGCGGCTCGCTGGTGGATTCTGAAAAGACGCGCTTTGATTTCTCACACAACAAGCCGGTCGCGGCTGAAGACATCGAAAAGATCGAGTCGCTCACCAACGAGCAGGTCGAGAAGAGCCTCCAGGTTTACGCCAAGGAAGTTCCTCTGGCGCAGGCCCAGAAGCTTCTGGGCGTGCGGGCCGTCTTCGGCGAGAAATATCCCGACCCGGTGCGCGTCGTCTCGATCGGCAAGCCGGTCGATCTGCTGCTGCACAACCCCGAGAACCCGGAATGGTCCGGCGTCTCGATCGAGTTCTGCGGCGGGACGCACGTTCCCTCGACCAGCCACATCGGCCGATTCGTCCTGATTTCGGAAGAGGGCGTGGCCAAGGGCGTGCGGCGCGTGGTGGGCGTGAGCGGCGACGCGGCCGATGAAGCCGTGCAGATGGGGCGAATGCTCCTGCGGCGGGCGGACCAGATTCGCGGCGGCCCGCGCGACCAGCTCGCGGCCGGGCTGTCCGAGCTGCAGACGTCGCTCACGAACGCGGTCATTCCGCTGCGCGACCGCTTCCGCCTGCGCGACCAGATGGGCGAGCTGCAGGAGATGATGAAGAAAGAGAAGAAAGCGGCGTCAGCCGGAGCGACCGGGCTGGTGAACGAGCGCGTGTTCGAGCTGTTGTCGGACGCTCTTCAGGTCGGATCGACGTCGGTCGTGGTCGGCGAAATGCCGGACGTGCCCGCCGAGCAGCTCAAGCGCGGCGCGGACCTGGTGAAGGCCAAGTGCGGGTCGGCGGCGATCCTCTTCGCCATTCGCACCGCCGATGGGCGGGCGACGCTGCTGGCGGCGATGAGCGACGACCTGAACAAGCGCGGCCTGCGGGCCGGGGACCTGGTCAAGGCGGTGGCGCCGATGATTGAGGGCGGCGGCGGCGGCCCGGCGACGATGGCGCAGGCCGGCGGCAAGAACCCGCACAAGATCAGCGACGTCCTCGCGGCCGGACGGACGTGGATTGAAGAGAAGCTGAGAGCGTCGTAGGCGGAACAGGGAAACAGGGATCAAGGGATCAAGGGATCAAGAGATCAAGGGATCGAGGGATCGAGGGGCGTTCATCGCTCGATCCCGTGACTGCGCGATCCTACAATCGCTTGAGATGTCCGACCGCGACCGAAAGCTTGTCGACCTGCCCAACACGCTTCGCCAGCAACTCGCCGAAGTGCCCGAAACCTATCGCGCGTGGCGCGCCGAGATCGCCCGCGAGCCCACCGCCATCTTCCACTCGCCGCTCTTTCGCATCGCCGTCTGGATCATCGTTGGCGCCGCCGTCCTGCTGACGGCGCGCTGGCTCATCGGCGGCCTGAGCATTCCGGGCGGCGGAAAGGCGTGGGAAAAAGCGACCCCCTGGGCGACGCTTTACGTCGCCTGCATCGAACCCGCCTGCCGGTACGCCTACTCCACACAACAAGCAATGGACTTCACGGGCTGGCCGCTTCCGTGCGAGAAATGCGCGAAGAAGACGGTCTATCGCGCCAGGCTGTGCGGCGCCTGCCGCCACTGGTATGCGACGGCCCCGGGCGCCGCCGACGCCTGCCCGCACTGCGCGGCGGCGGCCCTGAAATCTGCGCCGACCAGCCAGCCGAGGAAGAAGCCAACCGGCGACGATGAAGAAGACCCGTGGTGATCCGCGGATTGCGTGCGTCCGATTCTGAGCGGTACCATGGATGAGTTCGACGCAGAGTGAGGCCGACGACGCCAGCGTTCATATGCCCGTTTCGCATGAAGCCACAGCAGTCCTTGCAGCGATTCGCGGCGGCGATCCGGCCGCCGCGGAGAAGCTGTTGCCGCTGGTTTACGATGAGCTTCGCGCGCTGGCCGGCGGTTTTTTTCGCCGGCAGCGGTCCGACCACACGCTCCAACCCACGGCGCTGGTGCACGAGGCGTTCGTTCGCATGATCGACGCGACCAGCGCCGCGTGGAACGACCGGGCGCACTTCTTCGCGATCGCCGCCACCGCCATGCGCCAGATTCTGACGGATCATGCGCGGCGCAAGAAAGCGGCCAAGCGCGGCGGAGACTGGGACAAGGTCGCCGTGGAGACGATCAGCGCGCCCAGCGACGGCGAGAATATCGACGTGGTCGCGCTGGACGAAGCGCTGACGCGCCTGGGGCAGCTCGACGCGCGAAAGCACCGCGTCGTGGAATTGCGTTTCTTCGGCGGTCTCACGGTGGACGAGATCGCCGACGTCCTGGGCATGTCCAAGACGACCATCGAGAGCGAGTGGCGCGCCGCGCGGGCCTGGCTGAGCGCGGAATTGAGCAGGTAGCCGGAATGAACGGCGTGTGCGACGGAATGGCGGGCGCGCATCGCGTTGATTTGAGGCCGCATGTCCGCTGACCGTTTCTCACGGGTGATGGAGCTTTTTCAGCAGGCCTGCCGGCTGGCGGGCGAAGAGCGTGCTCGTTTTCTCGACCAGGAATGTCCCAACGATGCGACCCTTCGCAGCGAAGTCGAGAACCTGCTCGCCCATGACGCCAAGGGCCGCGGCCCCTTTCGCACCGACGCCGCCGGCGGCGGGGCCGCCCTGCTGGCCCGGGCGCTGGCGACCGACGCCGCCGCCACCGACGACATGCCGGCCCAGATCGGCACCTACCGCATCCTCCGCAAAATCGGCGCCGGCGGCATGGGCGCCGTCTATGAAGCGGAGCAGCAGTCGCCGCGGCGGACCGTCGCTATCAAAGTGATCCGCCCGGAACTCGCGTCGCCGGCCCTGCTGCGACGCTTCGAGCAGGAAGCGCAGGTGCTCGGACGGCTCCAGCATCCCGGCATCGCCCAGATTTTCGAAGCCGGCGCCGCCGACACGCCCCGCGGGCCGCAGATGTTCCTGGCGATGGAACTCATCCGCGGCGAGACGCTCCTGGAGCACGCCAACCGCGCCACGCCGCCGCTGGATACGCGGCAGCGCCTGGCGCTCCTGGCGCGCGTCTGCGACGCCGTGCAGCACGCCCATCAGCGCGGCGTGATCCACCGTGACCTGAAACCCAGCAACATCCTGGTGACGCCGGAGGAGCCTCTGGAAGCCACCGGGATCGCCGAAACCCATCGAGCCGGCGCCGCCTCGGGCGTCGATTCGACGCTGGGATCGCGCGACGCTTCGCTGGCGCACGTTGGGCAGCCGAAGATTCTGGATTTCGGCGTCGCCCGCGCGACCGACTCGGATCTCCAGATCACGACCGTTCAAACCGGAGTGGGGCAGCTCGTCGGCACGCTGCCTTACATGAGCCCGGAGCAGGTCTCCGGCGATCCGGCGGAAATCGACACGCGCAGCGACGTGTACGCGCTGGGCGTGATTCTCTACCAGCTTCTCACCGGCAAGCTCCCGCACGACCTGTCGAACCGCTCGGTCGCCGACGCGGTGCGCGTCATTCAGGCCGAGCCGCCGACGCGCCTGGGCACGTTCAGCCGCCTCTTCAAGGGCGAGGTGGAGACAATCGTCTTCAAGGCGCTGGAGAAGAACAAGACCCGCCGCTACCAGTCGGCGGCGGAACTGGGGGCCGACCTGCGGCGCTACCTGGCCGGCCTGCCGATCGAGGCCAAGCGCGACAGCAACTGGTACGTGCTGCAGAAGACGCTGCGGCGCTATCGCCAACTCACGGCGGCCGGGGCGCTGCTGGTCGTGCTCGCGCTGGTGTCGAGCGTCTGGCTGGCGATTCTCTACAACCGTTCGGAGACGAACGCCCGCATCGCCCGCGACCAGAGCGACGCGGCCCGCAAGGCGACCGACAAGGCTGTCGAGGAAGCGGACCGCGCCCGCCAGGCGACCGCGCAGGCCGTGGCCGCGCGCGAGCAGGCCGAGCACGAGGCGACGAAGGCCAAGCAGATCAACCGCGTGCTGCGGCGCATCTTCCAGGGGGCCGACCCGCGCGTCTCGCGCGGTAAGGACCCGACCGTTCGGGAACTGCTCAACAACTTCGGCGGCATCGTCCTGGCCGAGCTCGAATCCCAGCCGGATATCCGGGCGGCGGTGGTCGGCACGCTGGGCCAGACCTACTCGAGCCTGGGCGATTATGAGCGCGCCCTGTCGCTGCTGCGCGAGCAGTACGACTACCACAAGAGCGTCGCGAGCGAGGAGACGGCCGACCTGCTGGCCGACGCGGCGTCGTCGCTCGCTTCGGCCCTGGGCGCGCTGGGGCGTTGGGACGAGTCCGAAATCCTCACGCGCGAGGCGCTGAAAATTCACCGCAAGACGCGCGGAGAGGAGAGCCAGACCGTCGCCTGGGATATCCACTGCCTGGGAGTCGTCCTCCAGTACAAGGGCGACCTGGCCGCGGCGGAACCTCTGCTGCGCGAATCGCTGGCTTACCTTCGCGAGCGGAAACCCGATCCTGGGATGCCGCTGGAAAACGAGCAATCGCTCCTGGCCGATGCAATCGAAGGACTTGCGGTCCTCCTGTACCAGAAACAGAAGTTCGACGAGGCCGAACCGCTGGCGCGCGAGGCGCTGCAGATCGCGCGCGAGAAGCTCGGCGAAGACCATCCGGACACCGCGGAGATCTGGAACACGGTCGGGTCGATCGTCCGCATCCGCGGTGACCTGGCCCAGGCCGGCGAGTGCTACAGCAACGCCCTGCGGATCATCCGCAAGGCCCGCGGCGACGAGCACATCGAGACCGCGGCGGCCGCCGCCAACCTGGCGCTGGTCTACTACAACACCGGCAAGTATGCCGAGGCGGCCGAGCTTTATCGCCAGGCGAGCGAAATCCGCCGCGTGAAGACGCCGGGCGAGATTCAACTGGCCGAGTCGCTCTCCGGCTGGGGAGCGTCGCTGAGCTATATCGGAAAAGCAGCCGAGGGCGAGCCGCTGCTCCGCGAGGCGCTGGACCTCCGGCACAAGACGCTTCCGCCGGGCGACGGGCGGGTGGCGCTCACGGCCAGCAACCTGGGGATGTGCCTGACGGCGCTGGAGAAGTACGAGGAAGCCGAGGCGCTGCTGGTGGAGGCGTTCCCAATCCTGAGAAAGACCCGCGGCGACAAGCACCGCGGCACGCGCGACACGCTGGAGCGGATCATCAAGCTGTACGAGGCATGGAACCGGCCGGAGGAGCTGGAGAAGTACAAGGCCATCCGCGCCGAGCTTGATGAGGCGAAGTGACGCAAAGTCGCGCGTGGGTGCGTGACACACCCGGCAACGTGCACAACACAAACGGCGGCGGCGTTCTCAGCTCCGTGAGGGGCGATAGAGTAAAGCCCCCGGCGAAAGCCTTGGGACATCGGCCCGCGACGCAACGCAGCCCCGGAGGGGGAAACAACCGGGGCGCCTGCCGCGCCCGTCGCTTAGTTCGGCCCTGCGGGGCCGGGTTTTCTGAGGATACGGAGGTTCCCGCCCGCGTTCCCACGGCTTACGCCGTGGGCTTTATTCTATCGCCGCTCCGCGGCTTCCTACACAACCAGCATCGCGTCGCCATAACTGTAGAACCGATACCGCTCGGCGATCGCCGCCTGGTAGGCTTGGCGGATGAGCGACTCGCCGGCGAAGGCCATCACGAGCGCGACGAGCGAGCTGCCTGGAAGATGGAAATTCGTCAGCAGCACTTCGACCAGGCGGAATTCGAAGGGCGGCCGGATGAACAGGTCGGTCCAGCCGCCGAGCGGCTCCCGCGGCGCGCCCGGCGGCGGGTCGCCGCGGCGCGCCAGCGTTTCGAGCGTGCGGCATGAGGTGGTCCCGACGGCGACGATTCTCCCGCCGCCGCCGCGGGCCGCGTGCAGGGCCGACAGAGCGCCGGGCGAGGCCTCGAAATATTCGCTGTGCAGGCGATGCTGCGAGAGGTCCTCAACCTCGATCGGCGCGAACGTGCCCAGGCCGACGTGCAGCGTGATCTCGGCCGTCTTCACGCCGCCGGCGGCGAGCGTCGCGAGCAGCTCGGGCGTGAAATGCAGCCCGGCAGTCGGGGCGGCGACCGCGCCGGGGGCGCTGGCGTAGACCGTCTGGTAGCGCTGCGCGTCCGCCCGCTCGGCCGAGTCGACGCCGGCGCGTTGCGAATGGTCACGACGGATGTAGGGCGGCAGCGGGGTGCGGCCGATCTCGGCGAGCAGCGCGATCGGGTCGGCGGGCGGATCGTTAGTCAGGGCAAATTCACCTCGGTCGTGACGCTCCACGACGCGAAGACGAACATCGGCGCCCTCGGCCACGAGTGACTCGCCAACGCGAATGCGCGCGGCGGGCTTAAGCAGCGCACGCCAGCCGTCGCCTTCGGACTTTCTGAGAAAGAGCCCTTCGACGCGTCCGCCGCTGGCTCTGCGGGCAAAGAAGCGCGCCGGGATGACGCGCGTGTTGTTCAGAACGAGGCAGTCGCCGGGGCGGAGAAACTCGGCGACGTCGCGGAAACGGCGATGCTCCAGGCGGCCGGAGGCGCGATGCACGACGAGCAGGCGCGAGGCGTCGCGCGGCTCGAGCGGCTGCTGGGCGATCAGCTCCGGCGGCAGGTCGTAGTGCAGGTCGCGAAGGTGCATGAGAACTCGGCCGGCGCGCGTGTGGCGATCAGAACGCGAAGCGCAAGCGAGCGCCGCGAGCGAACTCTTTTGTCAATGGAGGCGCACTGGCCGTCGCGCTCGCTTGCGCTTCGCGTTCAGACAGATGACCGCGGCAGGGGTCAGAAGCGCGTCACGCTGCTGAAATTGAAATTCGCGACGCGCAGGGCCGGGAGCAGCTTCTTGTCGCTTTCCTGCGAGGTTGCGTCCATCGGCTGCGTGTAGGCCTCGATCGCGTTCAGCACGCGCAGCGGGCTGTCGTGCCAGCGGAAGTTGAATACCCCGCCGGTGATTTCGCCATTCTCAACCAGAAACGTCCCATCCCGGGTCATGCCGGTGAGCGTCATGTCGGCTGGGTTCACCGGGCGGATGTACCAGAAATTCGTGACGAGGATCCCCCGGCTTACGCCGCGAAGCAGATCGTCCACGGTCGCAAGGGCGCGATCAGCCGCGGCGCCGGGCGCTGCCGCAGCGCCGGGCGCGGCATCCCCGCTCGCAGCGCTCGCGACCGCCGGCGTGGCGGTCATGAGGACCGCGTCCGGCGAGTAGCTCGGCTCGACGCCGTGCTCCTTGGCGGTGAAGCGGTCGTAGCTGAGCCGCGTGAGCACGCCGCGCTCGATCCACGTGTGGTAGTTGGTCGGCAGGCCGCCCGAGTTGAATCCGTCGCCCATGAGCTGCGGATGGTCCGGGCGGTTCTGGAAGCTGACGCGCGCGTCGATGATCCGCTGGCCGAGCTTGCCGGCCATGGCGCTGGTTCCACGGTAATACGACTTGGCGTTCAGCGAAAAAAGCAGGCTGTTCACCAGGCCCGCCACCGCGGCCGGCTCGAGGATGACCGTGTATTTGCCCGCCGGCAGCTCGACCGGCCGGGCGGAGCGCTGCGCTTTTTCGATCGCGACGCGCGTTCGATCGGCCACACCCAGATCGTCGACGCTGCGGCTGGCGCTGCTGACCCAGCCGGTCGAGTCTTCGGCGGTCGCGGTGACGCTGAAGCGCGCGTCGCTGCGCTGCTCGTACGCGAAGAGTCCCTTGTCATTGGCGACGCCGGCGGCTTCGACGCCGGTCTCGACAATTCCGGCGGCGGACATGCCCGCGCCCTGGCACTGAATAATCGCTTCGCGGGCGTCGGCCAGCCGCCGCGGCGGGCCGGCGTCGACCGTCTCGGCCCGCAGCGATGCGAGCACCGGATAGGTTTGCGGCGGGAGCGGCGGCATGTACTCCGGGTCGGGCGGGCTGACCCGCGCGACCTGCTGGGCGCGCTCGACGGCGTCGCGCACGCCTTCCTCAGAGACATCGGTGGTGCTGGCGCTGCCGCGGCGGTTTTCGTAGGCGACGGCGATCGAGATCGATTGGCGGCGGGTGTCGACGTTCTGCGTGATCTGATTGTTGGCGAAGCGCGTCGTGCCGCCGCCGCGATCGGAGAGGGAGATGGCCACGTCGTCGGCCGAGGCGATCTCCAGCGCGCGATCAGCCAGGGCGCGAAAGTGGTCTCGAGTGACGAGTTCAGTACTCATGATGTGCTACTGCGCTTTCAGCTTTCGCACTTCTTCCGTCAGCGCCGGGACAACCTTGAAAAGATCGCCCAGCACGGCGTAGTCCGCAATCTTCATCATCGGCGCTTCGGGATCGGTGTTGATCGCGACGATCACCTTGCTGCCGCGCATGCCGGCCAGATGTTGGATCGCGCCGCTCACGCCGCAGGCGAAATAGAGCTTGGGCGTGACGGTCTTGCCGGTCAGGCCGACCTGGCGCGTATGCGGCTGGTAGCCGGCGTCGCACGCGGCCCGCGACGCGCCGACCGCCGCGTCCAGCTCGCGGGCGAGCGGGTAGATCGTCGCGTTGAAATTCTCCTCGCTCTTCAGCGAGCGGCCGCCGGAAACGATGATGTCGGCCTCGGTCACGTCCTTCACCTCGCCGCCGGTGCGGACGATCTCTTTGACGCTGATGCGCTCGTCGCCGGCGGCCGGCTCATAAGCCAGCGATTCGCGGACTGCGCCTCCGCCGGATGCCGGGGCGAACGTGTTCAGGCGCACCGAGGCGATGGCGACGCGATCGGCGGGAAAGGTGACGTGACAGAAGGCCTTGCCGTTGTAGAGCGGACGGCGGATGTCGAGGCCCTTGTCGCCCAGTTTCAGCCCGACCACGTCGGTCGCCAGCGCCCCGCCGACGCGCATCGCAACGCGCGGCGCCAGGTCGCGGCCCATGAATGTCGCGGACAGCAGCACGACGCGCGGATCAACCTTGCGGATCGCCGCGGCGAGGGCCGAACGATAGCGCAGCGCGGAGTACAGAGCCAGCTTCGGGTCGCTGAGGGTGATGAGGCGGTCGACGCCGGCCTTGTCGATCGCCTCCGCCGCGGCGTCAAGTTTGTCGCCGATCAGGACGGCGACGACCTTTCCGCCGGATTGCTGCGCGAGAGCGCGGGCGGGGGTGACGAGCTGCGCAGCGGCCGGGTTGAGGCGGTTGTCGCGTTGTTCGGCGAAGATGAGGATGTCGTTTGTCATACGATTTCCGTCGGGTCCGCGGTGCGGAACCAATCGTCCGGCTTCAGGCAGGTGGCGCCGTCGTCCGGGGGAAAAATGGGGCGCACGGCGGACCCTACTTTCCGGGCGCGTCGTCCAGCGTCAGACTCTCCAGGCACGCTTCAAACGTTGCCTTTAACTCGGCGTACTGTTCGATGCCGGCGCTGCAAGTCACCATCAGCGTGTGCGTTTCGCGAAAGACCGACAGCGTCAGGGCGTGCTTCTTCGCACCCCCGATCGTGCCCTCCGCCTCGATCAGGGACGCCTCGCGCCCGCCGACCCGCGTCTTGTTGGCCCGCAGAACCTTCGCTCCGCCCATCTCGAGACTCTCGCGGGCCGCCTTGATCTGCTCGTCGATATTGTCCGTCGAGTGCATGACGACACTTACCGACGGCGCGCCGCCGCGCTCGGCAGGGCCGAGCAGCACCGCCATCGTCCCGCCCACGCCGAGCGTAAAAGGCTTGAACTCCGGCGCGGTAATCCGAAAGCCGAGCTCGCGATTCTCATAGGTCGCCGTCCGCGGCTTGCCGACAAACAGTCCGGCGGCGAACGCAAGCGGCGTCAGCGCCAGCAGGCCGATGATCGTCAGTTTGCGTTTCATGTTCGACTCCGTGTTGCACGGCCCGTGGTACGCGTTATCCAAACCGCGGGCAATCGTTCGTTCCGCATGGTCCGAGCCGCGATGGTAGGGAGCGGTTCCCCGCGCCCAAACCGCTCCCTCACGGTCGCGGCTCGGTTCAGAGAGACGGCGCCAACCGTGACTGGCTGCACTAGATCACCTTCGCGTCTTCGCGAAGCAGCTTGACGAGCTGCGCCGCGGCGTCGGCCGGCTCGGCCTTGATCAGCTTCCCCGGCGGCCGCGCCGGCGGCAACTCGTACTTGTGAATCTCCGTGCCGCCGACGCCGCCGACCGCATCCGCGAAGCCCTCCACGGCGGCGGCGCTGAGCGTCTCGACCGGCTTTTTCTTGGCTTTCATCAGATTCGGCAGCGACGGATAGCGGCACTCCACCAGCCCCTTCTCGATGGTCAGCAGCGCCGGCAGCCCCCCGGCGACCGATTCCTCCGCGCCCTCAATCCGCCGCCCGGCTGAGAATCGCGCGCCGCCGTCGCTGAACTCCAGCCGCGTCACCGCGCCGACATGCGGAATGTCGAGCGCCTCGGCCAGGGCCGGACCGAGCTGGCCGCTGTCGAGGTCGATTTCCTGCTTGCCGCGCAGGATGAGGTCGTAGCCGCGCGGCTTGATTACGGCTGCAATCAGCGTCGCCGTCTGCAATTCGTCCAGCTTGTCGAACGCCGCATCCTGAAGGTGGATGCCATCGTCGGCCCCGATCGCCAGGGCCGTTCGCATCGCCTCCGCCGCGCCCGCCGGACCGACAGTGAGAACAGTGATCTGCTCAACCGGCAGGCCGGCCTCGCGCATGCGGACGGCCTGCTCGATGGCGAATTCGTCGAATGGGTTGACGACCATCTTGACGCCCGCGCGCTCGATGTCCTCGCCGTCGGGGCGGATCTTGATGGTCGTTGTGGAGTCCGGAACCTGCTTGACCAGAACGAGGATTTTCATGGGTGTCGCTTCCCGCCCGCGCCTGAAAACCGGCCGGCCGCGCGGGATGGGGATGATAATGCTCGCGGCGGCGGGGGGAAAGCGTGCTGCAACCACCGCGGCCGCGCGGCTGCGAAGGGTGTGGCCAATCTTGTTGCAGACGCCGCCGGCCGGGCGGTATTTCCGAACCCGCCGCGTTCGTCGCCGCGTTTTTCCGAACCCGCCGCGCCAAGCGGCGGGGTGACGATCGGAAGCGAGCCGCGCCCCACAGGCCGGGGACGTCAACCCGCCGCTTGGCGCGGCGGGTTCGGACAGATATGCCGCCAAATCTGTATGCCCGCCGCGCCTGCCAGAATCTCTGGTCCCATCTGCTTCGAAAATGTCAGGCAGAATCAGGGCGGACGGCAACGGTGGCGACGTATACTTGCCGGGTGGACCGTCGCGCCGTGATCCGCATCACGCGATGATCGGACAACCGGCGATTCAGGGAGCGAGTTCATGACCGCGGCGAACGGACATTATGATGTGGCCATTATCGGCGGCGGGCCGGGCGGAACCACCGTCGGCACCCTGCTGCGCAAGTACGACCCCGCGCTGCGGATCCTGATTCTTGAGAAAGAGAAGTTTCCGCGCGACCACATCGGCGAGAGCCAGCTTCCGCCCATCAGCGTCGTGCTGGACGAAATGGGCTGCTGGGACAAGGTCGAAGCCGCCAACTTTCCGATCAAGGTCGGCGCCACGTTTCGCTGGGGCAGCAACCCGGAATTGTGGGACTTCGAGTTCCTGCCGCTGAAGGACTTCGCCGACGAGCCGCGCCCGGCCCGCTACGAGGGCCAGCGAAAGCAGACGGCGTTTCAGGTCGATCGCTCGATCTACGACCAGATTCTCCTTCAGCACGCCGAGGAAAAAGGCTGCGAGGTTCGCGAAGAGACGCCGGTTGCTCGTATTGAGCACGAGGGCGACCGGATCACCGGCCTGACTCTGGAGAACGGACAGACGGTCACCGCCCGCTACTACATCGATGCGTCCGGCTACTCGGGCATCGTCCGCCGGGCGCTGGGTGTGCGATCGGAGGTGCCGACCACGCTGCTGAACGTCGCGTTCTGGGACTACTGGGAGAACGCGGAGTGGGCCGTGCGGATCGGCGTGGGCGGAACGCGCATCCAGATCATGAGCCAGGCCGCCGGCTGGATCTGGTTCATCCCGCTCGGACCGACGCGCACCAGCATCGGGTTCGTTTGCCCCGGCGAGTTCTACAAAAAGAGCGGGAAAACGCCCGAAGCGCTGTATCAGCAGATGATCAGTGGAGAAGAGCGCGTCGCCGCCCTGACGCGCAACGCGACCCGTACCGGCCACGTGCGCTCCACCAAGGACTGGTCGTTCGTGGCCGAGCGAGCCTACGGCGAGAACTGGTTCCTGGTCGGCGAGGCGGCGGGCTTTGCCGACCCGATCCTGTCGGCCGGGCTGACGCTGACACACACCGGAGGGCGCGAGCTGGCTTACACGATCCTGGAGCTGAACCGCGGCGGCCACGACCCCGCCTGGCTCAAGGATCAGTATGACTACTGGCAGCGCAAACGCGTCCGGCAGCACATCCGCTTCGCGGATTTCTGGTACGCGGCCAATGGGCAGTTTACGGAACTGAAGGAACACTGCCAGAGCATTGCGCAAGAGGCCGGACTGAAGCTGACGCCGGCGTCTGCCTGGCGCTGGCTGGCGCAGGGCGGATTCTCGAACGACGTCGTGGGCCAGGCGGGCATCGGTGGGTTCGACCTGACCGGCGCCAAGCAGATCATGCAGCTTTTCACGGCGCGCGAGGCCAAGTGGGAGCTCAGCGACTTTAACGTCCTGAAGCTCGATCTGAACCGCGCCACCGAAGGCTGGATCCCGCTTTACCACGACGGAAAAATCACCCGCGCCCGCTGCTACCACCGTGGTGAATACCGGCTGGCCGTCACCGGCATGTTCGAGCTGCTGCTGCGCTGCCTCGATCAGTCTGCCGACATTTCGGCCATCTACCAGTTGCTGCTGAACACGTTTCAGGCCAAGGCGACCGCGAAGCACGTTCCGGTGCTGATGAAGCACGCCATGCAATGTCTGGAAGTCATGATCAACGAGGGCTGGGTGACGGCCAAGCTCGATCCGCGCAAGCCGCGCCTGGAGCTCTCGACTCCGAGCGAGAGCGTGATGGTGCACCCGAACCGCGACCAGATCGGGCCGGCAGCGACGGCCTAAACCTGAATCAGCGTGCCCAAGCCGGCGCCACATTTCAGAACGCGAAGCGCAAGCGAGCGCCCACCGCGAGGTGCGCTCGCTTGCGCTTCGCGTTCTGACGTTGGCGCGAAATCGCACACCGTCGTTTCGCGGGCGCACCATCACCGGTCCGCGTCGCACGCCGTCGCCATGCCGCCGCGCTTTCGTAGAGCGGCCCCGCCCGCCGCGAACCCGCTCGCCCAGGCCCATTGAAAATTGAACCCACCGATGCGGCCGTCCACGTCGAGAATTTCGCCCACCAGGTACAGCCCGGGGCAGACGCGCGATTCCATCGTCGCCGGCTCGATCTCGCTCAGCGGCACGCCGCCGGCCGTGACCTCGGCGTAGCGGTAGCCGCGCGTGCCGCGCACCGGCAGGTCGAATTCAATCAGAGCGCGGATCAGCGAGCGCCGGCCCGGCTTCGAGAGGTGCGCCAGCGGCACGCGCTCGCCCACGCCGACCGCAGCCGCCACCGCTGACGCGACGCGGCCCGGGAGCCGCCCGGCCAGAAGCGATTGCACGGTCGACTTCGGTCGGTCCGCCGCGGCTGCGATCATCATCTTCTCGACCGATTCGAAGGTCTCCCCAGGCAGAAAGCTGAGCCGGACGCTCACCGGCCGGTTCTCCAGCTTCGCGCGGTTCCAGTAACGTGAGCAGTCGAGCGCCAGCGGACCGCTGACGCCGAAATGCGTCCACAGCAGCGATCCCCGCCGCCGCACGGGCTTTTCTCCATCGGCCGCGACCGTCATTTCCGCCGGATGCGACACGCCCGAAAGCGACGCATGAAACGCGCCATCCAGCAGCAGCGGATCGAGCGCCGGCGTCGTCGGCACGAGCGAGTGCCCGAGCTTGCGGGCCAGGGCGTATCCGCCGCCGTCGCTGCCCGTTTTGGGCAACGAAAGGCCGCCCGTGGCCAACACGATCGCCGAAGCAGCCAGCTCGCTGCGCCCGCCGCCGGCCGGCTCGCAGAGAACCACGAACCCATCGCCGCGGCGCTCCACATCAACGACACGATGACCCGTGCGAATATCGACGCCGACCCGAGCGGCCTCGCGCAGAAGCGCGTCGAGCACGCTGCGTGCCTTGTTGGTCGTCGGAAAGAGCTTGCCGTCATAGTCCTCATACAGCTCGACGCCGATCTCACGGAAGAAGGCGACCGTCTTCTCCACCGACAGCGCGGACAGTACGCGGCGAATCGCCGCCTGGCTTCCGCCAGCGAAATCCCGCGGCGTGACGACCATGTTCGTCACGTTACAGCGTCCGCCGCCGGCGACGAGGATCTTGGCCCCCAGCGATTTCGCGCCGTCCAGTATGACGATTCGTGCCGGCGATGCCTGACCGGCGTGCGTCGGCGCCGCCGCGCGACCGGCGAAGATCGCGGTGGCCAACCCCGCCGCCCCGCCGCCAATGATCATCACGTCGGCTGTCATGGCGCGGATTGTAAGTGCCGGCGCCGCGCGCGGAGCATCCGCGTGCCGTGGGGAGCATCGGCGTCCCGCCGGTGCGGTTATGCGACTGTGCACGATTCCGCGCCGCTGCCTGAACGCGAAGCGCAAGCGAGCGCAAGTCGCCGCGGGCGCTCGGCGGCGCTTCGCGCTGCAGGCTGTGGCGCCGACTCGCGCACGCTTATTTCGATTCGAACGTACGCTCTCTACTCGCGGTGCGCTTCAATCCAGTGCGGCCACTGCTCGTCGGCCTCAGCCCGTGCCAGCAGCGTCTGCGCCAGGCGGTGCTCGACGTAAATAAACACGCCCGTGTCCACGCACGCCCGCAGGTGCTCGCGGCCGGCGGTGCGCTCGCCACGCCCCAGCCGCACCAGTGCCGCGACGAAGTGCGCCGTGCAGCGCGGCCCCGGCGATCGAGCAGAAGGTTGGACGGCTTGATATCGCGATGAATCGCACCGTTGGCGTGCGCGTAGGCCAGCGCCTCGGCCGCCTGCATGCCCCAGCGGGCCACGCATTCGAAGTAATCCCGCCCCGGCGGCGCCGCGCTCTTCCGCAGCCACTCGAGGTGGCTCGCCAGCGAGCCGCCCTCGATGTACTGCATCGCGTAGTACTCCACGCCGTCCTCGACGCCGGAGGCGTGCACGGGCACGATGTTGGTATGGTGCAGCCGCGCGGCGGTGGCGGCCTCGCGGCGGAAGCGCTCCGGGGCGCCGCCCGACAACAGGGCGCTGGCCGGCAGCACTTTCAGCGCCACGTGCCGCTTGAGCGAAATCTGAACGGCTTCGTAGACCACTCCCATCCCGCCGCGCCCGATTTCCCGCAGGATTCGAAAATCCCCCAGTGTCCGGCCGCGCTCCAGGTCCGCGGAATGCAGGCAGCGGCCGGTGGCCTCGACGAATTCCAGCGTGCGGAAGACGCCCCGCAGCGGCTCGGCCAGGTCAGGATGGGCGCGCAGGTAGCTTTCCTGATCCGGGCGCGCCCCCGCCGCCACCTCGCGCAGGTAGCGGTCCAGCACCTGCTCGAGCGTCGCTGCCGGCGCCGCTTCGGGCGCGCGCCGCGTCGCCGGGCTTACAAGTCATCCGCCAGAATCTCCCGCAGCCGGATCAGCGCCCGGACGCACAGGCTCCTCACCGCCTGCTCCGAGCGGTTCATCTTTTGCGCGGTCTGCGCGTTGTCGAGCTGCTGAAAGTAGCGGTAGCCGAGAGGCGGACGACGTGTGTCGCCGGGAATCGTTTTTGTTTGAAACGTGGCTCTTGGACAGACAAGGACATTGATTTTATCGGCCGCCGAGATCGCGCCGTCTTTCGGAACCCGCCGCGCCGAGCGACGGGTTGACGACCGTGGAGCGATCGGTGCGATGACGGCCGAGGACGTCGACCCGCCGCTTGGCGCGGCGGGTTCGGACAGATATGCCCGCGAACAGACGTGCCCGCCGGCCTGCCAAAATCGATGGTCACACTCCGCACGCCGCGGCGCCGCAATTTGATTGACTTCGGCCCCCCACCATTCGAGAATGGAACCAGAGAGCCGGGCCTGGTTGATTATTCCACCGACAACGCCGCCGAATTCGAACACCTTCTAAGCGACCAACGCTGTTGTTGTGTCAATCGCATTCACAGGGTGATCCACTGTGTCGCGCCAGCTTCTCGAATACCACCCGACCATCGGCTACCGGTTCATCCCGAACCTGAAAGCCCGCGTCGAGCACGAGAGCGGCGGATACCTCGTCCGCGTCAACAGCGCCGGCTTCCGCTGCAACCGCGATTTCACTCCCGCGCGGACGTCGGCCCGGCGCGTGCTGCTCTTCGGCGATTCATTCTCCGCGGGCGACGGCGTATCCAACGAAAAACGCTACAGCGACGTGCTGGAATCGCTGATCCCCAACCTGGAAGTCTACAACTTCGCCCTGCCCGGAACCGGAACCGATCAACAGTACCTGGCCTATCGAGAAATGGCCGGCGGAATCGAGCACGACGTGCTGCTGATCTCCGTGCTGGTCGAGAACATCCGCCGCATCGTCGCCCGCTATCGCGTCTACGTCGATGACCAGGGCCGCGAACTTTGCTACGCCAAGCCCTACTACGAACGCAGCGCGGCGGGGCTGACGCTCTGCAACGTGCCCGTCAGAAAAGACCCGATCCCGACCGAGGCGATGGCGGCCGACGAGGGCGCCCACGTCGATCGCGGCGGGCGCTTCGCAACGTTGCGGAAGGTCGTCAACGCGCTGGGCCTGCGCGAAGTCGTGCAGAAAATGAGCCACTACCAGCCGCTGCCCGATTACGACCGGCCCGACTCGCCGGCCTGGCTGCTGATGCGGGCCATCCTCGAGCAGTGGATTCGCGCGCACGAGAGGCCGGTCGTGCTGATGCCCATTCCGCTGCATCAGTACATCGAGGGCACGGCCGACGCGCGGCCCTACCAGGCGCGCTTCAGTGAACTCGCGGCCGCGGTCGGCTGCACACTGCATGATCCGCTGCCGGACCTGATGCAGCGCCCGGCCGCCGAGCGGCGCGGATTCCGGTTCAAGAATGACGTTCATCCGACGCCGGCCGGACACGCAGCCCTCGCGGCGTCGCTGGCGCCGACGATTGAACGGCTGCTGCCGGCGGCCAGCGCCGTCGCCGCATTGAGCGGAGCGCCCCCCTCATGACGCCGGCCGACGACACTCGCGAGTACATCGTCGAGGCCGACGACTGGCTCGGTTTTCTGAGGCCGCCGTTTCGCGGGCGGTTTCTGGATGAGCTGCGCGGGCTCGATTTGAGCCGCCTGCAGCATCTGCCGCCGCCGAAGCTGGGCGGGCTGCCGCTGGGGCGCGAGTGGCGCGTGCTGTCGCGATTCATGAGCGGCCGCTGCACCGTGTTCGAGCCGTCGGCGCTGTCAGGCGTCTATCGCGCCCTGTCGCCGCGCCGCGCGCAAGACCTGTTCCGCGCGTTCGTGCTGGGCGAGACGCTGTTGCCGCAGACGTGGGCCGACCTGATCGGTGCGACGACGCTTCGCGGATGGGAAGAAAACCACCTGTTTCGCGCGGACAGCGGCGGGCAGTTCCTGCGATTTCGCGTTTACGGGATCGGCCCGCTGACGCTTATCGCCGACGGCGAAAAGCCGTTGCTGTTGCGGCGCGTCGTCGCCGGCACCGACTCGCTGCTGCACGTGGATTTTATCGACGCGCATCCGCAGGGCCGCCTGAAGCGCTGCCTGGACGTCGGCCCCGGCTCCGGCGTCGTGCTGCTTTCGGCCGCGCGGCATTGCGAGGAAGGGCTGGGGCTGGACATCAACCCGCGGGCCGTCGAGGTCACCCGGCTCAACGCCGAGCTGAACCAAATGCCGCACGTGCGGGCCGAGCAGGCGGACGTGTTCGAGCACGCCGGCCGCTTCGGACGCTTCGACCTGGTGACGTGGAACATGCCCTTCATGCTCATGCCCGATCGCTGCAAGCACACGCATTTCGACGCCTATGGCGGGCACATGGGCGTTGAGATTCAGGCCCGGTTCCTGCGGCTCCTGCCGACGCTGCTCACGCCGGAGGGACGCGCGATCCTGCTCGCGACGACTACAATCCTCGAATCGGGCGAAGATCTTCTCGCAGGCGAAATTCGGACGGCCGCAGCCGAGACGCGGCTCGATTTCGACGTTCACGTCGTGCAGGCGTTCTGGTCGGTCGCGTTTCGCAACTACCAGATCGAGTGCGGCGTGCGGAATTTTGAATCCTGGTTCCTGGTGATTCGTCCCGGAAGCGGGCGAATTCGAAAGATCGAACGGCCGCTCGCCACGCGAATGGTCGACGGCGTCCGTGGCTGGCTGCACGGCATGAGAAACCCGCGCCGCGGCGCCGGCCGTAGCGTCGGACCTCCGAGTCCGACGGCGCAGCAGCGAACGGAAGAGGCCTGAAACCGGCGTGGGCGCAGACGTAGGGTGGACATCGCCCACCATTCCGCGGCGACGACCATCCGCGGTGAAAACGGAGCCGAGCTGCCCGCAGCCCGGTTGAATGAGCGACGAACCGGCCGATGGCGGCCGGGCTACACGCCGTCGGACGCGAAGGTCCGACGCTACGAACCGTCGGCCACAGAGGGCCGACGCTACAGCAGGCAGAGATTATGAGCACAACAGTCCTCGGCATCTCGGCTTTCTATCACGACTCCGCCGCCGCCATCGTACGCGACGGCGAAATCATCGCCGCGGCGCAGGAAGAGCGCTTCAGCCGCAAGAAGCACGACCCGCGCTTCCCGCGGCACGCGATCAACTACTGCCTGGAAGAGGCGTTTGTCGAGGCGTCCGACCTCGACGCGATCGTCTTCTACGACAACCCCCTCTGGACCTGGGACCGCATCCTCAAGAACACGATCGCCGCCGGCAACACCGGCGTCGATCAGTTCGAAAAGGCCACGCGTTCTGTCCTCGGCATCAAGATGTGGGTCGGCGAATACGTCCGCCGCGCCATCGGCACGCTCGGCAAGGCCGGCAAGCTGCTTTTCACCGAGCACCACATGTCGCACGCCGCGTCGGCGTTCTACCCGTCGCCCTTCAAGCGGGCCGCGATCATCACGCTCGACGGCGTCGGCGAATGGGCCACGACGACCATCGGCGTCGGCGACGGCGACCGCGTCGATTTGCTCGAAGAAATCACCTACCCGCACTCGCTCGGCCTGCTGTATAGCGCGATCACCTACTTCTGCGGCTTCAAGGTGAATTCCGGCGAGTACAAGCTGATGGGCCTGGCGCCCTACGGCGAGCCGATCTACTACGACAAGATCAAAAAGAACCTGATCGACATCCGCCCGGACGGCTCCTATCGGCTGAACACCGAGTATTTCGGATACATCGACAGCGTGGTGATGACCAACCCGCTGTTCAACTCGCTCTTCGACGGCCCGCCGCGCGAACCGGAGTCGCGCATCACGCGGCGCGAGATGAACCTGGCCGCGTCGGTGCAGAAGGTGCTCGAAGAGGTCGTCATCCTGATGGGCCGGCACGTCCGGCGGCGGACGGGGGCGGACAAACTCGTGCTCGCCGGCGGCGTGGCGCTCAACTGCGTCGCCAATGGCAAGCTCCTGCGCGAGAAGATCTTCGACGACATCTGGATTCAGCCCGCCGCCGGCGACGCGGGCGGGTCGCTGGGCGCTGCATTGCTCGCATCGCACGCGTACTTCAAAGTCCCGCGCAAGATGAACCCCACTGGCCGCGACATGCAGAAAGGCAGCCTGCTCGGCCCGGCCTACGGCACGAATGAGGTCAAGGCGTTCCTCGAGCGCCACGGCTGCCCCGCCGAGCACGTTTCCAACGACCGCGAGCGGGCGCAGCGCGTCGCGGAACTCCTCGCCGCCGGCAAAATCGTCGGCTACCTGCACGGCCGCATGGAATTCGGCCCGCGGGCGCTGGGGGCGCGCTCGATCATCGGCGACCCGCGCAATGCGCAGATGCAGTCGGTGATGAACCTCAAGATCAAATACCGCGAGTCGTTCCGCCCGTTTGCTCCGGCGGTGCTGTATGACCGCATCGGCGAGTATTTTGAGATCGATCGCGAAAGCCCCTACATGCTGCTGGTCGCGCCGGTCTGCGAAAGCCGCCGGAAGAAGGGCGACCTGAGCAAGTTCAATGCCGGCGACGACGACATGCTCTCGGTCGTCAACCAGCTTCGCTCGGACATCCCCGCGGTGACGCACGTGGACTACAGCGCCCGCATCCAGTCCGTGCATCCCGAGGACAACCCGGAGTTCCACCGCGTGCTGACGGCGTTCCGCGAGAAAACCGGCTGCGGCGTGCTGGTGAACACGTCGTTCAACGTCCGCGGCGAGCCGATCGTCTGCACCGTGCATGACGCGTACCGCTGCTTCATGCGGACGGAGATCGACGTGCTCGTCCTTCAGGACCACATCCTGCACAAGCACAACCAGCCGGCGTTCAAGGACGACGATGATTGGAGGAAGGAATATGAGCTCGACTGAAGCCCATTCAACCGCGCTGATTCATGAGTTCCACGCGCGGCAACTCGTGCCGCTGGCCGAGAAGCTGGTCGCCCAGGGCCGCGCGGTCATGCCGCTTGAGCCCGAGCCAGCCGTCGCGTCCTACTACGAACAGCGCAAGAAGACGTCGATGAGTCCGACGGATTTCGAGGTCTTCGGCACGGCGCAGGTCGGCGATTTCCGCGACGCGCTCGCGCAGCTCTGGAAGAGCCAGGGCTGGAGCGAGCTGGCGCCGCTCGCGCCGGGTCTGGCCGAAATCGCCCAGGCGGTCTACTTCGTCGAAGACCGCGACGAGGAAGTCTCGCCGTTCCTGTACGTGATGTTCTAGACGCTCGTCCGAGCCGCGACCGAACTGAGCCGCGACCGTAAGGGAGCGGTTCTTCTGAAACCGTGTGCTTGCGCGTGGGGCTCGCGTCGGGTGCCCGTCTCGGACCGAAGGGCTTTCAAGAACCGCTCCCTCACGGTCGCGGCTCGGACCTGACGCACGACGTGCTCTGCTGAGGCAGTCGATGGTCGCGCGGCTTCGAAGCCTGCTCAAACAGTCACTCGCCCTCGGTGTCAGTTTGACGCTGACGGACCGACTGATGTTTGCCGCCCAGAAATCCCGCCTGGGCAAGCGCTTCATCCGCGTCATCAACTGCCACGACACGCCGCACGCCTCGATCGTCAACTACCGCCGCCAGCTCGCCTGGTACGCGCGCCATTTCGTGGGCGCCAGCGACGCCGATCTGCGCGGATTGCTCGAACATGGCGAATGGAACAAGCCCAAACCCGGGTTGATCATCTCGTTCGACGACGGCCTGCGCACGAACTTCGACGTCGCCGCCCCTCTTCTGGAGGAGTACGGCTTCGTCGGCTGGCATTTCGTCCCGCTGGAGTTCATCGACACGCCGCGCGAGCAGCAGCGAGCGTACGCGGCGGCCCATTCGATCGTTCCCAGCCCGTCCGGCGACCGGCCGCCCAATCGCGGTGTCGCAGCCGACAGCGCCGACGCCGGGCGCGTCGCAATGAGCTGGGATGAGCTTCGCGATCTCGTTCGCCGCGGCCACGTCGTCGGCTGCCACACGCGCACGCATCACCGCCTGACCGCATCCACGCCGCCCGCGCAGCTTGACGACGAAATCATCACCTGCAAGCGCGACCTGGAGCAGCGGCTCGGCAGCTCGGTGGATCACTTCTGCTGGGTCGGCGGCGAGGAGTTTGCCTACAGCCGCGAGGCGGCGCAGCGCATTCGCGACGCCGGCTATCGCTGCGCGTTCATGACCTGTTCGAATCCGTGCGTTCACGGCACGAACCCGCTGCAGCTTCATCGAACCAACGTCGAATGCACCTGGCCGATGCACATCGTTCGCCTGCAGCTCTGCGGCATCGCCGACCGCGCCAACGCCGCCAAGCGGCGCCGGGTGGAGGCGTTGACGGCGCTCTGAGCCGGCGCTGGGCGCTGGTTCGTTTTGGGTGCCATGCCCCCGGCCTGTGCGTGGGCATGCCGACGCAAAGGCCGCCTGCATGCACCCTGCGTTGAAACCAGACCAGTACCCGGCGCTGCAGCGTTGTCGGGCACGCCTTGCCCGGGTCGGCCCGGTTTCTATAATCCCCACTGTCACCCGATCGGTACCTGGCTTGAACACGGAGCAGCGCGTGTCGCACTACATCGTCCAGCCCTGCATCGGCACGAAAGATACGGCGTGCGTCGACGTGTGCCCGGTGGACTGCATCCACCCGCGGAAGGACGAGCCGGATTTTGAGATCGAGGAGATGCTCTACATCGAGCCGGAAGTCTGCATCGACTGCGGCCTGTGCGTCGATGAGTGTCCCGTGAAGGCGATTTTCCCCGAGGATGACCTGCCGGCCGACATGAGGCACTTCATCGAAAAGAACGTGGACTACTACAAACGCAAGAAAGCCTGAGCTTTTTCGGGGAACCGGCATTCGCCCGTCACTGACACGGTACGGACGGGCGACACGCCCGCCCCACGCCGATGCGGGCCCCACCACTCAACGGCCGTCCGACTCCGGCACGCGGAAGTCCATCCCCAGCGCCCGCTGCAAGTGCGTCGCCCATGCGTCCATCTGAATCTTCATCTGCGTGGTGTCGGCGGATTTCTTCATCTGCTCGGTGATGTTCGGAATCGGGTTCGAAGGCGCGGTCAGCTCGACCAGCCGCTTCTCGGCCTCCTCGATCAGCAGTTCCGTCGCGTTGCGGACATCCACCAGCGGATTGTCCGCCGCCGTCGCTTTCACCCCCACCTTCGACAGCGGCGCGTCGCCCGCGACGTAGCGCCAGACGGCGTAGCGGAGCATCTTCGCCGCCACCACCGCCAGCCGCTTCTTCTCCTCGTCGGAAAAACCCGCCTTCAGCGCAGCCGCGGTCTCCAAACCGACCACGTCCGCCCCCTCGGCCGAGACCGCCAGCTTGGCGTACTGTTCCGCCCGCGATTCGAGCACGTCCAGGAGCGCCGCGGCGTGCGGCTTCGGGTCAGGCGGCGACGGAAGTTCCGCATAGCTCATCGCGCGATAGATGATTTCCAGCGTGCGGCGCGAGGTCTCCTTTTTGCCGCCGTCCCGCAGCGCCTGAAGCGCCCGGCTGACATACTCGCCTCCCGCCAGCGCCAGCCGCGGCCGCAGCGTCCGCAGTCCGGCCGCGGCGCTGAAACGCGCCGCGGCGCGTTCATCGGCCAGAGCCTCCGCCAGCAGCGACCCGCCGTCGGCGACCCCCAGCGTGCTGACCAGGATCAGCAGCCGCGCCGCGCCGTCGGTCTTGAGCAACTTGTACTTGCCGCGCACCGCCTCGATCGTCGCCGCGGCGAAGGCCTCCTTGAACGCCGGCGTGCCGTCGTACGCCGTGCGAAGCTGCGTCAGGGCCTCGCCGGAGCCGGCGTCGCCCTGCCCGACCGCGTCGACCCGCTCGCTGAGCCAGGTCTTGATCGCCGCGACGTCGTCCGCCGTCAACGCGGGCTTGCCGCGCTGAGCTTCGAGCGGGGCGCCCGACGGCTGCTGGGCGGCGGCCACGGCCGCCAGTGCAAGCAGCGAAACCAGGAACGTCAGGGCGCGTCCCGGATGGGTCATCTCCACAAACTCCCGTTCAATCGGGTGGCGCGGGCCAATTTCCAAGGCCGGGAATTGTAACGGCGACCGGGCTATGTCAGTAGTGGCCGGCCCCGATTGTCGTGCGGGCGGCGGCGCACAAGAGAAAGCGGCGGGCGATCCGTTCCAACAGGATCGCCCGCCGCATCATTGCCATCACTACCGCCGAAGCTACTTGTTCGAGGCGCCCGTACCCTCGGGCTTCTCTTCCTTGGCGCTTTCGCTATTAGGCGTTTCGGCCTTCGGAGCGGGCGGCTCGCGGTAGTTGGTCACGCTCTTGGTGTAGCTCACCTTGCCGTCGAACGTGGACACCGACGAGCTCGACTGGAAGAAGTCGAGCTTCTTGACCACGTTGCCCAGTTTGCGGGCCACCGAGAACACCGTTTTGGCCGCCGGGTCCTTGGCGATTTCCGGCCCGCCGAAGAGCTGAATGAGCTGCGTCATCTGCAAGAGCTGCGAGAGCTGCTCGCCCAGCTTGGTCAGGTCGGTGAAGGACATGGCGGTCGCGTTTGCGTCCGGCGCCAGGCCTTCCTTCATGAAGCGCTCGTTCTTGCTGAAGTTCGGGGCCTCGCCCTTGGCCGCGGCCAGCGCGGCGGCGATCGGCTTGGGGCCGGAAGAGATGAACAGAAACTTCTCGTGGACGCCGAAGGTCGGCGCGCCGATCCCGGGCATCATCATCAGCATCGGGACATTGAGCGTGCGGAAGTTCTCGGCGCCGGCGATTTCAGCCTTTTCGACCGTGGCGTTGCCCTGCTGCATGAATGGAGCGGCCGCCTCCAAAGCTCGGTCAATCATCTCGTTGGCCTTGGCGGCGTCATTCACCGTCAGCATCACCACCCAGTCGGGCGGGCTGTAGGCGCTCTTGCCCGGCAGCGTAAACGTCGTGAACCCGCCGCCGATCCAGGCCAGCAGGTCCTTCTCGATGTCGAAGGGAATCTGCTGCTTGGCGTCCTCCCATTCGGTCATGGCGCGCTCGCCGTCGGGCACTTCCTCCTTGATGAACGTCAGCAGCGCCGCGTAGGTCGCCATCAGATCGACGCCGCTGTTGGCGGTGACGTCCTGCGCCGTCTGCGGAACGAACTTGAGCGGATCCTTGAGCGTGCCATTGCCGTAGAGCGACTTGTAGAACGGCAGGCTCTTGGCGTTCTCCTTCATGATGCAGGCCGACTCTTCGGTCGTCTTCATGCCCTCGGTCGACTTGACGACCGCGACGTAGTCCCACATCGCCAGAGTGTCGAGCACCTTGCCGGGGAAGGCCTTGATCTTCGGATCAATCTCCTCGCCGCTCATCTGCATGGCCTGCTCAAACGTCGCGCGAATCTGCTTGAACATGCGGTCCACGTCGACGAAGACGGCGCTGTCCTTGGCCGGCGGCAGCTTCTTGAACGCGTTTTGAAAACGCTCGGACGCGACCAGCGCTTCACCGGTTTTCCCGGTCAGAAGCGCCAGGGACTGTTCCGGCATCCCCGAGCCGAAGCCGATGGCGATCACGTCCTTCTGCCGCGAGAGCATGAAGCCCAGCGGGAAGGGCGCGCCCGAGAAAGCGAGCTTGTGCACCACGCTCTCGCCGTCGCCCTCGCTCGTCAGCGTCATGACGCCCTCGGGCGCCAGGCTGACCAGCGTCTTCAGAATGCCCGACAGCCCGTCGAAGTTCCCCTTCACCTTGTCGGCCGGGCTGCGCATGAGCGCGACGAACTCCGGCGGAACGCCGATTCGCATGCCCATCGCGTATTCTTTTTCCGCCAGCGATCCCCACTCCACCGCGGTCAGCAGGTCGTTGATCTGCTGCCAATGGGCGTCAAACTCCTCGGCCGTGCTGCCGTTCTCTTCGGCCATCGACTTAAAGAGGCGCTTCACGTCCTTTTCCAGGTGCTCGTTCTCGAGCGCCTCCCACAGGCGTGCGAACTGCTTGTTCAGGAACTCCTGTCCGGCGTGGTCGCGCGTATGGACCGCGAAGCAGGCGTCCGCCGGGATGGCTTTCGACAGCGGAAAATCCTCGGCGACGCCGCCCCGCGCCGGCGAAGCAATCGCGAGGCCGCCCAGCATCAGCAGCCACGCTCCGATACGGGATTTCACTCTGAGCATGCGTTGGTTCTCCTTCTCACCGCGCCGTGCGCGTCCTGGCTGGCTCCAGCGATTACCACCGGCACATGCAGGCGATCATCGCGGCGGCACTTTCCGGGCTAATCCTATCGCCGGAACAAGCCCAGCATGCTAACCCCGCGCAGCTAAAGACGCGAACGCACAATTTCTGACACGTGGGGTGGGTGTGACCATGGACTTTGGCAGGCTCGCCGGGCATTTCTGTCCGAACCCGCCGCGCCAAGCGGCGGGTTGACGTCTCCGGCACGTGCGACGCCGATCGCCCACGATCATCAACCCGCCGCTTGGCGCGGCGGGTTCGGAAATCGGCCCAGGGCCGCGGACTGGATGCGCGCCGGCGGGACGCCGATGTACCCGCGCCAAAGCAAGAGCGTGATGCACGCGCTGGTTATTGGACGAAAGCCAACCGCGCGGGGCCCGGCGCGCGGCCGATGTTTCAGCGCAGCCTTCCGCAACACCGTCGCCATTCCGATTGGAGAACCGACGGCACGAGATGTACAATAGACGACGCTGCTGGGAAGCGCCCTTTTCCGGCGAAGGGCGCCATTCATTGCCGTCGCTCCGCTCGCGATTGCCTGACGGTCCCGCGCGTTGCCGCCGAATTCCGCCTGTTTTTCCCAGACGAGGAGCGCTCTGACCATGAAGCGTGCGCGGCCCGGCCCTTTGAGAATTCCAGCGTCGTATGTCGCGGTCCTGTGCAATCTCGCGCTGACCGCCGCAGCGTTCGGCGGGATTGGCGGCGGCCCGACCGTGACGATCACCTACCCCAATGGCGGCGAAACGCTGACCAGCGGCAATCCGGTCGTCGTCACCTGGACTGCGAGTGATCCGAGCGGCTACATCGCCGGCGCGGACGTGCTCGTCTCTTTCGACGGCGGCGCCAACTACTCGCCGGTGGCGCTGGGCGTGTTCCCGGATTCGCAGGCGACCTGGTTCGTGCCCAACCGTCCGACCGCCCAGGCGCGCGTGTGGGTCATCGCGTACGACGGCTTCGGCAACCCGGGCCATGACTACTGCGACGCCTTCTTCAGCGTCGCCTCAGGCGCGAGCGGCCTGGTGAGCACTACCCTGCGCGACTTCGACCTGCCCGGCACGCAGCCCAACGACGTCCTCCCGCCGAATTCGCCGGACGACTGCGTCTTTTGTCACGGCTACTACAACGCCGCCGTCGAGCCGGGCTTCAACTGGCAGGGCAGCATGATGGCGCACGCGTCGATCGACCCGCTCTTCCGGGCGGCGTTCGACCTGACGAATCGCTACGCGCCGGAATCGGGCGACCTGTGCCTGCGCTGCCACATGAACGCCGGCTGGATCGCCGGCCGCTCCAACCCGACCGACGGCTCGCAGCTTCTGCCTCAGGATTTGACGGGCATCAGTTGCGATCTCTGCCATCGCATGGTCGATCCGTTCTATCAGGCGGGCGAAAGCCCGATCGAAGACGTGGACATTCTCGCGGCGCTGGACGACGTGCCGAGTGCATTCGGCAACGCCATGTACGTGGTCGACCCCGACAACACGCGCCGCCGCGGGCCGTTCAGCGACGCCCTGCCTCCGCATCCGTTCCTCTACTCGCCGTTCCACCGCGAGTCGAACCAGTGCGGCACGTGCCACGACGTGAGCAACCCGGCCTTCACGCGGAACCCGGACGGCTCCATCACGCTGAACGCCCTGGACCAGGCCCCGCCGGGCGTCGGGCCGCACCAGATGATGTCCGAGCAGCGCACCTTCAGCGAATGGCTGTACAGCGCATTTAATTCGCCGATGGGCGTGTACGCGCCGGAGTTCGGCGGCAATCGCGAGTACGTCGCGAGCTGCCAGGACTGCCACATGCGGGCCGTGACCGGGCGCGGCTGCGCGTCGATGAACGTGCCGCTGCGCAACGACCTGCCGCTGCACGATTTCAGCGGCGGAAACACGTGGGTGCTCGGGCTGATCGACCAGGTCGATCCCCTGGTCGATCCGACGGCGATCAACGCCGGCGTCGACCGCGCCCGCTACATGCTCCAGCACGCCGCCGAAATGGACGTGACGCGCGTCGGCGGCGACATCCGCGTGCGCATCACGAATAAGACCGGGCACAAGCTGCCGACCGGCTATCCGGACGGCCGCCGCATGTGGATCAATGTGACGTTCTTTGACGCCACGGATCAGCTCGTGGGCCAGTCCGGCGCGTATGACCCGCTGACGGCTGTTCTGGCGGAAGACAAGCAGCTCAAGGTGTACGAGGCGGAGGCCGTGGTTTCGCCGGCGACCGCGAAACTGATCGGCCTGCCGGCCTATTCGCATTTCCGCTTCGCCGTCAGCGATCTGTGGCTCAAGGACAACCGCATCCCACCCCTGGGTTTCACCAACGCCGCCTACAGCGCCGTCGGCGCGGGAGTGGTCGGCTACTCGTATCCGGACGGCCAGAACTGGGACGTGACGCTGTACGCGATTCCGGTCGGCGCGGTGCGGGCGGAGGTGAAGCTCTACTACCAGACCACGACCAAGGACTACGTCGAGTTCCTCTACGCCGAGGGCGGCCCGGGCAGCCCGGGCGAGTACCTCTGGAACCTGTGGAATGCCAATGACAAGTGCCCGCCGGAACTGATGGAGAGCGCCGGGATTCTGGGTGTCTCGACGCTGCCGGGCGACATGAATTGCGATGGCCAGACGAATATTCTCGATATCAACGCGTTTGTGCTGGCGATCAGCGATCCCGTGCTCTACGCCGCCACGTACCCCGGTTGCGATGTGAACAACGGCGACATCAACGCGGACGACCAGGTGAACGTGCTGGATATCAACCCGTTTGTGGCGCTGCTGTCCGGTGGATGATGCGGCTCGACTTGTGGACGCCAGGCGCGATTCTCGCACGAATCCGCGGCGGAAACGCCGCACGTGGATTGACCCGCGCGTTATTGCGGGCTACGCTTTACTAGCCATGAGGCCCGCCGGAAAGAGCTGAACCAGGATGCCAAGAGACAAGACCACGGCCGGGACGCGGGGATCGCGGGGGCGAACCGAGATTCTGTTCACGCCGGCCACTGCCAATCGCGCCCTGGCATACATTCGCCCGATTGTGGAGGACCTTGTCGCCGGGCACAGTGCCCTGATGGCCGCCCGGGGGGAGCGCGACGCGCTGCTGGCAGCGGAAAGCGGCGAGGAAGCCGTCACCGTGGTTCACCGGCGAATCGACGCGCTGGTCGACCGGCTCAATCGGCTGCACGAAGAGCTGACCGACGTCGGCTGCGTGCTGAAAGACTGGTCGGGCGGGCTGGTCGATTTTCCGGCGCTGCACCAGGGCCGGAAGGTCTGGCTCTGCTGGCGCCGGGGCGAGCCGGCGGTTTCTCACTGGCACGAGCTGCACCTCGGCTTCGCAAACCGGGAAAAACTCGGGGCGGATTTCGAGACGGCGTAGCTCCCCGACCGGCGCCTCAGAACGCCACCCGGACCTTCCCCTTCTGCCAATCCTTCACGAGCACGCGGAACTCCTCCAGCGACTCGCTCGCCTTCCGCAGCGTGAACACCAGCGCCTCGTAAAACGTGTTGTCGTGCACCATCTGCCCGATGCTCCCCTCGCCCTTCGCGATCGGCTCGGCGATATCGCTGAGTTGATCGAGAAACCGATCGGTCTTGTGCAGGCTGCTCATCAGCCCGTCGCTCACCGTGTCCACGCGGGCGCCGATGTTGTCTACCGTGGTCGTCGCCTTGCTCACGAACCCCTTTGCGTCCGAGACGAATTCCTTCGCGTCGCCGGCGGCGGCGCGGATGTCGGCCACCGCCGCCTTGCCGTCCTCGGTGATCTTCTGAAAATTCGCGATCGACTCGCGCAACTGGCTTTTCACCGCCGGGTCGCCCAGCACCTCGTTGAAATGCCTGGCCGATGAATCGAGCCGGGCCATCGCCGACGAGAGATTGCCCTGCGGGCCGCCCGCGCGGTCCACGTCCCCCGGCGAGCGCTTCTGCATCAGGTCGTGGGCGTCGACCAGCACCGGCGTCAACGCCGCGGCGGTTTCCTTGATCTGGCTGGCTGTGTCGGTGAAGGTGGTCACCACCTCGCGCGGGAAGAACGACTCGACCGCCGTGCGGACCGAGCCGCTGATCGTCGCGCCCGCCGACAGCGGCGCGCTGCCGGACGGCCCGGCGACGATCTCGATCGGCGGGCGGCCCTGGCCGAGGACCGGCTCAGTGGCGCGGGCGGTGCTGCCATCGGGAATCTTGATGTCGTGGTTGATGGCCAGTTCAACGATGACGTTGAATTCCGCGTCGAGGCGTGTCGCATCAGCCAGCTTCAGCCGCACGACGCGGCCGACCTGCACGCCGCGCACGTTGACCTGGTTGCCCGGGCGGATGCCCGCGGCGTTGGGGAACTGAACCAGGAGCGGGTAGGTTTGTCCGCCGCCCAGCCACATCGGGACGCCTTTCGAGACGACGATCATCGTTCCCAGGGCGACCACGCCGACGAGAACGAAAAGGCCGACGAGTGTGTTGCGGCGGGACTCCGGCATGGTGAGGCTCCTTGGTTGAGGCGTCCAGATGGCGAATCTTGACTAATCGGCCCGGTTGAGGAAAGTAGCGCCAACGCTCCCCACGACTCACGCTTCGGACTGCGCCGCCGGCGCCCGCCAGATCGAACGCATGAGCAACCACAACCCCAGTCCGCTACCGATGAAAACCGCCATCGCGATCAGTCCTCGCGACACGTCGCCGTACAGGAATTTCCCCGTGCCAAACAGCGCCGCGTAGATGAACGCGCAGCCCAGCAGCGAGCTAAGCAGCGCCAGCCCCAGGTGATCCGTCGCCGCGTTCACGCCCGCCTCGCGACGGATTTTCGCCCAGCCCGGCCCTGCCGGCCGCACCCGGCGGCAGAAGGCGATCAACGTGTCGCGCGGCACGCGCGGGGTGACAAACGTCACGACGACCCAGGCAATTGTCGCGATCATCACCGTGCCGATCAGCGCAAGATCGCCGGGCAACTGAAATCCGCGAGCATTGATGGAGAAAAACCACGCCGACGCCCCCAGCGACGCGCCCATCGCCGCCATCTCGCTCCAGGGATTGACGCGCCACCAGTACCAGCGGACCAGGTAAATCAGCCCAGTCCCCGCGCCGATGGAGAGCAGCAGCTCGAATCCCTGCTTGGCCGTCGAAAGATAGAGCGATAGCCAGCACGAGAGCGCCACCAGCAGCGCGCTGACAATCCGCCCCAGCCACACGTCCTGCCGCCCGCTCGAGCGCGGGTTCAGAAACCGCCGGTAAAAGTCCATCACCAGGTAGGACGTGCCCCAGTTCATGTGCGTCGTCATGGTCGAGACGTAGGCCGCCAGAAGCGACGCCACCAGCAAGCCCAGCAGCCCGTGCGGCAGGAGCGTCAGCATCGCCGGATAGGCCAGGTCGTGGCCGATCAGTCCGGGATCCACGTGCGGAAGCTGCCGCTTGATGTCGTCGAGCGTCGGAAACACGATCATCGACGCCAGCGCGACGATGATCCACGGCCAGGGGCGGATCGCATAATGCGCCAGGTTGAACCAGAGCGTGCCGGCCACCGCGTCGCGCTCGCTGCGGGCGGCCAGCATGCGCTGCGCGATGTAGCTGCCGCCGCCCGGCTCGGCGCCCGGGTACCAGACTGACCACCACTGAATCAGGATCGGCACCCAGAAAATGGAGATGGCTCCTTCGATGTCGTCGAAATCCGGCAGCATGCGCAACGTGTCGGGCGGGACCTTCGTCACCAGGCCGGACAAACCGCCGACCGCCGGATGGGCCAGCGCGTAATACGCCGCCGCGATGACGCCGATCATCGCGAGCACGAACTGGAGCAGATCGGTGGTGAGCACGCCCCAGAGGCCGGAGATGCTCCCGAAAATGATGCAGATGGCGGCGCAGACGACGACCGTCCGCTCGGCCGGCCAGCCGAGCATGACATTGGCGATTTTGATCGCCGCCAGCGTAACCGTGGCCATGATGATGCAGTTGAAAACCAACCCGAGATAAACCGCGCGAAAGCCGCGCAGAAACGCGGCGGACTTGCCGGCGTAGCGCAGCTCGTAGAACTCCAGGTCGGTCAGAATGCCGCTGCGCCGCCACAGCCGGGCGTAGAAGAACACGGTCGTCATGCCGGTGAGCAGAAAGGCCCACCAGCTCCAGTTCTTGGCGACGCCGTCGACGCGGACGAAGTTGGTCACGAGGTTGGGCGTGTCGGTGCTGAAGGTCGTGGCGACCATGGACGTGCCGATCAGCCACCACGGCGCGGCCCGGCCCGACGCGAAGAATTCGTCAACGCCGCGCGCCGAGCGGCGCGCGTAGAAGAGCACCGGCAGGAACGTGACGACCAGACTGAGTGCGACGACGGTCCAATCGAGCGTGTTGAGTTGCATTTCGAGAGTCTATCCGCAAGCCCGCCGCCGATGCGCCGCTGGGTGGGACGGGCGTCTCGCCCGTCCCCGCGGTCTCCGAAGCGGGCAGGCTGCCCGCTCCACCCGAAAAACATCACAGGCTCTCTCGCCCGTCCCACCCGATCGCTTCGCGTTCCGCTGGGCCGCCGCACCGGCCGGACGCCGATGCTCCCCACGATCAGATCGCGCCAGCGGCGCGCGGCGGTTACGCGCGCCCGAGGAATTCCAGCGCCGACTCCGCGAGTATTCGGCCGCGCTGTGCTCGCCCGCGATTCCGGCCCGAAATACGGATGCGACGCCCGCCGGGCGACACTATTTTCCATGGCCCCGCGCCGGCACGCTGGCGGCGTTGCGCTGGGCGCGCGTCGGCAGTTTTTCCAGCCGCGGCTTGAGCGATTCGTTGAAAATGTCGTCGATAGGTTTCATCAGGGCAGCGCCGTTGGCGCGCAGCTCCTTCAGGCGTGCAGCGCCAGGCGCGCTGCCGAGCGCGATGGCCTCGTCGATCTCCCGTTCGTGCGCGGAAAGAGCCTGCCTCTGGCGATTCAGGTATGTTGCGGCCTGCTCCTGGCAGGATTTGAGGATGTCCATCGCGCGCTTGGACTGGGATTCGTCGAGCGAGTACTTGGCGATGAAACGGCGCGTGTAGTTCTCCCAAACGGAGGAGAATGTCTTTGGCGAGCCGGCGCCGGCGTCGCGAGCCCACTGCATACGGCGAAGGGCGTCCACTCGACCGCCTGAACCCGGCTGCTGCAGAAGCAACTGCTCCTGGAGATCCAGGTACTTCGGGCCGAGGCGCAGCTCACCTGAGCTGACACGTGCCCGAAACTCCTCGCCCGAGATGAGCTGCTCGCCGTCCCAGTACAATGGGGGACCGCCCGACTCGAGACTCTGGTTGTCCACGGTCCGGATGACGATTCCCGCATCGATTCCGATGGTTTCCGGAGTCAGTCGCGTGGGATGATCCGGGTGATTAAGCTGCGCAGCTTCGACTTGGATCGTCTCGAACGGGTTCGCGCCCGCCTTGTACGTCGGAGAGTAGATTTCCACTAGCCTGGGATACCAGGTGTCGCCATATCGCTCGAGTGTCGACCTACTTTCCGGACCCGGCGCTCCGTCCGCCGAGTATGCCGCGACGCGAACTGGGTTCCAGCCTTTCTCCGGGTCAATCCAGAATCGGGTCGTGCCGGCCTCACGTTTGCAGGTTACGACGTGCCGCCCATTTTCGACGGACTCTTCGAATAGGACATTTTCGCCTCTTAGAAATGCCGGGTCGCACGCGTATTCGCCGAGCGGCCGCGTCGGATATCCGGGCGACAGGCCCACGCAGCGCGGGTCATGAAGGCGCGGCGAGTCGGGACCGTGCAAGCGTACGTCGGCTTCAATACTGCGCTCGAAATGGCGAAAGGCGCGTCCATCGGTGTACAACGAAAGCAGCGGTCCGCCCTGCTCGAAGTCCCGTCGCCCGAAGATCGCGTAGTCCGCCCCGGCGAGACGCCATTGATCGCGCTCGTCGCGCTGCCCCCGATGCGATCGCAACAACGATACGTCAATCACTGCTGTGACGATCGCTTCGCGTGCCTGTTGCATGGCGATAAGCGCGGCGGGCCGGTCATCCGCGAACGATTGTGGGTGACCGCTGAGCAGGACGACGGCGGTTGTCAGAACGCGGGTCGCGCGCATGGCCTCCTCCAGAAGCGCCGCGCAATTGAGGTTGGCGAACGGCGCGTGCGCTCAAACACTGTCTACGGCAGTATGATGCAGGGCAACAATCCTCCGACGACCTTTGCCTGAGATTCGCTCGACGTCGGATGCTCCCAGTCCGGAACGCAGTACGTACATTGTCCGACGATGTCCGGTATGCAGGGATACGACCACCAGCAGTAGAAGTACGACTGTCCAATTGTGCGGTACGTGGTGCCCGGAACCGCGACCCGCTTCTTCCGGCAGCTGATGTACGCCGTCGCTCCCTGGCATTGGTCCGCGATGCAGAAACCGCAGGCGTTGCTCTGGCACCCCGCGCACGCACTTTCTGTGATGTCGTACACATCCCAACACTCGTCTTCACCCGGATTCTGACCCATTGCTGCCGCCGGCAGCAAGAAGCATGCGATGAGAAGCCCAGCGATCCGAACTGACATGCCGTTCTCCTTAGATTGCGGATGGGCGGATGGGCGGATGGGCGGATGGGCGGATGGGCGGATGGGCGGATTGCCCGCCAGCCCATCGCCGCCAGTTCAAGAAGAATCATAGCAGACCGGTTGCGGGCGTCAAGATGAGTTTGCGAGACCCGCCGTTGTTATCCGATGTTACTTGCCCGCGAGCACAGTTCGAAATCAGGTGGTACCTTCGCCGGATCGCTGCCCAGCTATGCGCCCGCGGCAAGCGGGCGCCGCAGATCGCCGCGCGCCAGGAACTCCAGCGCAGTCTCGGCGAGAATCCGCCGGCGCTGCACGTCGGTCAAGTCGTGCATCGACTCCACGAGCTTGCCCGGATGGTCTTCACCGAGTGGGAACGGGTAATCGGACCCGAGAGCGACGCGATTGGCGGAAAAAAGTCGGACCAGCATTCGCAGGGCGTCGGCGTCGTGCGTGAGCGAATCGACGTAGAAGCGGGCCGGGCGTCTGTCAGGCTGCGCGAGATAATCGGCCGGGGCGATCTTGTTATCAACGGCGCACAGATCGGGCCGTGCTTCAAAGCCGTGCTGGATGCGGCCGATCGTGCCCGGAAATGACCCGCCGCCGTGAGCGAAGCAGACGCGCAGCCTCGGCAGCCGCTCGAAAACGCCGGCGAAGATCATCGAGCAGATCGCCAGGCAGGTCTCGGTGGGCATGCCGACCAGCCAACGGAGCCAGTATTTTTCCATGCGCGGCTTGGCGAGCATGTCCCAGGGGTGCACGAAAACAGCTGCACCGAGTTTTTCGGCGGCCTCGAATATCGGAAAGAGGCGCGGCTCACCCAGGTTAACGCCCTCGACGTGTGTGCCGATCTGGACGCCGGGCATGTGCAGCTCGCGCACACAGCGCTCCAGTTCGCGGATCGCCAGGTCGGGATCCTGCATCGGGATTGTGCCGAGGCCAAAGAATCGCGTCGGCTGCTGAGCGACGACACCGGCGATGTGGTCGTTGAGCAACCTCGAGAGGTCGAGCGCGTCGGCGGGCTTGGCCCAGTAGCTGAACATCACCGGAACGGTCGAGAGCACCTGTACCGCCACGCCGGTTTTCGCGCAATCTTCGAGCCGGCGGGTGGGGTTCCAGCAGTCGTCCTCGATTTCGCGGAAGCACTGGTCGCCGATCATCATCTTCGCCCGGCAGGGGGCGTGGTGGACGAGGCGGACGAAGCCGGGGTAGCCGTAGCGCTCGGCGAGGTCTGGCCAGGTTTCGGGAAGGATGTGCGTATGGAGGTCGATTTTCATGCAATTCGGGCGGCGTCGCGCGGTCTGATTCCGATCGGAAGCACCGGGTTATGCTGCGCTCGCGAGCACCGAAACAAGCGCATCTGGTGTCGACCATCGCGCCACGGTCGAAAGTTGTTCGGCAAGTCGAAAATCCTCGTCGGTCCAGACATCCAACGAGTCATCGAACAGCGAGATGAAACTGAATGCTTCTGGGCCGCTAACCAGGTGGTTCAGATCAAACCAAGCGGTGTGAACTTGGTTGACAATCGCGCGTGCCGCGGCCGTGCTACCCGTGCTGAGCACGTACACGAGCGAGCTGCGCTGTATCGCCCTCACGTGGAAATCAGGCGACCAGATCTTTCCAGAGCGCCCGACTAGCTTTTCATTTCGCTCGAACCTAAGTTGGCGATCAGTCAGAAAATCTGCAACGTCATCGGCAACCGACTGAACCGACCGCGCACGAAACGTGAACCAGAGATCCGCTACGCGAAGGGCTGCCTGCGCGACTCTTGTTGCGACGGCCGCGAATTCACCATCGGATCGGCATCGAGCTACGAGCATGCCTTTGTAAAACTCGACACCATGCGTGAGGCAGACATCCTCAATCAGTGCCCGTTGTTTCGGTGTTCGTTGTTGCGAGATCGTCTGCATCCGCAGCCATCGCGTCGTTTCGCCCAAGTCTGAGAGGAGAACAACACCGCCTTGGCGCTTGCAAAAAGATAGATGTTGTCGCCGTCCGGATATAGGTAGGGCGTACGAACACGTTCGTACTCTCCGTGGGGCGAACACTGAAACAGCAGCCCCAAACCCGTCACAAGATGGTTGCAGGCGCCGAGGGGATTCATGCGAACAAGTCTCCCTGAAGCGGAGCGGGGCCGTGAAGCTGCCCATCGTGCCTGATATTCGCCTCTTTGCAAAACTGGTTCCACACGGTGACGGGATCATCCTGTGCAGCGGTGATATCTGTTGGTACGTAGGCTTGCTTGTCCCTGAATTTCTCGCTCCAACGGTGCTTGTGGGGTTGTCGTGCTCTTTTCCCATGTCGAGCGCGTATATTCGCCCGTCCGTTTTCGAGATCATTGCGTAGGTGAGCGTTCGCGCGAGCTCGTTGTAGCTGCCACGGACGAATAACGGTGCCCCGCTCTCGCACTTGATGGCGGCTCGGAATTCGACCGCGGGCGAATGATCTTCATCGGCTGACCAGACAATGTCCTCGACGATTCGTTTGGACTGATCTGCCAGAATGGCAGCGAACTCGTCGTCCGTCAGCGCCATGCCGAATCCTCGACGCGGTCGTGCTCGTCAGAATATTGTAGGTCGTTGTTGCGCGCGTGTCAGCAGTAGCCGCGGGCCGATCCGGTGCAACGAATCGGCCCTCGGGACGCTACGCGAATTTGCGCACGATCAGCGTGTCGTTTTGCCCGCCGAAGCCGAAGCTGTTGGACAGCGCGACTTGCACATCGCCTTTTCGCGGCTCGTTGGGCACGTAGTCCAAGTCGCAATTCGGGTCCGGCTCGCGGTAATTGGCCGTCGGCGGGATGACGCCGTCGCGCAGGGCCAGCACGCAGGTAATCAGCTCGACCGCACCGGCGGCGGCGACGAGATGGCCCATCATGCTCTTGATGCTGCTGATGGGGACCTTCTTCGCGAAGTCGCCGAAAACGGAGCGGATGGCGAGCGATTCGAGCTTGTCGTTTTCTTCCGTGCCCGTGCCGTGGGCGGAGATGTAGTTGATCTGCTCGGGCTTCACGCCGGCGTCGGTGAGTGCCGCCCGCATCGCAGCGATCGCCCCGCGGCCGGTCTCGTGGATGTCGGTAACGCGAAAGGCGTCGGCGGTCGAGCCGTAGCCGACCACCTCACACAGGATTTTCGCATTGCGGCGGCGGGCGGATTCGAACTCTTCGAGAATCAGAATGCCGGCGCCCTCGCCGAGCACGAAGCCGTCGCGCGTGCGGTCGAACGGCCGCGACGCGGTCAGACACGAGTCGTTTCGTGTGGAGAGCGCCGTCAGGCGGTTGAAGCCCGTCACGCCCAGCGGGTGAATCATGCTGTGCGCCCCACCGGAGATCATGATGTCGGCGTCGCCGCGGCGGATCATGGCGGAGGCTTCGCCGATGGCTTGCGTGCTGGCGGCGCAGGCGGTGAGCGTGTTGAAATTCGGCCCCTGGGCGTTGAAGCGGAAGGCGAGGTGGCCGGCGGCACAATTGGGGTCCTGTTCGAACTCACGCGTCGCGTCGAGCCGCTCGTAGGCGACTTCGGCCCATTTCACGGCGTTGAGCTGCCGATCGGCGGCGCTCCAGCCTGCCACAGCGGCTTCGACGAAATTCTCAAAATCGATCGGCCCTTCGCCCCCGCCGAGATAAACGCCGATCATCTCCGGCGGAATGCCGTTGCGGCCGTTCAGCCCGGCGGATTTCCAGGCCATGGTTGCGGCCGCGAGCGCGAAGCGCGTATTGCGGCAGGCGGCCTTGTGATGCTGGATGTCGGGGCCGATGAAGTTCTGCAGGTCGAAGCCCTTCACCTCGGCGGAGAACTGCGTGGGGTAGGTGCGGGCGTCGAAGATCGACGTCGGCGCGACGCCGCTCTCGCCACGAAGGAGCCGCTGCCAGACGGAGTCGATCTCGAAGCCGAGGGGCGTGACCCAGCCCATGCCGGTGATGACGACGCGACGGTTGCTCATCGGGTCACCCATGCGGAAAACAACCACGGAGACACGGAGACACGGAGAAGACAGGAATAGAAACTCATTGCAATCACCTCTTCCACGCTCGCGTCACAGCAACCTTCGCCGGATACCGTCGCGTAATAGGGCGACATGGAAGTTCAACAACAGGCCCTTCTTGACGCCCTTCAGCTTCATGTAGGTCAGGAGTTGAGCGTCATGAACGGGCATGAGCACTTCGACAGCCTTGACCTCGACGATGAGCGCTTCTTCAACGAACACGTCGATTCGATATCCAACATCAAGCCGCACGCCCTTGTAGATCACCGGCAGCGGCGCCTGCCGTGCGAGCGCGATTCCGCGCTCTTTCAGCTCCCAGCACAGGCACTCTTCGTAGGCGCTCTCCAGCAGTCCAGGCCCAAGGTGCCGATGCACCTCGATCGCAGCGCCAATCACGCGCTCTGTCAGCGCATCGTCCAACGGCGGGCGCGCAATTCGTTCAGGCGAGAACGCGGGCCGGTGAATCGTATCCTGCTCGCCCATGATTTACGCCAAACACGCTGAATGAACGACCCGACGCGGGGAGCGCCTCGCGAAAACGAGACTCTCAATCGCATTTCTCCGTGTCTCCGTGACTCCGTGGTTCAATTCCTGTATTTCCGGATGACCAGCGCCGCGTTCTGACCGCCGATCAGCGCATACGCCAGCGACAGCGCGTGCTCCACCTTCGCATCCACCGGCTTGCCGCTCACAATCTTCAGCCCGAATCCCGGATCCGCGAGCTCGCCGTTCACCGTCGGCGGGACGGTCGCGTTGTGCATCGCCAGCACAGTGGCAATGAAGTCGATCGCGCCGCTGCCGGCGCCGTTGTTGCCAATGCCGCCCTTGATCGCCAGCGTCGGCGTCGTCGCCGCGCGGTCGCCCAGGAGCGTCCGCAACGCCGCCGCCTCGGAAGCGTCGTGCCGCTTCAATCCGCACGCGAACGCCGACACGAGATCGAGTTGACCCGCCGCAATGCCGGCGTCTTTCAGCGCCTTGCGGGCCGCCAGCAGCGTGCCGCGGCCGTCCGGCGACGGCGCGGCCGGCTGGGCCGGGGCGACGGCATCGTTGCTGGCGCCGAAGCCGACCAGCTCGGCGTAGATGCGCACCCCGCGGGCCCTGGCGTGCTCCAGCTCTTCGAGGATCACCAGCCCGCCGCCTTCGGAAATCACCGTGCCGTCGCGGTCCTTCCCGAACGGGCGGCAGGCCGCCTGCGGCGCGTCGTTGCGAGTGCTGAGGCGCTTGCCCAGCGACTGGCGCATCAGCGCCATCGGGTTGTCCTTGCTCTCGGCCCCGCCGCAGATGCAGACGTCCGCCACGCCGCGCTGAATCGCGCGGAAGGCCTCGCCGATCGCCAGGTGGCTGCTGGCCTCGCCGCAGGTGATGGTGTTGCTCGGCCCCTGCGCGTCGTGAACGATCGTCACGTGGCAGGCGAGCATGTTGGGCAGGAACTTCAGCAGCCAGAGCGGCGTCAGGTTGTTCATCCCCTCCGTGCCCCACCTGGCGATGCTGAACTTGCCCTCGGGCGAGGCGCTGGCCAGCGCCTCGGCCAGTTCCGGCAAGTCGGCGCAGATCAGGCCGGCGCCGATGTTGGCCCCGAAGCGCGCGCTGTCGATGTTGCTGGGCGGCTGCACGTCGCCACGCTCGAGCAGGCACTTGGTTCGCAGGCCGGCATCGGCGGCGGCGCGATGGGCGGCGGCCACGGCCAGCACGATGTCGCGGGCCATGATCTTCGACGCCTTGCGATAGCCCTTGGGAACGTAGTCATTCCCGCTCACGCCGTCGATCTCCCCGCCGATCTGCGAATCAAAGCGCGATGGATCGAACGCCTGCAGGCGGCGGACACCGCTCTTGCCTTCGATCAGCGCGTTCCAGAAGGCCTCGGCCCCGACGCCGATGGGCGTGACTGGTCCCAGCCCGGTGATGACGACGCGTCGTTCGCTCACAGCTTCACCCTGCTCGCCCCGTCGCCGCGGTACATCTTCAGCAGCGACATGAATTCTTCGGTAAAGACGAAATTCTCTTCGGGGAATTCCAGGCCGCTCATGTTCTGATCGATGTGCGAGAACACCAGGTCAACCTGGCCGACCTGCTGATCGCCGCTGGTGATGCGGCCGAGCGTGGAGGCGGCCGAATCGGTCAGGTGCTCAATGGTCGCTTCGTAGCGAATCTGCTCGCCGGGGCGCACCAGCGATAAGAAGGTCGCCTGCTTCACCTTGGCGAGGATCACTTTCTCCGCGAACTGCCGCGCCTCGCCCACCAGGATGCCGGCGGTCTGGGCCATGCCTTCGATCATCAGGCTGGCGGGCATGACCGGGTAATCCGGAAAGTGATCGTGCAGGTGATCCTCGGCGAGCGTCACGTTCTTGACCGAGACGGCCCGCTTGCCGGGTTCAAACTGCTCAAAGCGATCGATCCAGATCCACCGCACGACCAATCCTCAGTGTAGCCCGGCCGCCCTCGGCCGGGATAGCTCGAGTCGCCCGCTCGCGAAGATCGATTCCCGGCCGAGGGCGGCCGGGCTACATCAGCCCAGCTTCGCCTGCACGAAGCGCACGATCGTCCCAACCGTAAAAACATCCGACATCTTGTCGATAGTCGGGTCTTTCTCGAAGCTGGAGAGGTCGGCGTGCGGCATCGCCTTGCGCAAGGCCGCCAGCCCGTCGGCGTTGAGCTTGCCGCCGCTGACGTAGGCGGGATTGCTCAGCACCTCGCGCGGCATCAGCTCCTCCTGCGGGATCTTGATGCCGAAGGCCTTTTCCAGCCGAAAGACGATGTCGAGAAAGTCGATCGACTCGGCCCCCAGGTCGCCGGTGAGCGAGGCGGCTTCCGTAACCTCGTCTTCTTCGACGCTGAGGGCGTCGACGAGCGTCTGGCGAACCTTGTCGAAAATCTCCTCCCTGGACAGCGTGGGCATATCAGCCTTCCTCCAAACGCGCGATTCAGCTTCCACTCGCCGCGGTCGCGCCGACCGGGCTGGTCTTGTAGAGCAGGTCGAACAGGTTTCGCATCCGCGCCCGCAGCCGCGCGTCGTTTTCCGCGTAGGCCGGGTCGGTGTCCGTAAGATTCAGGTGCCGCAGCGTGATCTGGCCCTTGAGCATCTCGCGCGGACCGACGTGCCCACGGGCGGAAAAGACGCTCATCTCGCCGTTCATTTCCTTGCAGGCGGCCTCGATCGTCAGAATCTGCCCGGGAGCGACAAAGCTCTTGTACGTCACGTTGCGGGCCTCGCGCAGCACGATCAGGCTCGGGGCAAAGTCCAGCGACGCCCGCACCAGCCACGCCGCCGACTGCACCATGGCCTCCAGCATCAGCACGCCCGGCAGCACCGGAAACCGCGGAAAATGGTCCGCGAGGTACTCCTCCGCCAGCGAGAGGGCTTTATGAGCGACGATCCGCCGACCGGGTTCGAGTTCCGTGATGCGGTCGACCAGGATGAACTTCACGCCGTGCCTCTCGTCGGGCGGCCAATCGTCAAACGAACGTAAGTCCCGGTCCGGGGCGTCCGTATCGACGCATCGCTGCGCTTGACCACGCCCCGACGGTGAAAAAACACCGTCGGACGCAGGGGTCCGACGCACCGACGGCCCGGTCTGAATTTCGGGAATTCTAGCCGGGCCGGGCGGCACTCGCCAGTATCGGACAGCACGAGGAGCGGTCTGGTTGGTCTGGGACGGTCTGGCGCGTTGCTAAGAACCTGTAGCGCCGGCCCACTGTGGCCGACGGCGAGTGCAAGAAGCCGCGGAGTTTCGGCGTGCGCCACTGAGGGCCGACGCTACGGCCCGCCTTCCTTATCAGCCATTCGCACCCACTGCCGGCGGTTGAACCGCGTGGCGAAATCCGGACCGAAGCCGCCTCCGGCGGATTATACTGGTTTTACGCGTCGGGCCGCGACGCCCGGCGCGCTGGCGACGCATGGTGCACATGTTCCGCTCGACCGACAACCCGCTCACGTCCGACTCGCCGCAGGTCTGGGATCAGCTGATCGACGCGGTCGGCCCGGCGGCGCTGCTGGTGGTGATCGATTCGCGCATGAGCACCGCCCTGCGCCGCAGCCTGACGCCCGAAGACGTCTTCCAGGAAGCCCTGCTCCACGCCTGGCGCGACCGGGCCGCTTGCGAGTGGCGCGGCGTCAAGAGCTTTCGCAACTGGCTGCTCAGCATCATCGACAACCGAATCCGCGATCTGTCCGAAGCCGCTTCCGCCGCCAAGCGCGGCAACGGACGCACACCGGTCGGCCTGGCCGACCTGCGCCCGCCCGGCCAAAGCACCGCCGGGCCGCTCGAACCCGCCGGAACGACGACACCCAGCCGCGTCGCGATCTACCGCGAGCAGGCCGCCGCCATTCGCGCCGCGGTCGATTCGCTTCCGCCGGAGCTGGGCGAGGTTCTGCGGCTGCGGCTGCTGGAGCAGCTTTCGGTTGAGGAAACTGCGGAGCGCTTACAGATCGGCGAGGCCGCCGTGCGACATCGGTTCCGCAAGGCGGCGGCGCTGTACCGTGAGCGGCTTGCCGCCGAGTGGCGCGAGCGGTCGGAGACTCTCTCGCGGGCGGCTTCAGCGGACGCACCTGGCGACGCGCTCCGCGACGGACCGAAATCCTCTCCGTAGGGTGGGCATCGCCCACCGATCCGTAGGGTGGGCCGTGCCCACCAGTCGCCGGTGGCGTTGGTTGTCGTGCGTTGCGAAGGTGGGCACGGCCTACCCTACACCCGCGCGTCGGCGCCGCGCGCCGCAAGTGGTGGGCGATGCCCAGCCTGCCGGAGGTCGATGACGCAGCCGCAGGCCAAGCTGACTGATGAGCAATACCTCGACGCCGCATTCGATCGAATCGTTGCGGCGTTCGAAGAGGGACAGTCTCCGCGCCTCGACGAACTGCTCGCCGCCCGCCCGCATTTGCGCAGCCAGCTCGACGAACTCCTGCAGCTTGCCGAGCAGATCACGCTCAGCCCGCGCCGCTCGTGGCCGCACATCCGCGGCTATCGCATCCTCTCCGAACTCGGCCGCGGCGGCATGGGCTGCGTCTACCTCGCCCAGCAGGAGCGGCTGGGCGACCGTCCGGTCGCGCTCAAGGTGCTGCCCGACGCGGCCGCCCTCTCGCCCCGCGCCCGCGAGCGTTTCCTGAGCGAAGCGCGGGCCATCGCGAGGGTGCGGCACGCCAACGTCGTCGCGATTCACGACGTGGTGCAGCAGGACGGCCTGCTGGCGTACGCGATGGAGTGGGTCGACGGCTGCACGCTGGCGCAGTGGATCGTCGAACAAGGATCGGGAACGAAGGGATCGAGAGATCGGGAGAAGAAGGGATCGAGGGATCAAGGGATCAAGGGATCAAGCGAGGATGTCGGCCAGCGCGCCCTTGATCCCTTTATCCCTAGATCCCTTGATCCCTTTTTTCCCCTTGATCCCTCTCCGACCGCATTCATCTGCCGTCTCGGCGTCGCCATCGCCCGCGCCCTGGCCGCCGTCCACGCCGCCGGCCTGCTGCATCGCGACGTGAAGCCCGGCAACATCCTGATCCGCCGCGACGGCACGCCGCTGCTGTCGGATTTCGGCCTGGTGCGTGACACCGACGCAACGCTGACGCAGCCCGGCAGTTTCGCCGGAACGCCGGCGTACGCGGCCCCCGAGCAGCTTCGCGGCGAGAGCGACAAGCTCGACGCGCGCAGCGACGTGTACGCGCTGGGCGTGACGCTCTACCACGCCCTGGCCCGTCGCCTGCCTTTCAGCGCCTCGACGCCCGACGCCATCCTGCGCCAGGTCGAATCCGGCCGCATCACGCCGCTGCGCAAGCTGAACAACCGCGTGCCGCTTGATCTGGACACCATCATCAGCAAGGCGATCGACGCGGACCCACAGCGCCGCTACCCGTCCGCCGCCGAGCTGGCCGACGATCTCGAACGGCTGCTCAACCTCCAGCCGATCCGCGCCCGGCCCGCCAGCTTGCTGACGCGCACGATCAAGCTCGCCCGCCGCAACCGTGCCTCGTTGGTCGGGCTGCTGCTGGGGGCCGGCGGGGCGGTGGCGCTTTCTCTCCTTCTGGTCGTGTACTTCTTCTGGGTCCCGCGCTGGGTGGCGCAGCACACGCGCGAGGCGCGGCTGGCGCTGCTCGATCCACACCAGCAGACCCAGCTCTTCAACGCGCTGTTCTTCTATGACCAGAGCGTCCATGCACCGGATGTCCGCGCCGTGGCGCTCGAGGGGCTCGACGAAGCGCTGGGCGCCTACGCGCGGGCGCTGCGGCTGCGGCCCTGGAACGACGCGATCCGGTGCGAACGCGACGTCGTCCGCCTGGCGTACGAGACAGTGGCGGCGGCGCGGCGCAGCCCGGATTCGATGCAGTCCGCGCACGTTGACCGGCCCGAATCCGTAGCCGAGGCCTCGGTGCGACCGTGCTGTCGCGAGTACTCCCGGCGCCTGCTCGCAACGGGCACGCACGCGCCGGCGGCCGAGCTGCGACTCGACGAGCGGTCGGCCGACGAGCTGCGCGATCTGGGACTGCTGGCGTACCTGCTGCTCGATCTCCAGACGGCGATCGCCGCGTGGGCGCAGCTTGACCGCCACTGCGACGCCGACGCGCTCGTCGACGCCGCTATCGGGCAGGCGTTCCTCCTCTTGGACCAGCCCGCGCGGGCCTATCCGCGGCTGCGGGCGGCGAACGAGGTCTTTCCGCATGTGGGGTTCCTGACGACCGCGCTGGCGGATGCGGCGCTCCAGTGCGGCGACTTTGATAAGGCTGGGCGGCTGATTGCGCAAGCCCGGGGGATGAGCCGTTTGCCGGGAATGGACGGGCTGGAACGGATCGAGGCCCGCCAGTTGGCGGCGACGGGCCAGGATGACCTGGCGCGCCGGAAGTTCGAATGGCTGCTATCACCCGGACACGGGTCAGTTGTCGCGCAGGTTGACTACGCCCGGTTCTTCGCGGCGCGCGGCGAACATGCGAAGGCGGTGCGGCAATACGCCGCCGTCATACGCAGCAAAGACGTACAGAATCGCAGGGTTCACATGGAATTCACCGGGGCGATGGATCGGTGGTGGGCAAGCCTGTCGTGTCGGGAGCGGCGGCAGGTCATACGTGGCGCGCTCGACGAGGCGTCGACCGATCCGCGCTCGTTCGTCGTCCTTCTGCGCGAGTACGTGGCCGCAGCCGCGCTCGAGGACGGCGCGGCACGCTCGCGCAGCGGCTCTGTCGCCACTGCGGGGCTTCGACCGAGGCGCGACGCCGCGCCCCGGGGGTGGCGCCCGTGGCTGCATCCTGACGCCGGTACGCGGTTTTCGGCCCAATCCGCGGCGCTTTCGGCGTCCGATTCCTCTCCATCTCTTGAGACGAGGGAGATGGTCTCCCTCAGTGTTCTGGCTCGGCGAATGGAGGTTTCGGACATGTCTTTCTGGAGCGCACTTCAGGCGTACCCGGCGTTTGCCAAGGATGCCCTGACCGCCGTGTGGCTCGCGCCGCGGTCGGCGGCGCCGGCGCGTTGGCTGCAGGCCGCCGTCGGTCTCGAATCTCGGGTTCGCAGTCGGGTGCGCGCGGCGCTGGCCGCTTGCGCGCTGTCGGCGGCGCTCGCGTCCATGAGCCCCGGTGGGACGTTCAGCTACGCACCCAACCTGGGAACCCTACCGGAGGCCCAGGGCTGGACGCGTCACGACAACCCGCCGGGGTCATCGCCCGAGCCCGCGGTCGTGGGTGGCGCGCTGCACCAGGGGCCGACGGCATACTCCGGGGGCCAAAACTGGGACAACGTCTCCGTCCCCATCGACTTCGACCTCGGATTCTCGCTCGATATGCAGCTCGACGTTGTTTCATCGACCTACAACGGGATCAACAGCACCGGCTACGCTTTCGGCGTCGTCGACGCTCAGCAGCGCTGGTTCGTCATCGGCATCAGTTCCAGCGGCGTCTTCGTCGGAAATACACAGAATTGGACCGGCACGCCATTCACCCCGTTCAATACCATGGGCCAGCATGCGTACCAGTTTGCCGTTACCGGCGGCACGGGCGTGCTCTTGATCGACACGACGCCGATCGCGTCGCTGGCGGTCGGGTCACCCACGAGCTACCCACCGAACCAAGTCTGGTTCGGCGATGGGACGAGCTACGGCTCCAGCGAGACGTATCTCGGCGGCCTCACGTACACCGCCTTTGTGCTGGGCGACATGAACTGCGACGGCACCGTGAACGTGCTCGACATCAACCCCTTCGTCCTGGCCCTGTCCGACCCAGCCGAGTACATGAACCAGCACTCGAGCTGCAACATCGCCAACGGCGACATCAACGACGACGGCAACGTCGATGTCCTCGACATCAACCCCTTCGTCGCCCTGCTCTCCGGCGGCTGAAAAACCGGCGCGGCAGGTCGCCGGCAGCCGCGACCCGCCGACAGGGCTGCGTTCAGCTCTCCCGAATCGACGGGGGAGGCGGATGGCGACCCAAGTCTGCTTCTTCGCTTCGAATCGCCACGATCAGCGGACGATTGAGGCGCAGGGCGCTGATCGTGGCGCGGCCCACCGGCGTCAGGCCGGCGACGAGCACGCCGTTCCAACGGAAGTGCTCGCGCCACGCGTCGTCGCGCGGATTGAACAGCTGGCCGGTTCCCCGGATGCAGAATCGACCGCCGTTTGCCTTGCCCCTTTCCGCAGCGAGCACGACACACAGGCGAGTGCGAGGTTGTCAGACTCGTCCGTTCCGGCAGCGCGCGAAGGGACGATGTGGTCGATGTGGAAGGTCGCTTCCTGTCCGGCTTGGGAGAGTCCGCAGTACTCGCAGCGATTGCCCGCTCGTTCAACGACCTGTCGCCGGATTTCCGCCGGAACGGAACGCATCAGTTCGCGCGGCCTTTTCTGTCAGAGTTCTCGATGCGCAGGCGCAGCAGCGAAAGGAACTCCGCCAGGTTGACCAGACCCTCGGCCTCAGATCGCTCGGCGTCGGACATCTCGTCCCCCTGATCCTGCCGATCGAGAAGCGCCTGGAGCCGACGGTCGAGCGCATGCGGCAACCGAAGCTGATCCAGATCGGCTGGAAGCTCGACATCAAGCAGGATTTGTCGTGACATTCGAGAATCTCCAACCGTGCGCCTTGACGCTCCTGCACCAATTCTACCCACAAGGGCGGCCATACTGAAACCTGTATCTCCCGTGGCGCGCATCCACCTCGACATCAACCCCTTCGTCGCCCTGCTCTCCGGTGGCTGATCGATCGTTTGTTACCCTCGCTTTCGCATGGCAGGGGCGGCCGGCCGGTACGCACCGGCGAGACGCCGATGCTCCCCATGAAGCGCGCCGCTCGGCCGCTGCCGACGCTCCGGTTCCCCGTTATCATGGCCGTAACCACGGAGGAGCCGTTTGTCCCAAGCAGCCCGACTGGTTCTTGCTGACGGATCCGTCTTTCACGGCCAGGCTTTCGGCGCCGCCGCCACGCGCGGCGGCGAGGTGGTCTTCAACACCGCCCACAGCGGCTACCAGGAAATCATCACCGATCCTTCGTACTGCGGACAGATCGTCTGCATGACGGCCGTGCAGCAGGGCAACTACGGCGTCAATGACGAGGACGACGAATCGGACCGCCCGCTGATCGAGGGTTTCGCGATCCGCGAGCTGTCGCCGGTTGCGTCCAACTACCGCAGCCGCCGAACGCTCGACGCGTGGTTGAAGGCGTGCGGCATCCCCGGCATCAGCGGCGTGAACACGCGCGAGCTGACACTGCGGCTGCGGGTGGAAGGGGCGATCAACGGCGTAATTTCGACGCGCGATGAATCGGACGAGACGCTGCTGGAAATGGCGCGGGGGCTGCCGTCGATGGCGGGGCTGGACCTGGTCCGGCGAGTCGCGACCGGCAAGACGGTCGCGTGGGAGCGCGGCTTCGAAGGCGACCTGGCGCCCGCGGCGCCGCCGCGTCCGATTGACAGGCACGTGGTGGCGATCGACTGCGGGATGAAGCGGAATATCCTGCGAAACCTGGTGCACATCGGCTGCCGCGTGACGGTCGTGCCGCCCACGACGCCGGCGGAGGCGATTCGCGAGATGAAGCCGGACGGGGTTTTCCTGAGCAACGGTCCGGGCGATCCGCAGCCGGTGACGTACGTGCAGGAGACGATTCGCGACCTGTCGCGCGACACGCCGATTTTTGGAATCTGCCTGGGGCACCAGCTTCTGGCGCTGGCGCTGGGGGCCGAGACGTACAAGCTGCGCTTCGGCCATCACGGTTGCAATCACCCGGTGCGGAACATGCGGACCGGGCGGGTCGAGATCACATCGCAGAATCACGGCTTCGCGGTCTCGCCGCAGAGCATGGCGAGGGTGGGGCTGGAGCTGACGCACCAGAATCTGTATGACCAGACGGTCGAGGGCTTCCGCCATCGCGAGCTGCCGCTGTTTGCGGTGCAGTACCATCCGGAAGCGGCCCCGGGTCCGCACGACGCGGCGTATTTGTTTGGGGAATTCCGCGAGATGATGGGGGGGGACGAGTTAAGAGTAGCGAGTAGCGAGTAGCGAGTTGAAGACGAAGACCGCGCGAGAGGCGGCCCGTCTTCAACTCGCTACTCGCTACTCTGAACTCGCTACTTCCTCTTGGCCACCCACATCCCAACCAGGCTCAGCCCCGGCAGCGCGATCGAGAACGGCCAGCACGTGTCGCCGAAAACCACGTCGTCGCCGAAGAACCCAAACCCGAAGAACTCGACCGGAAACCCGCGGAAGCGGGCAGAATCGACGCAGTTCTGAAGGCCGGCGTCGAGCAGATCCTGCTCGCTGATGATCTCGATCTCCTTCAGCGTCGCGGCCGCCGCCGGATCGCCGATGTCCACCGTCTGGAAGGCGATGTCGGAGAGCACCCAGAGCCGGCCGTCGATCAGGCCGGAGCGGCGGACCAGTCCGCGATGGCTGACAGTGCCCAGCGCCTTCAGCTCATCGGCGCCGAGATCGATGAGCTGCAGCGAATCGACGTAACCGCCGGTCTCGAAATCGGTGGTCGAGAAGGGCAGCAGGATGAGCTTGGCGTCTTCGAGCACCTGCAGCGCCTTTTCGTCCACGGTCGCCTCGGAAGACGTGCTGCCGGTCCAGGCGTCCCCGACGATGATGCGCGAGAGCTGCGTCGGCGCGGCGGGATCGGAAACGTCATAGAGTGCGACGGCGGGCCGAACACCCTCGGTGTTGTCGAAGCCGACGGCGACCAGGCGGTCGCCCATGGGGACGATGTGCGTGCTGTAGCCGGGGACCTCCAGGCTGCCGCTCACCTTCGGCGCCGCCGGGTCGGCCAGGTCGAGCACGAACAGCGGGTCAATCTGCTGGAAGGTGACGGCGTAGCCGCGCGGGCCGTCGAAGCGCACCGCGCGCAGGCTCTCGTTGGCGACGATCGGCAGCTTGGCCAGGCGCGTGACCTGGTCGGGATTGCTGACGTCGTAGGTGTAGAGCGCGACCGCGGTCAGGAAATCGAACTCGTTGAAGGCCTCGGTCACGATGCGGAAGACGCCCTCGAACTCGTCCGCGAAGAAGCGGTTGCGGACTGTGCCGGGCACGCGGAACTGGTCGCGGCGCATGATCTGGCCGGCGGGATCGCTGATATCGACATACGAGACCAGCGTGTTGCCGAAGTCGGCCGCATCGTCGCCCAGCACATACAGCGCGTTCTCGCCGACCTGCACGTCGAGCGAATTGCCGTCGAAGGAGTCGGTCTCGACCGCGTGGATGTCGGCCAGGTCGGCGATGCTGATCGAGGTCACGAAGACGGAAGTGGCCAGCGCCGGGTCGATCGGCTCGAACACGACCGGATCGTCTGCCGAGTTTTCGCCGGCGTTGTCATTGGCGTTCGCGTTGTCGGCGCCGTTGTCGTTCGAATTCGCGTTGTTGTCGTTGGCGTTCGTGTTGTCCGCGTTGTCGTTTGTGTTATCGCCGCCGTTGTCGTTGCTGTTGTCGGCGTTGTCGTTCTGATTGTCGTCAAAGCCAGGGACGGCGTTTCCGACGGCATAGATGACGTCGCCCACGCGGCGCGTCGCCTTTACGAAGCCCGGAAAGTCGAACTGCTCCTCGATCGTCGGCGTCGTCTTGTCGGTGACGTCGATGACCCACAGCCGGCTGCCGTTGTAGTCGGGCGTGAGCAGCGCGTCGAACTCGCCTTCGACGAATCCGACCGGCCGGCCGGCGCAGTTGTAGAAATCCGCCGCGGTGAAGAGAAAGACGCGGTTGTCGCGCAGGAACAGCTCGACGCCGCGCCCCCCAACCGCCACGCCGCCGGCGAGCACCGGTGAGTCGGCGTTGGTGGCGTCGATGATCCGCAGGCCGCGGTAGGGATTAGCGATGTAGAAGAAGCCCTCTTCGAGCTTGACGATGTCGGCTTCCTCGACTTCGCGGGCCAGGTCGACGTTTTGCGCGTCATTCTGATCCTGCTGGATGTCGCGCGGGCCGGCCTGGTCCGGGGCGGCGGCCGTGTCCTCGTTGAGCGCGCCCGCGGCGCTAAACAGATCTGTACCGGGAGCGCAGCCGCCCATGCCCGCTGGCAGCGCTAAGGCCGCCAGCGCGAGAAGTACGAGCGCATCGCGCAAACGAAGAAAAGCCGAAATGCAACTCATCGCCCACCTCGCTTTCGCTGTTCGAGGCCGCCATCGGCGGCGCTCCACTATTGAAGCGTCATCCGCCGGACGCGCTCACGGCGGGAGAACTACGCCTCTTCCTTCGATTTGCGTTTGGCGCCCTTGGGCACTTCGAGGCGGAATTCCGTCTTGAGAATCGGCGCGTCGTCGCCGGCGCTGTAGAGCTTGGCGCTGAATGCCGTCGCGCCACTGGCTTCCAGCACGGAAATCGGCACTTCGCAGGCCCGCCCGCGCACGCCCCAGCTATGGGACCACGTGAATTGCTCCTGGAACAGGGTCTCGCGCCCGTCGACGGCGGTGATCTCGACGCGGAAGTCGTTGCGGTCGCACTCGCGCGGCAGGTTGGAGACCACCAGCAGGAAATTCGAGAGCGACGCGGGGAGTTTCTTCGTGTCCTCGTAGCGGCCTTCGTAGTATTCGGTCGCGACGAACAGATTCTTGCCGCTCAGCTTGACCGCGATCCGCTGCGGCGCGACGCGCTTGGCGAACTCGGTCGCCATCTCCAGCGTCGCCTGCAGGGCCAGATCCTGAGGCGATTGCGACGGCGGACCACCGCGGCCGTGGTCCTCGAGCTCGATCGGCGCCACGCTATGCGAGAGCAGCACCTTGCCCGTGGCCGTGTCGATGACCTGCAGCGAGCCGGCGACGCGGGCGACGTGCCGCACGGAGACATACACATCGTATCCCGTGACGACGGGCTGATGCGTGCGGGCGTCGCGCACGATGCGGCCGTTGCGGGCGCGTGCGTACCGCGGCACCTGCTGCTGCTGCTGCTGCACGTCAGTCTGCCATGTGGTGATCTGGCCGACGACGAGCGCCTGAGCGGTCTTGATTTTCCCGGCCGGGATGGCCGTGTCGGCGTCGGCCACGTCCTCGAGCCGCGACAGGTCCTGTTCCTTGAGAATCGCGGCGCGCTCGGCGGCGGAGAGCACTTCGAACGCCCCGCTGGCCGCCAACTGATCGACCAGCACGCCGGTGGCGCGCTCCGCCGCGGCGCGCGCGTTTTTGTCGGCCGCCTTGATCGGCACGACCAGGATGCGGGGGTACTCCTGGAAATCCCAGGCCGGAAACTGGGTGACTTCGGCCCGGCGCTTGCCCTCGCCGCAGCCGCTGAAGGGCAGTAGCGCGGCGAGCAGGATGGCCGACAGGGCGCGCGGCGGCAGCGGGGATCGGCCAGGCGACTTCATCATCACCGTTAGACCCGCGCGGTCAGTTGGTGTTAGCGTTGTTTCCCGCGACCGTCGCCGCGAAGTTCTGGGCGAACGCGGTCACGAGCGTCGTCAGGCCGGTCGTCAGGACCGATTGGTAGATCTGCGAGAGCTCGCGGTCGTTCAGTCCGCAACTGGTCTGAGGCATGGTCGCGCCCAGGCCCAGGCCGACATACAGGGTCCATTTCCGACCGCGCTTCCACCAGGTCTTCATCGTCGTAGTCCTCGAATAGCAGGTCAGACGCTTCGCGCCGGGAGAATTGTAGTCGGCTTCAGCGCGGCTGGCGAGAGGGTTGCGAGGCCGGGCCGGGCCGAAGCGGGGTCAGATGCGACACGCGGACGCGGTCCGCGCCGAGGCCGGCGTCGCGCTGCACGTGTCCCTGCACGCCGACGAGCTGACCCTGGTACTGCTCCGGGTCGATCCCGGCCTCGGGCGGAAAGTCGACGTAGGCTGCGACGCGAAGCGTGAAAGGATCCTGAAGCTTGAACTGCCGCCGCTGGTCGCCCACCACGACGAAACTGGGCAGGAGAATGCCGCGGGCGGCAAAGGCCGGCTGCGACGTTTCCGGCTCGCGCGCCCGGCCGATGGCGCCGATTTCGCGCTCAAACTGGGCGGCGGCCCGCGACTCTTTTTCAGTAATCTGCCGCGCCTCGCGCAGGACCGCCTGATCGGACCGGCGCTGCGCAAGCCGCTCGACCCAACGGGCCGCGAGCAGTGCGACGCGCGGCTCCTCGCGCTGCGCGGCGATCGGTTTCAGCGGTTCAGCGAGGCGCGCCCAGTCGGCGTCGAGCGGGTCTCGCGCCGACTCGCTCGCGATCTGCGATTCAATCGCCGCCAGTTTCCGGCCCCACTCGCCGGAAAGGTCGGGCGGCTCGGGCAGCTCGCCCGCGGGGGCGGAGCTCGCCGGGTCGCCGGCCGCGCCGCCGCCGGCAGCCGGCCGCAGCCGAGCGGCGACCTGGGCGTCGATCCGCTCGACAAAGTCGGCGGCGACGAACACGCGCACGGACTCCGGCGGTTCAATTCGCAGCCATTCTCCGTCGCGCCCGACGATGCGGACGAACGAGCCGCTGGGGAGCAACGCCTGCACTTCGCCGTGCGCCGGATCAACGCTCGCAATCGTGCTGCCGACTCGCGCGCGCAGCGCGCCGCTCTGCACGCTGACCAGGCCCACGCCGTCGCCCTGGTCGAGCACGAACTGCGACGCGACGTAGCAGAACGCACCGGCGGGCGGGCGGACGCGGTGCCAGCCGAACTCCTCGCCGTCGCCGATCAGAACGCTGTCGCGCGCGACGCGCGTGACGGCGACGCTGTTGCGATCGGCGCGCGAGCGGACGTTGACCGACGCGCTTGTGACGCGCAGGAAATAACCGTCAGGCGGCGCGGCGGCGGTCGAGGATTGCGAGGCGGGTTGGGCACCGGCGATTGCGGCGACAGCTCCGATGAGGAACAGTCGAATGGCGAGCATGAGCATGAGTAGGGTCCGCTGCGCGGACCACGGATCAAGGACTCGCGACGTGGTTACTCTGAGAATCGCCGCACGGGCGGGGTACGCACAGCGGACCCTACCCACATTGTGGTCCGCACAGCGGACCCTACTCGTACTGCTCGGCGAAGCGCGTGCGGCGAAGCTCGGCCAGGTCTTTGATCTGCTGCTCATGGTCCCGGTGGCAGACGAGCGTGGCGTCATCACTGTGAATGATAATCAGATCGCGGACGCCCAGGGCCACCACCAGGTGATCTGTCTCGCTCACGACCGTCGTCCCCGACGATTCGTGCGTGACGGCCCGGGGCGCCACGACGACGTTTCCGGCCGCGTCGGGTAGGCGCGTCTTCGCGATCGCCGTCCACGAGCCGAGATCCAGCCAGCGGCAGTTCATTTCGACCACCATCACGCTGGCGGCTTTTTCCATCACGCCGTAGTCGATCGATATTTTTCGCAGCTTTCCGAAGCGCTCGCCGCATTCGCGCGTGCCGGCGAGGCGCGGCCAGTCGGCCGCCAGCGCCGCCAGATCGCGGTCGTTCTCGGGAAGCTGCCGCTGAAGCTCCGCCAGGATCGCTGCCGAGGTCCAGCAGAACATGCCGCTGTTCCAGTAGTACTCGCCGGATTTCAGATACGCCTCGGCCACGTCGCGGGTGGGCTTCTCCCTGAACTCGGCCGCGCGAAACGTGTGCGGCGCGGTCGGCTCGCCGCGGCGAACGTAGCCATAGCCGGTGTGCGGGCTGTCGGGCGTGACGCCGAAGGTGATCAGGCTGGTCGGGAATTTCTCGGCCGCGTCCAGCCCGGCGCGGATGGCGGCGGCGAAAGACTCCTGCGGGCTGATGAGATGGTCGGCGGTGAAAACGGCCATGGTGGCGCCGGCGTCGCGCCGCGCCAGCACGTGCGCCGCCAGGCCGATGGCGTTGGCCGTGTCGCGGCCCATCGGCTCGCCGATCAGGTTCTCGCGCGGCAGATCAGGCAGCGCCGCGGCGACGAGATCGAGATACGCGGCCGACGTGATCACCCAGATATTGTGCGGTTCGAAGATGCCCGTGAGCCGGCGGCGCGACAGCTCCAGCAGCGACGCGCCGTCGAAGAGCCGCATGAGCTGTTTGGGGCGCATCCGCCGCGACAGCGGCCAGAGCCGCGTACCCGAGCCGCCGGCCATGATGACTGCGTGACGCATGCGGGAACTCTAGGCGCGGTGCGGGGCCGGTCGCAATCGGCCGCAACGCGCAACATCAGAGCCACGCCAAACCAGTCTGCGCGAGTTGGCTCGACATTTCAGAACGCGAAGCGTAAGCGAGCGCCCACCGCGACCTGCGCTCGCTCGCGCTTCG